>NZ_JAAOKO010000005.1:0-243253 GCF_018320795.1 Stenotrophomonas sp. PE591
CAAGGCCATAGCATCGCTGGTGGGATTGGCCCCGATGAACCGCGAAAGTGGCACCTGGCAGGGCCAACGGCGGATCAGTGGTGGGCGCGCGGTGGTACGCGAAGCCCTTTACATGGCGGCCCTGACGGCCATCCGGTACGAGCCAAGGCTGCGCGCGTTTTACGCTGGCCTGAAGGCCAAGGGCAAAGCGAGCAAGGTGGCGCTCGTGGCGGTCATGCGCAAAATGCTGGTGATCCTCAACGCCCGTAAGCGAGACGCCGAGGTGGCCCTCGGCTGCCCCTGACAAGACAGTTGCTACTGGGTAAGCACCAAACCCAGCCGCAGCGGCTGGCGCATGTCGGCCGGTGGCGCGGCCTGCAGGGGTGCACTCTGCAGGGTCGCGCGCAGGTCGGCGTCGACCTGGGCATCGCCCAGGCTGTCGAATTCCAGCTTCGAGATGCGGCCATCCGCCGCGATCCACACGCTCACCGGTAGCGGCGTCGGTGCGTCCGGATGTGCCTGCAGCCATTCCAGCACGCGCTGCGCCTGCGGGTCCTGCTCCTGCTGCAGGCGCTGCTGCAGCTGCCCCCCCACGGCGGCGGCATAGGCCATCCAGTGTGCAGGAGCTTCCTGCGCGGAAACGCTGGCACTCCCCAGTGCCAACGCGCCGAACAACGCGGCCAGTGGCCGCCACCAGCGGCGTGCACCGGTTGTGTTCCTTGCCATCGCCATCGCCCGCCCCTGCGCTCTCATCCAACGGCTGATGGTCGGCGCGGTAGATGACAGGCAGATGGCGGCACAGTAGAGCCACGCCATGCGTGGCGTGGATCTACTGGAACAGAGCGGCCAGTAGCATGCGCAAGGACGAGAGCCGCGATCAGTCGCCCAGGTCGGCCAGCACCTTGCGCGAGGGCGCGAAGAAGGTCACGCCGGTGGTGGCGGTGGAGAAATCAAGGATGCGGTCATGCAGCGGTGCGGGATTACCGATGAACATGCGCTCGAGCATCTTCTCGATCACCCACAGGCGGCGCGTGTAGCCGATGAAGTAGGTGCCGTACTCGCCGCGACCCGGGTTGGCGAACGGCATGTTGTCGCGCAGGATCTCGTGCTCGCCGTCGGCATCCTCGATGGTGCACAGCGTCTTGTGCGACTTCTGCGCATCGGCCGGCGCATCGTCCAGCTCGATGTTGTCGTGCTTGGTGCGGCCGATGATCGCTTCCTGCGCTTCGGTCTTCTGCGCGCGCCAGGCATCGAGGTTGTGCAGGTACTTCTGCACCACCACGTAACTGCCGCCGGCATGCTCCGGGTCTTCCTCGCCCACGATGGTGGCTTCCGGCAGTGACAGCCCTTCCGGGTTGGCGGTGCCGTCAACGAAATCGAGCAGGTCGCGGCCATCGAAATAGCGGAAGCCGGCCACGTCATCGACCGTCTCCACCGCATCGCCAAAGGCCATCAGCAGGTTGCGCTCGAACGCCACGATCAGGTCCATGGTACGTGCACGGATGTGGTACAGCAGGTCGCCTGGCGTGGACACAGCGGTATGGGTCGCGCCCTTGATCTCGCGGAACGGCTGCAGCTCGCGCGGCGGCGTGGTGCCCACCAGCGGCTTCCACACGCGGTGGCCGATGGCCACGTTGCAGGTGAAGGTGCGTTCGATCTCGCGGATGGCGGTGTTCTTGATCAGGTCGTCGGTGCTGGCCAGCACCTCGCGTGCCTTGGCGATCGACGCCTCGTCATCCTTCACCTTCAGCACCAGGAACGCCGCCGAATGGGTCAGTGGCGCGGTGATCTGCTGCGGCTCGTTGTCGAGCGTGTGGTTGACGGCGGTGATCGGTGCGGGCTGGGAGTTCACGGCGGTTCCTGCTGGCTTGAGGCGGGCGCATCGCGTGTGGCGATGTGCGGGCGATCATAGCGGAACCGCCTGACCGGGGACGGAGCGGTTCTCGTTCCGTCCACCGGCGAAGCTACGAAGGCCTCAGTCCACATCACTCCAGACCGCCAGTTCGTAGCCATCCAGATCGCGGAAGTGGAAGCGGCGACCACCCGGGAAGGCGAACACCGCCTGCACTACCTCGCCACCGGCGGCCACTACGCGTTGCTGCGCATCGGCCAGGTCCGCGCAGTAGAGGATCACCAGCGGCCCCCCGTGGGCACGCACCGGCGCGTCGGCCACGAAGCCACCTTTCAGACGGCCGTCGTCGAACTCGGTGTAGGCCGTGCCGTAGTCCGTGAAATGCCAGCCGAACACCCCGCCGTAGAAGCGCTTGCTACGGGCAATGTCGGCGACGTTGAATTCGATGTTGTCGATGCGGCGTTCGGCATCGTGGGGCGCGGCAGGATTCATGGCGTGGCTCCGTGGTGGGAGCCCAGCATCGATCAATGCAGCACAGTGGTCTTGAACAAAACGGCCATCATTGTCCCCACTCCAGGCGCAGCTCGCTGGCGGTCATGCCCGCCAATTCACGCGCCTCGCGGCTGAGATGGGCCTGGTCGGCATAGCCGGCATCAGCGGCCAGCATCGCCAACGAGTGCTGCGGCAGCGCACGGCTGTGGCGCAGGAAACGTTGCAGCCGCAGGATCCGCTCCAGCGTCTTGGCGCCGTAGCCGAACTGCGACTGGCTGAAACGCCGCAGGCTGCGCGGGCTCAGGCCCAAGTGCGCCGCCAGCGTATCCAGCGTGGCATTACCCGCGGCGAGCGCCTGGAACAGGACATGGGCGCGCTGCGCCGGCGTATCGAGCGCGGCCGCACCCATGTGCTGTTGCAGGCAGTGCGCCATTCGCTGCAGGCGCTGTGCAGGCGCGGTGTCGCCGATGGAGGCCGCCGCCTTGTTCGCCCACGCGCCCTTCAGGTCGGCCAGTAGCACGGCCTGGCCGATGATCCCGGCCAAGGGCAGGCCCAGCGCGGCCAATGCCTGGCCGGGACGGAAGCGTGCGCCCAGCACCTGCGCACCGGGTGCCAGCGCCGGGTGCGCGGCCACGCGGTCCGGGCCGACGACGAACAGCGCACCGTCGCGCCAGAGGATATCCACGCAGCCATCGGGCAATACGGTGATGTGCCCATCGGCATCGGCAGGAAGCTGGCTCTGCCACAGCTGGCCAAAGTGGCCGCGCAGCGGCGCAGGCGCCAGATGCTCCTGGTAGGTCGTGCCGGTGCCTGCAAGAGAGGAAGGGTCGCCCATGCCGCATTGTGGCGCCACGGGGCCCATAAAAGTGAAGCCCGGCGCGAGGCCGGGCTTCGGTTGGCGTGTGGGAGAGAGAGAGAGTCACACGCCAGCACAACACGCACTAACGACAGGCGTTTGTTACCAGGTGAAGCGCGGGCCCACGAACCACTCGCGGTCGCCGGCCTTGGCCAGCTTCACTTCGCCACTCAGGCCCCAGTTCTGGTTGAACTTGGCCGTGGCGCCGACACGGCCGTAGAACTCGCCGTCCGGGTTGATGCCGTGCTTCTTGGTGTAGTCCTCGTAGCCGGCCATCACGTAGCCTTCCACGTACGGGTTGAACGCGGTGCGCACGCCAACTTCGGTCGAGTAGCCGTTGAAGTCCAAGCCATGCTTCATGTCGAACTTCTGGTACGCAACGCGAGCCACCAGGTCGGTGTTCGGTGCGATGCCGTAGTTGTAGCCGGCGCCGATGCGCCACTGGTCGACGTCATTCTTGAACTTGTCGGTCTCCTGCGCGCTGTAGTCGCCGAAGATGTGGAAGTTCGGGTGCACCGCCACGGAACCCTTCACCTTCCAGCCGTCGGCGTCGCCGCCCTTGGCATCGGTGTTCACGTAGCCGCCTTCAACGTAGTTGTACGACAGGCCATCGGTTGCCGATGCAGCGAACGGCAGAGCAGCCAGAAGACCCAGGGCGAGCAGCGAATTCTTGTTCATCGGGACACACCTTTAATTATTTTGGTTTCGTCGGCCGCCTCCCGGGAGGGGAGAGAGAAGAGGCGGTCGACAGGTGTGAATTATCCGTTAGGGGGTCTAATCAACCCTGAATATTGAACTGACTGGTGTATAAATAAGGCTGGCGTTCAGGGAACTCCGCATGGGACCGCTTAGCCACGTGCCCATAGTTGGGCACTTGAACGCCAACTATGGGAACACATCGGCGTCCCAACTATGGGAACACTCTCGGGCACCGACTAGGGGTACGCCCCGAGTAGCCTGGGCGAGCGGCACTGAGACCAAGAAGATCTAGGCGTGAATAGCCCTGAGGCTCACTCAGACCTTCCGCTCAGATCGCCGGCAAGGCCGCCGACGCGCAGCGAGCCAGCAGGCCCACCCGACAAAGAAGACGGCAAAAGAAGCGATAAACAAGCCGACGATCAGGATATCTCGATCAATTGCGTTCATGTCCTCGCCACCGTTTGAGGTGATTTTCTTGACTATCTGATGATATCGAAATTGGTTTGGCTCTGCGAACGACCTCAAGCACATCGGCCCATTGCTTTTGAGAGATGGCGGCGATGCAGACGAATCCGTCAACCAAATCAATCAATGTGCTGCCCTCAACACTGCGCAGCATGCAAGGATCTCTCTTCGTCTGCCCGATAGAGCGCCGCCAACTAGAATCTGGCAATCGTGGTGGAACATTGGACACAATTCTAGCCAGCTACCCCTGCTGCGCAGTTGTCCTACTCCGTCAGACTGAAGGGAGCGCATCTTCTCTCCAGCTCCTAGGTCACTCCAATTCCATTCCGCCTCCTGCTACGGTAGCGGGTACGGAGAATTCGCCGAACGAAATCGGCTGAGCATTGACTTCGTCGCAAATGGAAATGAAAAATTTCTAGGGGGGATACATGCATATAAAGAAGATCACGCTACATCGCTTTAAGCAGTTTCGGGACACAGAGATAGAGATTGATCAAGGCCTTTCGCTTGTTGTTGGAGGAAACAACTCCGGCAAGTCCTCGATTCTGCAAGCTCTCGCTATCTGGCAGTTCTGCAAGACTATGCTAGAGATCGAGAAAGGGCGATCCAGCTGGCTGCAAACCAAGAACAAAACTGGCCTGGGCATGGGTATTGCGGATTTCACGCCGATGCAAATTCCATCGCTCAGCCATCTCTGGACCAATCTGAAGACTAGCAAGGACGACGAGCCCGACGGCTATACACTGAAGATTGGCGTCTATTGGGACCTGCCCGACAAACAGGAGCGGCACTTGGAGATAGGTCTGTCACAGGCCAATGATCGTCTCTTTGTGCGAACCACTTCAACGAATCTGGTAGCTGCTGAGATCGTCAACGCAAAGGGCGAGCCGATCGATGGCAACGTCCCGCGAGTGGGATATCTACCGCCATTCGCTGGCATCACTGATCGTGAAGGCAGACTGACTCCTGCCATGAGAGAACGTCTGATAGGCCAAGGCCTATCGGGTGGAGTCATTCGCAACGTCCTATTCGATCTGCACGAACACAACAGGAGGGAACGTGAACGCCTGCGTGGAAACAGCAGAAAGTTGAAGGATTCCTCGCTGAAATGGCTGCGCTCGAACGACCCTTGGGAGATCCTGCTACGCACGATGCAGTCCATCTTTGCCACTGATTTGAGGGTCGTTCCTTTCAACGAGAGATTTCACAGCTACCTTCGTGTAGAGAGCGCCAAGGGTGAACTGAAGGGTGACACATTCAAGCGACACCCCAAATACACTCCAAGAGACCTTATGGTGGAGGGAAGTGGCTTCCTCCAATGGCTGAGCGTGTACGCCCTCGCACTCTCACCCGATGTCGACGTCGTTCTTCTCGATGAGCCGGATGCACATCTGAACGCGACCCTGCAGAGGGAGCTGCTTATGTCCCTCGGGCACGTTGCAAGCCTCCGCAACAAGCAAGTACTGATGGCCACACACTCTCCTGAACTGATTCGCTTTTACGATCATGGGAAAATTCTGGCTGTCGCAGAAAGAAAGGCAAAGTACCTCCAAGAGGAAGTGGGCAAAGTCAAGGTTCTTGGCGGGATTGGGACGATCCAGACCCCTACCCTGCACTCCTTGATGGAGCACAGACGTATGCTGATCTTGGAAGCCGAGAGCGATTGGCGCTTCCTCCAGCTAATCGCTAAACAAGCAAACTTTGCGTGGCCCAAGAACGTTGTCCCTTGGTACTGGACGGGATCTGCCGGCGAGAGGCAGCAACTCTACCTCCAGCTGTTGGCGGAGATTCCTGGTCTTCGGGCAATCAGCATTCGGGATCGCGACGATGAGCCACATGCGACGGTCGGTAATGATCTTATCGACAAGTCTTTCACTTCCAAACAACCCCATTTCAAAGCCATGAAATGGCGGCGTAGGCACATTGAGAACCATCTCCTCTGCACGAGCGCCATAGCTCGCGCAGCTGGATCACCTCAAGGCGATGTCACCGCCTTCTTCGCCGAGCACGCTCTTGTTATCCCTGCTGATCCAACAGCTAGCGATATCGCACTACCAATCCGTGATGCGCATGGGAAAGAAATATTCATAAGCGGAAACTCCGTTCTTAAAAAATTCCGCGTAAGCAGAGAAGACGTCGCCAGGAATCTAACCTATGGAGAGGTACCCCAAGATATGCATACCTTCTTTGCCGAATTGAGTCAGCTTGCACAGCCCTGAATCCACGCGTCAGCTCAACGTATGCATATAGGTTAGAAGGGGAAGGATGGTCCGGCCCCTCACAATCCGGACCATCCTTTGCAGCCTACTACTTCTTCTTGGCTGCAGACTGCGCCTGAGCGTCGCACCTGTCCTTCAGCGCCTTGGTCTGAGGATCGGCAAGATCCACCTTGAACTTCGTCCGGTCAGCCAGCTGTTCACACGTAGCAGGCTTTGCCTTAGGCGCCTCCTTCACTTCCGACTCGGCATGAAGCGCCGGATCATGTGCGAAGGCCGATGCGGACGCTGCAATGGAAGCGAAAAGGACGCTGATGAGGGCAAAACGATTCTTCATGTTGCTTCTCCTAGGTTGATTTCGGCGTTATGCCGGGTGTCACGGCTGGTAGAGGTCGGCTTGGTAGCCGGTAATTTGCACCTCGATGATCACGGGGGTGCTGCCGCGGTTCTGCCAGTACCACCCATGGGTACCTTCAAAGGGAGCAATGAACGTTCCCTCAGCCTGACGCTGGGCGCCTTCAACGGCGTAGCTGGTCCAGGGGCCCTTCACGTCGGGACGCTCGCCGTGCATGTCCACGGCAACATCAGACGTGGCCTTCCAGCTGAAAACCATCCCAGCGCCCTGAGCCATATGGGCCTTCACCTCCTGGCCCTTACCAGGGGCAAGCTCGATCGTCAGTGAGTCCTGCCGTAAAGGAGTGCTGGCGAGAGAGACAGCGGCGGGTTCGAAGGTCTGCTTGCCATTGCTCCCGAAGGCAACCTTGGCCTTCTCGAACAGCGCCGAGACGGCTTCGGCGCTGCCAGCAGATGCCGGAACTGGGGGAGCTACGGCCTCTACCTGGTCAGTGGAGGCTAGGGCGTCCAGACCCAGAACCTTGCCTACGCCCGTAGGGTCGATTCCGTACTCCGCGGGAAGCACGGTGGTGAGCAGAATCACCCCTGCAACGGCAGCGGCCAGGGCGGTGGATTTCAGCAGCTTGCGAGTGCTGGGCAGCTGATTGGAAAGCGTGATGGACATGAGTACCTCTGTAGATTCAGGAAACGAAGTAGCCGGTGAGCTGCATGCCAACAAGCACGAAGCCGGCGCACATAAGGGCGGTGTTGATGCTGTACGCCTGTCGATGGAATGACGGCAAGCGGCGCCAGAAGCCCATCACGATCAAGATGCCTGCGAGCGCGAGCAGCTGTCCGATCTCGACCCCCACGTTGAAGGCGAGCATGTTTGGGACAAGCCCGTCAGGTGAGAGCGAGAAATCCTGCAGCTTTGTCGCTAGACCAAAGCCATGGAAGAAGCCAAAGATCAGCACGGCGGCTTTGGTGTTGGGCTGTACCCCAAACCAGCGCTTGAACGCGCCCATGTTGTCCAGCGCCTTGTAGACAACCGACAGGCCAATGATTGCGTCGACCAGGTACGCATTCACATGCAATCCGCCCAGGACACCTAGCAACAAGGTGGTGCTGTGGCCGATCGCGAACAACGTCACGTAGATGCTGACATCACGCATCCGGTACAAGAAGAAGATCACCCCGAACAGAAACAGGAGGTGGTCGTATCCAGTCACCATGTGCTTGGCGCCGAGGTACGTGAACGCGATGAGCTGCAGGCCGGTACTGTCTTCCAGGAAGGCCTGGTCGCCTTCACTGACGCCATGCGCCCAAGCAACGCAAGGCAGAAGGATGGCTGCAAGCAGGTAGAGCCACGCTTGGGTTCGTTTGGAAATGGTCAACTGCATGTTCCTGGGAGGGGTTGAGATGGACGGGTTCACGCTGCGTCCTCCTTCCGCTCATCCCCTTCGCGGTGGATGAGGCGATAGAGCGCCGGCAACACCAGCAAGGTCAGCAGCGTGGAGGAGATGATTCCGCCGATAACGACCGTCGCCAGCGGGCGCTGAACTTCCGCGCCAGCCCCAACGTTTAGGGCCATTGGCAGGAAGCCCAGGCTGGCAACCAGGGCCGTCATCAGCACGGGGCGCAGCCGGGTCAGTGCACCTTCGGTTACCGCTTGGTGCAGGGGAGTGCCCTGTTCCCTAAGGCTCTTGATGAAGCTGATCATGACCAGGCCGTTGAGCACGGCGACGCCCGACAGCGCGATGAACCCCACGCCTGCAGAAATGGACAGGGGTATGTCACGCATCCACAGAGCCACCACGCCACCGGTCAACGCAAGTGGAACGCCGCTGAACACGATGGCAGCATCCTTGCCCGAGCCGAACGCCATGAAGAGCAAGCCGAAGATCATCACCAGGACGACCGGCACGACCACGGACAGCCGCTTGCTGGCAGAGATGAGCTGCTCGAAGGTACCGCCATACTCAATCCAGTAGCCTTCCGGCAACTGCACCTCCTGACCAACCTTCTCTCGCAGCTCCTCTACGAACGAACCAAGGTCGCGACCACGTACATTGCTGGTGATGACGACGCGACGCTTGCCGTTCTCGCGACTGACCTGGTTTGGGCCTGGCGCAACTTCAACTTTAGCCAGCTGCCCCAGCGGAACGAACGCTCTCTGTTCGCCGGAACTGGCCCCGAGGGCGACGGCTACCGGTAGCGATGCGAGCGTCCGGGTGTCCTGACGCAGGTTCTCGGGCAGACGAACGACGATGTCGAAGCGACGATCACCCTCAAAGACCTGACCGACCGCCTCACCGCCCAGCGCAACAGAGATGGTCTTCTGGACCTCGTCGATCGAAACGCCATAGCGGGCCAAAGCATCCAGGTCAGGCGTGATGGTCATAAGAGGCAGACCACTGATCTGCTCTAACTTCACGTCTGCGGCGCCTGGGATGGAACCTGCGGCGTCCTCGATCTGGCTGCCGATCTGCGCCAGCTGATCCAGGTCGTCACCGTACAACTTCACCGCCACCTCGGCGCGTACACCGGCAATCAGCTCGTTCATGCGCATCTGCACGGGCTGGGTGAACTCGTAGTTGTTGCCGGGAATTGCTCGGACAGCCTTCTCCAGCTCAGCAATGAGCTGCGCCTTTGGCTTGCGGGGATCAGGCCATTGGTCGCGATCCTTGAGCATGATGAAGGTGTCTGCGACCGACGGTGGCATGGGGTCGGTCGCTACCTCTGCTGTGCCGATCTTTGCGACAACCTCATCGACCTCGGGGAACTTCTTGATGGTCGCTTCAAGCTGGCGCTGCATGCCGATGGCTTGCGTCAGACTAGTGCCGGGAATGCGCAGCGCGTGAAGCGCAATATCACCTTCGTCCAGATTCGGAATGAACTCAGTGCCCATGCGACTGGCCAGAAGACCCGCCAGTACGGTGAGAACGGCTGCACCACCCACAACCAGTTTGCGAGCACTGACTGCCCGTTCCAGCATCGGGCCATACAGCTTGGTCACGCCCCGCATAGCCTTGGTTTCCTTCTCCGAGACCTTGCCCGTGACAAACTGAGCAACCGCAGCGGGAACGAACGTGAGGGACAATGCCATCGCACCAGTCAGCGCGATAACGACGGTCAGGGCCATCGGGTGGAACATCTTTCCTTCCACGCCGGAGAGCGCAAAGATCGGGATGTAGACGGCGGCAATGATGAACAAGCCGAACAAGCTGGGCTTGATCACCTCGGCACTGGCGCTGGCGGCCAAAGCAAAGCGCTCATCCCGGGTCAACAGACGCCCCAGGGCGTGCTGACGCTCGCCGAAGCGGCGCAGACAGTTCTCAACAATGATGACCGCGCCGTCGACGATCAGACCGAAGTCCAGCGCACCCAAGCTCATCAGATTTGCTGAGACACGGTTCTGGACCATGCCGGAGATGGTCAGCAGCATGGTCAAAGGAATGACCGCGGCCGTGATCAGTGCGGCGCGAAGATTTCCGAGCAGAAGGAACAGCACCGCAATGACCAGCAGGGCACCTTCCAGCAGGTTCTTCTTGACGGTTTCAATGGTGCGGTCGACCAGCTCCGTACGGTCATAGACCGCATGCGCGCGGACACCTTCTGGAAGCGTCTCGTCGATCTCCTTCAGCTTGGCAGCGGTTCGCTGAGCGACTTCGCGGCTGTTCTCACCAATGAGCATGAATGCAGTACCAAGTACCACTTCCTTGCCATCTTTGGTCGCTGCCCCCGTTCGAAGTTCGGTGCCCTCGTGAACGTCTGCGAGGTCACCGACGCGAAGCGGCAGCCCCTCGCGATTGGCGACCACGATCTTGCGCAGGCCGTCCATGTCCGCCACTTGGCCAGGAACGCGTACAAGGTACTGTTCACCACTCTTTTCAATGTAGCCGGCACCCACGTTCGCATTGCTGCGCGCCACGGCCTCCATCACATCCTGCATGGTCAGCTCGTACGCCTGAAGCTTGCGCGGGTCAGGCGTGATGTGGAACTGCCGCACATAGCCACCGACGGTGTTGACCTCTGTCACACCTTTCAGATGTCGCATCTGGGGGCGTACCACCCAATCCTGGAGGGTACGAAGCGCCATCGGCGTCCAGGTCTCTTCAGCACCCTTCTCGGCTTCCACGGTGTACATGAAGATCTCACCGAGACCGGTGGCGACCGGGCCCAGCGTTGGCTTCAGCCCAGTTGGGAGCTGGGATGCGGCTTGCTGCAAGCGCTCGGCCACCTGCTGCCGCGCGAAGTAGATGTCGGTACCGTCTTCGAATACAACGGTGACCTGGGAGAGACCATAACGCGAGATGGACCGCGTGTACTCCAGCTTGGCCAAGCCGGCCAAGGCTGTCTCGACGGGGAACGTTACCCGCTGCTCTGCCTCCAGTGGAGAGTAGCCTGGTGCTTCGGTGTTGATCTGGACCTGGACATTGGTGATGTCAGGGACGGCGTCGATTGGCAGCTTGCTGTAGTTCCAGATGCCCAAGCCTGACAGCGCCAGGACCAGAAGCAGCACAAGCCATCTATGCGCGATGGACGCGCGAATGATTCGCTCTAGCATGATGGATCCTTAGTGGTCGTGGCTGGCGCCAGACTTCTCGATGTCTGCACGGATCAGATAGCTCTGCTCGGCGACGTACCGCGTTCCGGGCTTCAGTCCGCCAAGAACCTCTGCCCACTCGCCATCACGCTTTCCAAGCTCAAGCATGCGCACCTCATAGGTATCGCCCACCTGCGCAAATACGACGGTAAAGTCGCGAAATCGCTGGAGCCCTGACTCTTTGACGGCCAGTGGAACAGGTGTCTCGGCAATGATGACCTCGGCCGAGACAGCCATTCCTGGACGCCACTTGCCGTCACCATTGGGGATACTCACGCGCGCAACCACGCTTTGGCCGCTGCTTGCCAGCGGAAGCAGGCTTTGGAGCCTACCTTCAGTCTCCAAGGCACCCGTGGCGGAACGGATCCGCACTGCTTGACCTGGAGCGAGACGCTCGGCGTCAGTGCCCAGAGCTCGTAGATCGACCCAGACCTCTGACAGATCGGCAACGTCGAACAGTGTGTTGTCGCCGGCCACATCACCAACACTGGTGTTGCGCGCAAGAACGATGCCGCTGAAGGGAGCAATCACCGCGTAGGTGCGCATGCTGTCATTGCCTTCAACCGTCGCCAGCGTCTGCCCTGCCGAAACGCGTTGGCCCATCTCGACCGACACGCTGCGGACAATACCTGGGAATCGTGCTTTGACGGCGGCCTGGCGGCCAGTGTTGACCGCGATGTTTCCCATCAGCGTGACCGTATCGCGGATAGTGCCAGCGGTAGCCTCTTCCACCACCACACCCGCATCCTTGGCAGCGCTTGGCTCGATGGTGGTACGGCCTTCATAGGACTGATAGGACCAGGTGTGTGTCTTTCCTCCTACCACTGCGTCTGCCTTCACGTCGAAAGAATGAGGTTCCACGACCTCGCCGTTCCCTACGAGATAGTCGTTTTCGGCGGTGAAAGTGAAATCATTGACCTCACCGTCGAGGCGCTTCAACTGCATTGTTGCCTTCACCTCATTCGGTGAGATCGGCTTGTCATTTCGATAGGCGTAGAGGCGGAACTGAGGAGGCGTGTTGGTTTCATAGACGGTGACTTCAAGTGCGAAATCACCATCGCGGAGCATGCGACCGCGGTTGGGGCCGCGCTCGTAGTCGCCGGCCGCGGCGGCGGATTCTGCGGCTTCTTTCTCAACCGGCTTTTCACCGCCACAGGCGGCCAGTGCCAGCGGAAGCAACATAAGAAGGGCGTAACGATTCATGGGCGGATATCCTGGGCGGAGGCGGTGAGGCGATCTGCCTCGACCAGCAATCGGAGATAGAGTGCGGCGGACTCGACTTCGCGCTCACGAAGGTCGAACAGCGTCTTCTGCGCCTGGCTCAATGCGAGATAGGAGAATCGACCCTCCTCGAAGCCACGACGGCTCTGATTCATCGCCTGCTCCGCCTTGGGGAGCTGCCGCTCACGAACGGAGGTGACCTCCAACTGCGCTTGGCGCAGCTGTTGATAGACTCCGAACAGCTCCTGGTTGAGCTCCAACATTTGTGCTTCACGGCGTGACTTGAGCGCACTCAGTTCGTAGTCGACTTCGGATACCAAGTAGGCTGATCGACGCCGGGTTCCCAAGGGAACCGAGATCGACATGACCAAGCCACTGTCCTTCGTTGCTTCAAGACGGCGAAGTCCAAATCCAACACTCACGTCAGGCTTCGCGCTGGAAACGGCGACATCGCGGCGCGCGGCAAGAACTCTGGACTGGGCATCGAAGGCACGTTGCTGTGGCGCGTTCTGAAGGCGTTCGGACAGCGTCTGGTAGTCATCCAGCGGAGGGAGGATGTTTGTATCGCCGGCGACGGTGTCGAAGTCAGCGGTGAAAGAGCCCCAGGAAGACGCAAGCGCCATGCGCGAGGCCTCCAACCGCTGGACTGCTTGATCACGCTTGAGCTCTGCATCGGCCAGGGCAATTTCAGCGGCCCTCAGGTCTGAATCCGGGTTCCGTGCCGCAGAGACCCAGCGGGCCACCTCTCGCTGAAGCGCGCGGGCCATACGAATCCGCTCTTCCGCATGCTCGACATGCTCCTGCGCCGCAAGCACGTCGATGAATCGACCAGCGGTGCGTGTGGCGATGGCCACCCGGGTCACATCAGCCTCTCGCAGGGCTGCATCCACCTCGGCGCCGCCAAGCGCTTGGCGGGCCGCCCGCTTGCCACCCAGTTCCAGAATCTTGGATACCCGGAACGTTGCCTCGGCAGCGTCCATACCTCGCACGCTGCCACTACCGGCCACGTTCTCCAGTTCTCCGCCGAGCACCAACGGGGCTGCTAAGCCCTCTCGCGCCGCACGGTTCTTTGTCGCCTCTATTTGTGCGGCATCTGCCTGCACGCTTGGGTGAGTGCCCAGAGCGCGGGCGACCGCATCCTCCAGGCGCAGCACTTCGGCGGCGTAGCCAGGAACGGCCACACCGCAGGCGCCGGCAACAGCCAGCGCCCACACACTACGGAATTTCACGGAAGCCTCCGGAAAGAAAGTCAGAACGACGCGCCGCCTTCCGCTACACGGGAGGCGCGCTCAGGCTGCTAGAGCGCAGCTAGGGTCGTCAGACGATCGGAGGTCGGAAGGGTGACGCCGGGTGCCCTGCAGGCACCCTCAGAAGTCGCAGAGCATGGACTTCACCGGCCAGCGGTAGTGAAGCCAGGTAGACGTGGGGCGTGAACAGGCTTCCAGCGAAACTCGCATCTGCCTGATGCAGTACCGCATGAGCGCCAGTGGCGTGATCCGGGTCCAGATTGTCGCCCGCACCGCCGGCATGTGAATGGCCATGATCCACCGCTGCTGCGATGTCATGTTCCAATCCGTGCAGTTCGCTGAGCTGGATCACCATCGGCCGCGCAACGACACTCAACAGCATCAGCGCAAAGAAGCTGATCCTGAGGGCAAGGCCGTGGCGGGCGGAAAGACGCATATAGGTTAGCTTAAGCGGGGCTGGCTGGGGTTGTCGAGGGGGCCGAAACTGGGCGCAGCCCATCGGAAATACCGCACATAGGGCGGTGGCCGGGCCTTAAGCGCACCCGGCCACCGCTAACCGCTGCGGTTTACATCTTCTTGATCAACTCGTACTCCCCTCCGGTGCGGAGCAGAAGCGTTACGGGCTCCTCGCCCCTGTTGCGCCAGAACCATCCGTGGTTGCCGTCGAAGGCAGCCAGGAGCACCCCCTGCTTGGTGGCTTCCCCTCGACCCTTCTCATAGCTGATCGCTCGACCGCCGCCGTCTCCGTGGGCGTCGAAGTTCACGACGCCGCCTTCAACAGACCACTGGTAGCTGGCGCGCTCGCCCGCCTTCATGACGAGCTTGATCTCGGTGCCTTGGCCCGGCGCCAGGACAACCTGTTCTTCGTCCCGCCATTCAGCAGCGGTGGCCGCATTGCTCGCGGCAGGCTTCTGAGCAACTTCAACGGTCTTACGGTTCTGCGTGGACACCTGCGTCAGCAGGGCGGCTGCCTCGTCTTCGGCGGCCTTTGCGTCCATCGCAGCGTCAGCTGCCGCTTCCTCGGCAAGCTGTTCCTTGATCTCCCCCATTTCCTTCAAGCCCAGTACCCGACCAACACCAGTGGGATCGATTCCGTACTCAGATGGCATCACCACTCCAACCAGGAGGACAATGGCGATGCCGGCGGCAATTGCGGTGGTGCGTCCCAACTGGCGGCTGGTGGGGAGGTCGCCTTCGGCGGGCTTACTGTTGTACATGATGTAGTTCTCTTGAAAGTCAGGAAACGAAGTAGCCAGTGAGCTGCATGCCGATCAGAATGAATCCGGCGCAGAGCATGGCGGCATTGGCGGTGTAGGCGTGCTTGAAGAAGCTGGGCGTGCGGCGCCAGTAGCCCATTGCGATCAGAATCGCGCCAAGCGAGAGGATCTGGCCGATCTCCACGCCGACGTTGAACGCGAGCAGGTTGGGCAACAGACCATCGGGTGAGATGTCGTACTCGATGATCTTGGTTGACAGACCAAAGCCGTGGAACAGGCCGAAGATCAACGTCGCAACCTTTGTGTTTGGCTGGAAGCCGAACCAACGCTGGTAGGCGCCCAGATTGTCCAGGGCCTTGTAGACCACAGACAGACCAATGATCGCGTCGATCAGGTAGCTGTTGATGCCCACGTTGAACAGCACACCCAGCAGCATCGTTGTGGAGTGCCCGATCGCGAACAGCGTCACATACAGCGCGACATGCTTCATCCGGTACAGGAAGAACACCACGCCCAGGAGGAACAGGATGTGGTCATAGCCGGTGGCCATGTGTTTTGCGCCCAGATAGGCGAATGCGATCAGATTTACTCCAGATATTTCCTGGATGTAGCCCTTGTCGCCTTCGGCGATCGCGTGAGCCAACGCCCCGTCAGCTGTGAGTAGCAGCATGAACAGGGAAAGCAGTGCGAGTAGAGTTCGCGGCCAGTGCGACCGTAGTGGGGGTTGGAGAAGGACGCGCGAGAGCGCCCCGGATTCAGAACTGGGGATCATGATGAGGATCTACGAATGCGGTCAGCGGACCTCCGCCAAAGCTATCCGCTACGACACTGGGAACCGGCGCAACGTGCTACGAGTGCGCAGAGGGCGCGCACGGCACGTCACACGGATCACTGCGTGTAAGCGGGGTCCGGGCGGGGAACGAATGAATAATTTCTTGCAGCGACGAACGTCCAGTAAGGATTGACTGGACGGGCGCTGCCAAGCCTCTGCTCAGTGCGAGCACGAGGCCTGGGTCTCAGGCGATAGGAGGCCTGAACAGGGATGAGCGATGATGCTGAAGCTCTGCCGCTGGCTGGTGCCAGGGATGGATATCGCTCAGATCAACTCGAGCGGGTCCAGCAAGGCTGGCCAAGATGCCTACAGAAGCCGTCAGATCGGCCTGGTGCAACAGGCTGTGCAATCCAACCGCGTGTTCAAGATCACGGTCTGCGGCATCACTCACCCCAACATGGGGGTGACCATGTTCCACCGCAGCCTGCACGATGTGCTGCAAGCCGTGCAGCTCACCCAGATGATTCAGGACGGGTCGCACGAACAGACTCGCCACCAGCATCATGAAGATGCAGCTGCGCAACAGCACGCTGGTTGGTAGACGAAGGGATCGCACGGGCAAAGACTAGAGGCTTGTTCTGGCAAAGTCGATATGACAACGTCGGGCGCGAGCGGTGAAAGTGCCCTCTCGCGCCCCTTGTTCAAGTTTCCGTCATCCAGGCCAACGAGGGTGCACGTCGTCGATGACATACCGATGTGAGTGCTTGCCGTTGGAAGAAGCGTGTTCCGCCCAGTGGGGATGGTCCGCAGCCAGATCGTCGTGACCGTGGGAGATCTCGTCCGGGTCATGGGCGGGCCAGATTCTCCAGGCGAACACGAATCCGGCGATGCCGACTACTGCCAGTGCCATGATCGCCACTGGCATTCCAAACTTCGCACCCACGGCTCCCGCCAGAGGGTAGGCAATCAGCCAACACACGTGGGAGAGAGAGAACTGCGCTGCGAACAGGAATGGCAGATCGGTGGATTCCGCTGATCGCCGCAGCAGTCTGCCGCCAGGAGTCACCAGCCCCGCATAGCTCATCCCCAACAATGCCCAGCCGGCGAGCACGATGGGCCAACCTATGGAGGAGGGCGAGAGCAGCCAGGTAAGCCCGAGGGTCACAAGTACGATGCACATTGCAAGGGCTGAGGAGAGCATCACGCGCCTGTCAGCCACCCGATCGAGAACCTTGGGGAGGACAAGCGCCGTCAGCATCGAGCCGCCACCGAAAGCTGCCAGCGCCCATGCCACCTGTGACTCTGCTCCGCCGAGAACGTTGCGCACCACAACGACGGTGTTCACGAACACCATGGCGCCGCCGGCGGCCGCACACAGATTAAGGGCAAGCAACCCTTTCAGCCTGGGCGTCTTCAGGTAGATCCGCATTCCTCGAATCGCGCGGGCGTAGGGACCGTCCTTTCTTAGGGACGGAGCAACGAAGGGGAATGCAGTTGAGAACACCAAGATGGCGGATATCACGAAGCCTACGGACGTACCAGCGAACAGGCCGTGGAAGCTGATCAGCGTCAGCAGAGCAGCGGCCAACGCGGGACTCAGCAGGCTCTCCAGGTCATAGGCCAGGCGCGACAGGGACAGTGCTCGGGTGTAGTCGCGTTCCTCCTTCAGGATTTCCGGGATCGTCGACTGGAACAGAGGGGTGAAGCACGCCGAGGCCGACTGCAGCAAGGCAATGAGCAGGTACACCTGCCAGATCTGGTTGACGAACGGCAGACAAAGCGCCGCGCCCGCCCGCACCAGGTCGAGGGCAATAAGCACCGGTTTGCGTAGATTTGCCGGGACGATCGCTCCGGACAGAGGGGCCAACAGCACGTAGACAATCATCTTGATTGCCAGAGCCGTACCTAGCACAGCGCCCGCCTCAGCCCCCGCCAAGTCATAGGCCAAAAGAGAGAGCGCCACGGTAGCCAAGCCCGTGCCGATCAGCGCGATAACCTGCGCAGCGAACAGGTTCCTGAATGTTGGAAAGCGTAGGACCTCGATCATGGCTCACCTCTAGATGGAACAGTGGAAAGCGCCGCTGCCCTGCGGATCGTAATCCGATCCGCAGGGCAGGACGTGAAGCCGTGGAAGGGGCTTGCGCTCAATCGACTTCGGGTACCGGCAAGGGGTCTTCAATGCCCGCGGCCTTCCTGCGCGCAGTTCTTCGGAGTACCAGCCCGCACAGCGCAGGCAGCACGAACAGCGTCAGTACGGTTGCCGTGGCAAGACCCCCGATAACCACTGTAGCCAGTGGCTTCTGCACTTCGGCGCCCGTACCTGTTGCAATCGCCATCGGGACGAAGCCCAGGGAGGCAACCAGCGCGGTCATAAGAACCGGTCTAACGCGCTCCATTGCACCCAGTTCGACCGCCTCATCTGGCGGAAGCCCCTCGTGCAGGCGTTTCTTGATCGCGGAGATCAGAACCAGGCCGTTGAGCACCGCGACACCAGATACCGCGATGAAGCCCACAGCAGCTGAGATCGAGAAGGGGATTCCTCTCAACGCCAATGCGAAGAATCCACCGGCCAGAGCAAGTGGCACCGCAGTCAGTACCGTACCTGTCAGCAAACCGTTGCCAATCGCCATGTAGAGGACGGCTGCAATGAGAATGAAGCAGAGAGGCACAATAATCGCCAGTCGCTTCGTTGCTGCCTGCAGATTCTGGAACTGCCCGCCCCATTCGATCCAGGAACCCGTGGGCAACTGCACCTGCTGGGCAATAGCCGCCTTGGCGTCGTCAACGAAGCTACCCAGGTCACGCCCGACCACATTCGCTTCCACATAGATTCGACGTTTGCCATTGTCGCGGCTCACTTCGTTCAGACCCTGTGTGAAGCGGAAACTGACCAATTCACGAAGCGGAACAGACTGACGGCCTTCCTGACTGCCTGGCGGCAGCATAACCGGAACGGCTCCTAGTACATCGAGATCGCTGCGGTCCACACGGGGCAGACGAACCACCACGTCGAAGCGCCGATCACCTTCGAAGATCTGGCCCGCCATGCGACCTGCCAGAGCAGCAGACACTGTGTCGGCCACTTCCTTGACGGTGAGTCCGTAACGGGCGATCGCGGCCCGGTCGAACGCCATGTCAAAGGTCGGGAAGCCTCCCGTCTGCGCCACACGGACATCCGATGCGCCCGGAATCTTCTTGAGGACGGCCGCAATCTTGTCAGCGCTGCCGGCAAGCGCCGTCAGGTCTTCGCCATAGATCTTGACTGCAACGTCGCTACGAACGCCGCCGATCAGCTCATTGAAGCGCATCTCGATGGGCTGGGTGGCGTCATAGTTGTTACCAACAAGAAAGGCTGTCTTTTCTCGAATCCTCTCGATCACCTGCTCTTTGGTCTTCACTCCATCCGGCCATTGGTCCTTGGGCTTGAGGATCACGTAGTTGTCGGACGCATTGGGCGGCATGGGATCTGCGGCCAGGCTTGCGGTACCGGCCTTGGAGTACACCGTCTGTACCTCCGGCAACGTCATCAGTGCCTTCTCAAGAGGAAGGTCGATGGCGACGGACTGCTCGATCGATGTGGACGGGATGCGAACGGAGGACAGGTTGAGATTCTGCTCATCCAATGTGGGCATGAACTCCCGACCCACAAAGCCAAAGGCCACAACGCCGGCCACCAGGACGCCAAGACCACCGGCCAGGTAGGGCATGGGTTGGCGGATTGCGCTGCGAAGCATCGGCTGATAGCGGCTCTTGGTAGCAGCTACTACCCGTACTTCCTTCTCGGAAATGTGGCCCTTGAGCATGACCGCCACCATCGCCGGAACGAAAGTGAGGGAGAGCACGAATGCAGAGGCCAGCGCCAGCATCAGGGTAATGACCATCGGAGAGAACATCTTCCCCTCGACGCCCTGGAAGGTCAGGCAGGGCACGAAGACCAGGAAGATGACCGCCTGCCCATATACGGTCGGGCGGACCATCTCCTTGGACGAGGCGATCGTTTCATGCAGGCGCTCCGATAGATTGAGCGGGCGCCCAAGTGCATGCTGTCGCTCTGCCAGGCGGCGCAGTGCGTTCTCGACGATGATGACCGCGCCGTCGATGATCAGGCCAAAGTCGAGCGCACCCAGGCTCATCAGGTTGCCAGAGATCCCGAGCTTGTTCATGCCGATCGCGGTGATCAGCAGGGACAACGGAATCACCAATGCAGCAATGACAGCAGCTCGCCAGTTTCCGAGCAATGCACACAGGATGACCACGACTAGAAGAGCGCCTTCGGCCAGGTTCTTGGCGACGGTCTTGATCGTTGCGACAACCAGCTGGGATCGGTCCAAGGTGGGAACAATCGTCACGCCCGGCGGCATGGTCTTGCCGATCTCCTGCAGCTTGTCACCCACCGCCGCCGCCACAGTTCGGCTGTTGGCGCCAACCAGCATGAGTGCACTGCCGACGACAGTCTCGTATCCATTGCGGCTGGCAGCACCGCGGCGGAGCTCACCGTCAACGACCACACGTGCGACGTCACCCACCGTTACGGGAACTCCGTTGCGATTGCCCACAACGGCACGGGCAATCTCGTCCACGGAGCGGATGCGGGCGTCTGCGCGCACCAGATAGGACTCGCCCGACCTCTGGATGTAGTCTGCTCCGACCGACAGATTGGCATCCTGCAACGCGTCGGCCAGGTCGGTATAGGAGAACCCGTACTCCGCGAGCTTGCTCGCATTGGGCTCAACGACATACTCCTTGACGTAGCCGCCGAGGCTGTCGACGTCTGCTACGCCTGGCGTCGTGCGCAGCTGAGGCCGCACAATCCAGTCCTGGACTGTGCGCAAGTAGGCCAGACGTGCCATGTTGTCCGTCAGCCGTTCCCCTTGATCAGTCAGGAACGAACCGTCGCTTTGCCAGCCAGGCTTACCATCATTTCGCGGGGCATCTTTGCCATCTGGGTGGGTGAATTCAACGCTGTAGTGGAATACTTCGCCCAACCCGGTCGAAACCGGGCCCATCAGTGGTTCGGCACCCTCCGGCAACTGGGGCCGAGCCTGAGTCAGACGCTCGGTGACCTGTTGGCGCATGAAGTAGAGGTCTGCGCTCTCATCGAAGATCACCGTGACCTGGCTGAAGCCGTTGCGCGAGAACGACCGGGTGTTCGCGACGCCCCGAAGTCCTGCCATCGCGGTCTCGATCGGGTAGGTAACGCGCTTCTCGACCTCCACTGGACTCAGCGTCGGGATGACGGTGTTGATCTGGACCTGCTTGTTCGTGATATCCGGAGTCACGTCGATCGGTAGCAGGTTCAGTTGCCACCCGCCGATCACCGCAATCACCAGTGTGATCAACAGAACCAGCCAGCGGTGCCGTACGGCACCCGTGAGTACTTGCTCGATCATTACTCGTCTCCGCCCGACTTTTTCATCTCGGCTTTCACCAGAAACGCATTACGGGTAGCAACCGGGGTTCCCGCAGTGACGCCAGAAAGGATCTGCGCCATACCACCGCTACGGAGGCCAATGAAGACCGGCTGTGCAGTGAACCCCTTACTGGTTCTGACGAAGAGGACGTCTTTTCCGTCGATGTTCTGGACCGCCTCTTCCGAGACAGACAGCCCCTCACCCGATCCGGAAGCGGTGACCAGCCGGACCTGCACACCGTCACCCACAACCAATCCGTTCGCCTCTGCGCTCGGGGTGATTACGACTGTGGCAGCCCTTGTCAGCCCACCTACGGCGGCAGCAACTGAACGGACCTTTCCTGAGGTGACGCTTCCGTCGGAGCGGGTAATGGACACGCTGTCGCCGGCCTTGATCCGACCGGTGTCACCCGCACGAACGGAGGCCTGAATCTCCACGCCATTGGAACCTGTGACCCTATAAAGGGAGGCCTGCGGCTCGACGAAAGCGCCCAGAGTCACTTGCGAGCTGCTGATGGTTCCATCGATAGGGCTGATGACGTTGACGCTACCTCCTCCATCCACATTGGCGGTGCGTGCCACCAGGGCAGCGCGTTGTGCTTCTGCTTGCGCTGTGAGATAGGCGGCGCGACTCGCCTCAGCCTCTTGTCGTGCCAGCACGCCCTGTGCGAGCAACGACTCATCGCGCTTGACGTTCTTTTCGGCGAGGGAGAGGCTGGCGCTGGCCACACGAAGGTCAGCCGCAATACGGGCCCCATCAGGGCTGGCTACGCGTGCCAGCACTTCGCCCTTCTTCACCTTGTCGCCCACCTGCCGGATGACATCGGTGACGTTACCGGCCGCACGTGCCACCACGACGGCCTCACCACCGGGGATTGCCACGACCGAACCCGATGCGGTGATATTCGCCGCTACCTGAGCGGAAGTGACGGGCTCCACCGAGATCCCGGCAGCGGCAAGATACTCCTTGGGAATCGCGACTTCCTGAGCTGCCTCCGCCTCCGCCGGCGCACTGGCGCTGGCTTCGTCTTTCGCGGGGTCGACCACCGTCTCTGAAGGGGCGGATAAGCGTGCAATGCCAAATCCCGCGCCAAGCGCCAAGGTAGCCACGCCGATCATCGTCAGGGTG
Source organism: Stenotrophomonas sp. PE591 (assembly GCF_018320795.1). Lineage (NCBI taxonomy): Bacteria > Pseudomonadati > Pseudomonadota > Gammaproteobacteria > Lysobacterales > Lysobacteraceae > Stenotrophomonas > Stenotrophomonas sp. PE591. The sequence goes on from NZ_JAAOKO010000005.1 coordinate 22,495, forward strand.
TTAACAGCCGGAATACTTCTCTTCATCTACATGTCTCCAAAGGCAATCTGACCGCTGGCCACGGCGAGCGATGCGTAGGCGGCAACGCGTGCGAGTCGTGCATCCACCACGCTCAGCCTCGCGTCCGTCAGCGTGCGACGGCTAAGCAGCAGCTCAACCAGTGGGGTTCTACCGGCCTCGTATCCCAAGCGCGCCATTCGGTAGGCTTCCGTGGCTGCTTCCTCTCCCTTGGAGGCAGCGATCAGTCCTCGCTTGGCGGCGTCAACACGCGCAAGCGCAGTCGCACGGTCCGCCTGGCTCTGGAGGCGTGCTGCATCCAATCGAGCACGGGCGGCGTCGCTCCGTGCTCGAGCCGCGCTGATCCCGCCGCTGTTCCGGTCAAACAATGGGATGCTCAGAGACACGCCGACGACCAATGCGTCCCCACCGGCGGCGAAGTTGCGACGGCCTGCGGTGAGGTTAAGGTCCGGTGCCCGCTTGAAGCGTTCAGTGCGCAGAACCGCATCGCTCGCATCGACGTCTGCCTTCGCAGACAGGACAGATGCCGAATCGACGTTCGCAATTGCGGGCGCAACCCACTCGCGCACCAGGAGTGACTCGGACGTGCCTGAGTAGGGTTCAGCTCTTCCCGCCAGTACTGACAGTTGCTCGAGAGCTGCAGCCGCCTCTGCCTCTCTTGAGGCGGCAATCGCTTCTGCTGAGCTCAAGCCGGCCTGGGCTTGTGCTACGCGCAGGCTGGCCTCCTTTCCTGCGTCAACCAGCGCCTGAGCTGCCTTCAGGTCGCCTCTGGCGCGATCAACATCTTCGGCAGCAATGTTTCGCCGTATCAGCCCAGCCTCGGAAGACGCGTAGGCAACAGCCAAGGCTGCGGCGAATTCGACTTGTGCCTGGTGCTGGCGAGCTTCGGCCGCCTGCAGCCCTTTCTCTCCCGCCTGGATTCGAGCCCCACGTTGGCCAAAGATCTCGAGTGGCTGGCTGATGGTGTAGGTCGTCTGCCGCTGGCTCGCGCCATTGCTGGGGGGAGCGTTGAGATTCTCTGCGAGGGCATCAATGGTGGGGTTACGTAGCGCTCGCGCTTGGCGGGCTTCGCCCGCAGCGGCAGCTGTGTCGAACCCCTTTTCCTGAAGGAAGGGGGATTGGGCCCTGCTCTGCTCGAGCAACGCGCTGAAGTTCGGGGCGTCCGAGGCATAGGCCGCAGAGATACTGGTCAGGGCCAGCATCACCGTCAGGGCAAGCAATGATGGTTTCATGAGGATCCGGTGCAGTGGGGCCGCAATCTCGGCCGTCTTTCTGCACTACGCGGCCTGCGCGGCCTTCCCCTCGAATCCGGCGAAAATTTATTTCCCGCGGCTCAGTGCATCTGTCAGCTTGGCCCGTGCTCTCAGTACGCGACCCTCTATTGTTTTGAGACTGATACCCAGGGCGGAAGCTGCTTCAACCTGGGAAAGGCCGACGAAGGCAGTCAGAACCAGGGCTTCACGCAGGCTCGGGTCGATCGTGTTGAGAACCCTTCTTACTTCTGCGAGCTCAAGCTGAGAGCCGGCAACCTGCTCTGGCCCGGCCTGCTCGGAATGCAGGGCGCGTCCTTCCTCGTCATCCAAAGGCTTGGCCCGGAACAGGAAATGGCGGACGCGTCGAAACCGTTGCGTATCACGAACCTTGTTGATTCCAATACGCATCAGCCAGGGAAGTACCGAGCGCGTCGGATCGTACTCTGACAGGCCTCGCCAAGCGGCAACGAATGTCTCCTGCACGACATCATCGACGTCGGTTTCGGGCAGGCCCATGCCTCGAACCATCTGCTTGATTGCTGGCGAGTGACGGCGGACCAGGCGAGCGAAGGCCTCAGCATTACCTGCCGCAGCTTCAACTGCCCAGTTGTTGTCGTCCTCGATGGTCACAACGTTTGTGTGGCTCAGGGAGAGTCGGTGCGAAGTGCTTCAAGGAGTGCCTTGTCGTAGGCCGGCCGGTGCTCGGGTTTCAAGCCCTCGCGCATCTCGAACACATGCTCGAGCGTGATGCGCTGGAGATCGCCCGCAGCCCGCTCCACCTCACGACTTGCACGTTCCACCTGGGGGTTCCATTTGGGGTCAGCCGCGATGGCGTCCGCCAGCTGGCGGTTGGCAATCCGCAGGCGCGCTTCGATCTCACCTCGCCTTGTTGCGAACAGCTGTTCCTTGGCCTGGAGGATCTGCTTCTCCGAGTCGTCCAGAGGCACCACGGCGTGAAGGCGTTCATGGAGATCGCTGTGCCCAGGATTGAGCGAGTGCCAGGTCCAGCCGATAGCCAGCGCGCACACGACGCCAATGATGGCGCCAGCGATTGTTGCCAGCGGCAGCCTCATGAGGGGTCCGATTGCCATCAGCGTTCCACCAGTAGAGCGTATGGGGACATGGAAGCTGGGGCCGCGACCCATGTCGGGCGCGAGGGTGCCTGGGTGACAAAGAAGGCGGAGCCTACTCCTCCGCAGGTAAGCACCGCCGCGAGCGCGGCGCATGCGAGTGCCCGGCGGAACTCTCGCTTACCGGCCCATTGCGAAGGGGAAGCTTCTTGGGACAAGCGCTGAACTAGCACATCAGTGGCCTGCTCATTGCCGCAGGGCCGAGTGGCAGCCGAGGCCCTTGTCAGCCATTCATCTACGTCACTCATTTGAAGTTCTCCTCATCTGCCCTTCTTTATACGCACGCCAATCCCCCTTCCCCTCAAAGCTGCACATCAGTTCCCTCCAGCATTCGTGCTTGAGTTCCCCAAGTCCCGCCCTGAAGTTCCCCAAGTCCCGCCCTGAACCGTCCAGAAAGCCCTGCTCTGGGCTGGGAGGCAATGCCACCTCAGATCGAGGTCCTGTTCCCCTAATCACCGACCTTGCCGCCCCGCGCCTCAATTTGCTGAGTCAACACCGAGAGCAGCTGCTGGAAGGCCGCGTTGAAAATCCACCCGCCCTCCGGCCCGTGAGCCTCAGTGATCCCAGGAAGAATCGAGGCCCAGGCTCTCGATAACAAGTCTGGATACGGATGCGTGATGATTAGCGTCCGCACCCCGTACTCCAGGGCCTTCAAGTAGCCACGGTGCGCCGCAAGATCTGTCTCGCACGCCTCTAAGCGAGCCTTTAAGTCAGAAATCTCAAAATTCATTCCAATGTGCTTCTAGATGGACAATCGTCACAATCCGCATGATATTGCCGCAAGCCAGTGGAGCGCGCGCACTTGAGTATCCTGAACGTCCTGCTTAGCCCTGAACGGATGCTGGTTGCAGTTGACACTCTCGCCGAGGATGCACTCACCGGCGCCAAATCGTCCGGCGCGAAGTTCTTATTGATTCCACAACACAACGTGGTGCTTGCCTGCCGCGGTAGCACTCAATTCTTCCTTCGGATCTACGCACTTATGCTGCAGGCCAGCTTTCGGGCGGACTTCACAATGGAGCAGCTAGCCAAGGAACTGACATTGGTGATCGACCAGCTTTGGCCTGAGTACGAGAAGGCAGCCCTTGAAGCAGGCCTGTCGAGGCAAACCCTAGGCACCGAACTGGTACTTGGAGGGTGGTGCCCACGCGCCGGACGAATGATAGCCACCGCCTACGCCAAGTCCAACAGCACCGCAGCAACGGTGGTGCAACCCTTGGTCGGAGGTCTGGCGTCACCCGGCGAGCCCTTGCGGGCCATGCCTGACAGCTTTGCGGCGGATGCGGTAATTGAGGCGGGCAGGATTCAAGCGGCATGGTTAAACAGCGCCGCTGGCCGGCAGGTCGCAGGTGGTCGCCTGCTGGCAATCGACCTGCGCCAAGGGCGATCGGTCGTCCAAGATCTTGGACAGCTCTGATGCTCTGCGCATCCGTCGACGTAGCAAACAGCACTTATGCCACCCTTCGGCACTATTGCTGACACCTCGCAACCGTGGAATGCACTCGTGTTCGTCAGGCAGACGGGGCATCTAAGACCAAGAGACTTCTAAGACCACCAGGAAGGCTTCAGCTCATAGATTGGGTATACGAGCTACGCCCTTCATCCCTCCCACTGGGAGAAGAAGGCTACAGGCAAGTTCCGCGGATCGCACGATGTTCGATGCGACATCCATCTCGATGTGGATTCGTTTTGCCACGGCTTCGGATATCAGCAGCTGTCCTTGTAGCGAAAGTTTCAACTGACATGCAAGACGAAATGCTCTGTTTATCGTTCTTCGCGAAACACCGCGAATCATCATCTGTTGCCGCCTTAGCCGGACCGCATAGTGAGCGTGGTGGTGCGGTAGGCCAGACTTGAACGACCCTCGTCTTCCGCTCAGCTGCGCAAGCACCTGGAAGGATGGAAGGACGCACTGGTCATCACCAAGCAGAGCGTCAATCAATCGAGCAAACTCTCTTCGCTCATCTGCCACTCGACCGCGTCCTAGTGGGAGCTCCGGATTCGATCCAATTCCAGGCAGAAGTTCGGACGCAGATTCGATAGGCTGGAGAAGAATGTCCAAGACAGAAACGCACTGATTTGCCGATAGATTGAGTAGCTCATTGAACTCTAATCGACTCGGATCATTCCTTCTAAAGAGTCTGAAGCAATTCACTCTAGTCCAGCTCTTGTAGTCAGAATAGCTTGCAGGCAAGCGTGCAGGAGGTCGGTAATCCAACTTTCGCCCCTCGCCTCTAGCCACGACTGCCTCTATAAACACCTCCAAGTTCGAGAGTTCAAGCCTCTGATTTGGATGATTTGAGCACCAAGAGATCAGTTCCTCTATGCACTGATTGATCCAGCGCTGAGTCGGGTTCGCCGAGTCAAAGCGTGTGCGCCTGTCTAGGCGATCTCCGCAGGATGGGCACTTTCTCAATGCAATGCTCTTCAACTTCCCGAGTCCACAATTGGAACAGCTGTTCTCAATCCTGGCGTCGTGCAGCGAGCAGTGAGAATAAGCATCGAAGCTCCAAATCAGCCTCTCTGTGGCGCTCTCGTCCATATCGCTAGCTCCGATGCAAATCGGACACCAAGCGGCGTGTCGACTCCAGCTCGCTGCCCTTGAGGAGACGATCTCTGAGAGTCCATACAAAGTAGCACCGACAAGTGACTGCCCAGTCAGCTTCTCTAGTGAACGCGCACGCCGTACTGACACAGGCCCGAGCCCATCGAGTCTGCGCTGATCAATGTATCTAGACGGCACCTCCGACGAGTGGGTGTCGATAAGCTGAAGCATCTTGCACCACGAAATTCCGCTGAGCTTAGCCAAGCGATTTGCGTATCCATTGAGCGACTCTGTCCAGGGAGTACCTGCATCACGAAGCTCAAGAGGTGGAAGTACCGTCCATCTTGGTGGTTCCATCCTCACAGATCGCCTTCGCTAGGCAATGAGCCCTTGATGGTCAAGAAGTCCGCTAGGCGTAGAGAACGCTTGCCATCGGCAAGTCTATTGAACGCGTCTATCTCTCCCCAGAGCAGCCTGTGATTCCTTTCGGTTCCAGACGCTGCTCGCAGATGCCCGAGCTCGATGGTATTGGAACCATTGCGACAACGCTCTTCATTCGCCCGCATCAAGTACCGCAGAGTTGGGCCAAAAATTCCTCCTCCATTGAGAGCAATGAGCTCTAGGTTTTCCTGGAGAAGGCTACCTTTTGAAAGTGGAAATCCCTTGCCGATCGCCTTGATCAGAGAGGCGTAGGATCGCAGGTCGTCATTGTCATTCAGACCGTACGGACGCATATAGAGAACGTCAGATCTATTGAACACCTCTTGGGAATCCTCATAGAGCGTGGACGCTTCATGGGTTCCTATCATGATCGCCACACAACCAATTTCTTCAACAAGCGCCATGATGCCAAGCATGTAGTTGCGTGAACTCTGACTCTTCGGAACCCTGCAGATGTTCGCAGCCTCCTCTATGACGATGTACCTCAATCCGCGAATTCTAGACATGCGCTCAAACGAAAGACGAAGGTCTCTCTCCGCTGTTCTCGCGCGCACTTCACGCCAGAACACTGAAGAGGCTCGCCGCTCTGCGGCCACGTGCGTTTGGTCAGGATCGCCACCGGTTTCCATAGCATTAGTCCAGCTAGTGTCGGGCTCAGTTATTTCCTGATGTAGGCGCAAAGCGAAGTCTTTCGGATTGAACTTGTCGCCCTGATTCAGGATTGCCCTTACGGAGATCAGCGGCAAGTGGCCTGTTGGCCAAAGTTGGGGATTTCCTCCGAGCTCAGGCAACAGCTGCCGACGCAACTCGCTCTTTCCTGACCAGGAGGGCGCTATCAACCAAACAAAGTCTCCTGGCCGAGCTCTCGAAACTGATTTCAGTAGGCTGTGCTGGGTAGTTAGAAAGCGCTGATGTGGTATGAAAGGGAAGCTCATCTCATCAGCTGGAAAATGGGGCAGGATGCTAGCGTCCATGCGAATCCCCTTCCACAATGAGATCGGGGAGCTCATCAAAGTTGACGACCAATCTCGCTTGAACCTTCGATCGACTCGCATTTGGCGGGGCTTGCGTTTCCTTTCCACTTGCTAGCCCCATATCATTGGCTCGCTGCCTGGCGTTGGCCATGCTCGTCCTCTCATAGTTCTTACGCTGCAGCTCCTCCTTCTTGCTCTCAACATCCGGCGTGATGAACTGCTCCCACATTGCCTCGAAGTGACGATCCTGCTCGGAGTAGTGACCAATCTCCGAGACCTTCGAGCACCATGCCTTGTAGCGTCTCTTCGTGGTCTGAATCCAAACGAATGAAATATCCTCAGGATCACGCCGAGCACTGAGGATCTTCTCTTCATGCGCGCGCGACGCGAGATCCGCGTTCGTGTAGCTTCTCCTCCAGTGTCTGATCCCCCTTGTTCTTTCATAAGAGCATGATTTCAATTTCACTGAAGTTTGAAATAGGAAGTCATCGTCTACAACCGTTGGTATTCCAGAGTTTGGAGCAGTCAACTGACTGTTCTCAAATCGCTCTCGCGCACCTGCGAAGCCATCCACGGGCATCTCGGGCATCAGGCTGTACAGAAGGTGGTGAATTTCGGATTCTACGGTCGAGAAATCTAGGCGCGCGGTCGATCTGCTTTTGAATTTTCCATCGACACTTCTACCGGCTTTATCTGGCTTTGTGCTCCCAATCAATTTGTGGCTGACCATGGAATTGATAAGCCCTTGAACCGTCTCACACTGTGAGTTGAAGCGACTCGCGCCTGTCGGCACTGTGAGTATGGAGATGCCATAGGTTCGACAGAGATCACCTAAGGCTGACTTCAGATCAGTGCCTCGATCGATCACGATTGCGTGTGGAAGCTTCGCGTGCTCGCGCACATAGTTCCTCAGCAAAATTAGTGGCCCTTCGCGCCGAGCGGGACCGAAGACAAAGGCATGGGCCATAACCTTAGACGACGCTTCGTCACGGCCGCAGTACAGTACCGGGCAGTGGTCTTGCTGCCCTTCGTCTTCTTGTGTAAAGACTCGGTTGTCAACCTTGGTTGCATCGATGTGCAGGACAGAGTGCACAGCAAGCGCTTGGCCTGATCTAACCCGAGCGTCGGAACGCGGCCTATTTGCTTGATAGTTTCGCTTACCGCCGACAGCAAGATCACGTTGCCCCCTTGAAACGGATCGAACTCTTCTGACGAGCGCCTTCCGGCCAGGCACAGGAACGCCAGCGCACTCGCACTGCAGGGCTAGCTCACGATACAGATCGGCTAGCGTCGCAACCTTACCCTTTAGCCAATGTGAGCCAATGACTCCGCGTACAAGTTCTGATTGCGCGTGAGTGAGACGACTGGATCGGTTCCCGCACTTTGCGTAGTTGGTGATGAGATCATCTAGAGGATTGCGACCCTCTGCGCGCGCTAGTCTCACCCGCTCCTCCAACTTCCTCATCTTGGGTGTCGCTCGCTTTCCTTCACGAGCAAGGCATTCAAGCTTCTTCAGCCTTGCAACTGCCTTTGCCACATCAACTGAACTTGCGAGCGCAACTGGGCCGCTAGCTTCGGCATACAGGTTGTTGATGTTCTTACAGCACTCGGCCGCAATCGCCTCCGCCTGCTCTTGACTTAGGCTTAAGAGAAAGTTGCGCGTATCGGTAATCGGTATGTGCCCTATGGGCCCGTGGACTAGCCTATCCGCCAAGAGTCCTGCTGCGACCCCAGCGTTGAACCAAGGGATCTCTTCCATAAGAAACGCGATGCTTTTTGGCCCCATGTAAAGCTGCTTTTCCACCGCAGCAAAGCCCTCTCGGCGCACCATTGAGAGATCTTCATCCCAGTTTTGGTAGATGAACTGCAAGTTCCTATGGTATCGGCTGATGTTGCTGGGTGAGGCCCAGATCTTGTACTCGATCCCATGGGATGCTGCCCATCGCTCATACACCAGATTGCGATATTTCCCACCGTCCAGCACCCACTCTTCGGGCTTTCTCTCCACAAGAGTGCTGAGCTTGGAGATGGGCTTACATTCCACGATTTCCACGGAGGACCGTCGAACCACAAAGAAGTCTGCATGGGCGGTGCACACATGATTGCCGCGCCTTATGCCACGACAAGTGACCTGGCAAACATATGAGATGACGTCAGGATCAATTTCTAGCTCATATGCAAATGTTTGCTCGACTGTATGGCTTTCCAGCCTGCGAACATCGCGACACTTTCTTGAATAGAAGTCGACGACCACATTGTCCAGTGCATAGGCGCCAACGCTGCGCCCTGGTTCCTGGCCAAAGAGCTCGAGTGCGAAGGACCTATCTTCTACTGATAGATCTAGCGTTCTTAGATGATCCCTCAGCTGATCTGGGGTCATTGCCATCTCCCTCATGGTGGGAGATGGCTGCACGGCCCCCTCCCGCTTTGACGAGCACTTGAAAGAAGCACGGGTCGGGAGTAGATTCAGCTACGCGGAACTAAGCGCTAGCTGCGAACAAGCCCTGGCCTGCCAGCCAGGGTTTGTTGTTTCTTCTCCCCAGAGATCTTTCTTACTTAGCTCATTGCACGGGCTCCTTGATAGGTGCCTGCCGAAGGGACAAACGTCCACGGCGACCTGGAAAGTTCACCGCTTCGATGCCTAAGCGCCCCTGCACTGCAGCTCGTCTACCTGCATCTAGGCTACGGAATCCAAGTAGCTGCCTGGCATCCCCCACGCGAACACAGATCCCAGACTCATCAACGATCCTGTCTGCCAGTTCCTCTTCTGAGGACGCTTCAAGTGCCGCTCTTTGCAGGGAAAGTGCGTTCATTCCTCCAACATACGCAAACCAATGCTCGTTGCAAGCTCGTTGAGTCCCTCTGCATTTCGCAAGCCATAAATGGTTATACCTCCTTTAAAATCAATCCATTACAATCCTTGAAGCCTTAGTACGTCGAGCGTTCTCCGGACGAGTCGAATGCTAGATTGGAGCCCATTGCGCGAGTGGAACTAACAGTGGCTTTTCATTTGTGGGTCCATGCCACATTGATTAGCGACTTCTTGCATTGCGCGTTGCGTCCATCCGAGATCCGTGCTGCCTCACTAGGTTCAGCCACGTCTTCACAACCTTGCATCGGAATCCAGGTAGGTGGCAGACGCCAGCAGACTGCACGGTCTGGAGAGCGGATATTCATTCGCGTACCCATAGTTGGTTCAGCTATGAAAGAAGTCTCCAACTATGCAATCATTTCCTTCGATATCAATTAGCTACGCTACGAGCGCCCCGACTATGGGGCCAAAGTGCTAATAGTCGGTGAATGTAGAGCCTCGGCTGCACCCAACTATGAGGCCAAAACGCGCTCTAACTATGGGCACGTGGCTACGCTGTCGGCTTCTTACGCGCACCACGCTCGATACTTGATGCGGGCACTGATCCTGATCGCCTCGCCGGTTGCGCTGCCGCAGGCACAGGCGGCTGAGCGCATCGTTGCTACCGGGCACATCGTCGTACAGACAGACGATGTCACGCGCTTCTTCAAGGTGCTGGACGCCAACCAAGGGCGCCCAAGCGCCGATGATCTGCAACACGGCTATCTGGATGCGGGTACGGATGCCCTGCGCAGCTTCACCGACCGCCGTATCGGCTCGATGGAGCGGCTGGCCAGGGCCATCCAGGACAAGCCGGCATTGTTTGCGAAAGCGAGAACCTGCGCGACCGCATTGCCATCGATCCGCACGCGCGTCGCCGCTGCCGTCGATCGACTTGGCGCCCTGTTGCCGTCTGCGCGCTTTCCCCCGGTCACCGTACTGGTGGGCCGCGGCAACAGTGGTGGCGTGACTACCGAAGCAGGTGTGGTCATCGGACTGGAAGCACTGTGCAACGCCGACTGGATGCAGACCGACGTAGGTGACCGCTTCGTGCATCTGATCGCGCATGAGTATGTGCACGTGCAACAGCCCGGTGCACGCGTGGACATCGAGCAGCCCACCCTGCTCTATCAGACCCTGCTGGAAGGGGGCGCCGAATACGTGGCCGAACGGATCTCCGGGCAACCGGCCAACGCGCATCTGCAACGTTGGACACAGGGTCGCGAGTGTGCGCTGGAGCGCGCGTTCCTGCAGGACAGCATGGGTACCGATCTTTCGAGGTGGCTGTACAACGGTCCCGGCGACGATGCGCGCCGCGGAGATCTCGGCTACTGGATCGGCTATCGCATCGCCCATGCCTATGTTGCGCGCGCGGCCGACACGCGCAGCGGCGTCGCCGAACTGCTGGATGTCCAGCCTGGGAACGCTGCAGCGCTGCTGGAAGCAAGTGGATGGCAACCTGCGTGCGGAGCAGGCGGAAGCACGCAGACGCGCATGCCGTGATGCCGGCTTCATGCAGGTGAATGGGTAACGTTTAACAGGCACAAGGCGCTCCGCCGATGCAGATCAGTTCGCTTGATCCCGCTTGTTAAGGTTTGTTGATCTACAGGCCTTCACAGCCCATCCACGTACTCAAATTCCAGCTGAAAGCACGGGCTAGCGCCGGGAACAAACGCCGCTATATTCCAGCTTCCCCAGACGAAGGAGGGAGTTGGAAATGAAACTGACCAAGCAGCACATCAACGCAGCACGCGCCATCACCGTCGCCATCGTGGCCACCGTAAGCCTCGGCGCTTGCGCCACCTACAAGGACGAGTTCGCAACCATCAACTCGCGCCTCGATCAGCTCGACGTAAAGGTGCAGGGCGCTGCCCAGAGTGCCGAGTCCGCCAACCAGTCGGCGCAGCAGGCCAACCAGCGTCTGGACCAGATCGAAGGCCGCGTACAGCAGCTTGAAAGGGCACCGGCCGGTCGCAAGCCGCGCGGCTGATAGCTCCCTCATCCTTTGAATTGATCCACCTCTGTACCGGGAACCAGTGGCCTTCGCCGGCCACTGGCATCCTTCCACCCAGGATTGCATTGCAAGGAGCCGTCCCATTCGTACCTCCTCCTCCCCTGCACGCCGCGTCCTCCATGCCGCACTGGCGTTGGCACTGGTCGTTGCGTGCAGCGGCGTAGCCAACGCCAGGGACAAGGACGCACCTGCATCACCGGTAGCCGCCGTTGATGAACTTCCGGCTGACCAGAGCGTGTCCGAAACGGTGATCGAGCTGGCCGGCTGGGTCGTCGCCAGCAAGGACAACCAGGGCTATCCGTTCGCAATCATGGACAAGGCCGCCGCGCAGGTCCTGATCTTCGGCGGCGACGGTAAGCTGCGCGGCGCGGCACCGGCGCTGTTCGGTTCGGCCATCGGTGATCACTCGGCCCCTGGTGTTGCCAAGCTCGCACTGAGCGCGATTCCCGGCCATGACCGCACCACCCCTGCCGGCCGTTTCATTGGTGGCTACGGCCCCTCCGACGATGCCGGGCGCGTGCTGTGGGTGGACTACGATTCCGCCGTCTCGATGCACCCGCTGCCGCCAGGCACCCCGAAAGAGAAACGCGCCCAACGGCTGGCAACGCCGACGCCGGACGACAACCGCGTCACCCACGGCTGCATCAACGTCTCGCCCGCGTTCTACGAGCAGATCGTGCAGTCCACGTTCGAGAAGGGCGGTGTGTTCTACATCCTGCCGGACAAGGATTCGATCGCGAAGACGTTCCCGGAGTTCGCGCAGAGCCGTGGCGCCGCAGATGGCGACGAGAAGAAGACCGCACAGCATGCCGGCGAGTAGAGCGTTCCTGCATCCGCCTTTGTCGCTGCGGCGCACGCCTTGACCGAGCCTGCCCGCCCGGGCAGCTGCGATGCACCGTCGGCTGCTGGAAAGTCGCCTGCGGCTGAGGCAAGGCGCCATCCCTTGGGAGCCAGCACGCTGGCATACTGCGCCCGTTGATGATCCTGCGAGGCAATGTCTGCCTCGTCCAAGAGGCCGCCGGTGGACCTACTCTTCCAGTTTCTGCTGAGCACGATGGGTGGCGTATTCGTCTTCCTGTTCTTCGTGGCGCGCGAGTACCTGCGTGGCCTGGGATGGCTGCTCGGTTCCTGGGATCCGAACATGGGGCACGCGACCGAAGATGAGCTCATTTCGAAGGCCAATCGCAGCGCCTTGCTGATTGCGGCGGTGCTTCTGGCGTGGGCCTTCATGGGCCCTTCTCCCTACCGCCACAACTGGGAAATCGAAGTAATGGGCATCGGCGCCGGCATGTTGCTGGCCTATGTGGTGATCATCCGCCTTGCAGGTTCAAGGGTGAAGAGGCTGCTTGGGTGAGCGTGCCTCACATCAGCACCAATGAGGATCAGGAAGCCGTAGCCTCTGCAGCCCGCGCCAATGCCGCGGCGTGCGTGTCGCCCTTCCTCTCGCTGTAGCGGTCTACCAGGTAGTCCGACCGGCCCCGCGTCAGCAGCGTGAACTTCACCAGCTCTTCCATCACATCCACCACCCGATCGTAGTACGGCGAGGGTTTCATCCGGCCGTCGTCATCGAATTCCTGCCAGGCCTTGGCCACCGATGACTGGTTGGGGATGGTCAGCATGCGCATCCACCGGCCGAGCACGCGTAGCGTATTGACGGTGTTGAACGACTGCGAGCCGCCACTCACCTGCATCACCGCCAGCGTCCTGCCCTGCGTGGGCCGCACGCTGCCATCTTCCAGCGGCAACCAGTCAATCTGGTTCTTGAACACGCCGGTGACCGTGCCATGCCGCTCGGGGCTGACCCAGACCTGGCCTTCCGACCACTGCGACCACGCATGCAAGCGCTGCACTTCGGGGTGGCTCATGTCCACGCTGTCCAGCATGGGCAGCGCATGCGGATCGAACACGCGGGTTTCGCACCCCAGGTGGCGCAGCAATCGCTCGGCTTCCAGTGCCAGCTTGCGGCTGAACGACTGCGGACGAAGCGAGCCGTAGAGCAGGAGGATGCGTGGTGGCCCCAGATCTGCGGCGGCAAGCTGGCGGTGATCGGGCTGGGGCAGTGAGGCGTCTACCAGGTTCGGCAGGTGGGCACTTGTGACTGGCTTATTCATTCGACTATTCTAGAAATATGGAAATGTCGAATGCAATCGCCGCCCTCACCGCCCTCGGCCATGCCACCCGCCTGGCTGCCTTCCGCCTGCTGGTGGAGGCTGGCCCGGCAGGTCGCATGGCGGGCGACATCGCCACGGCCCTGCAGGTGCCCCCAGCCACGCTCAGCTTCCACCTGAAGGAGCTGGTGCAGGCCGGGCTGGTGGAGAGCGAAAGCCAAGGCCGCCATGTCTGCTACCGCGCCAACTTCGATGCGATGAACGGCTTGATCGAGTACCTGACGCACAACTGCTGCGCGGGCTCGCCAACCGAGCAATGCATGCCCACGGCGCCCGCCTGCAAGGGCTGACCCCACACAGATCCTCTCCTCTCAAGGCAATTGCTCCATGACCCGCAATGTCCTGTTCCTCTGCACCGGCAACAGCGCCCGCAGCGTGCTTGCCGAAGCCACCCTGCGTGCATGGGGCGGCGATCGCTTCACCGCCTTCAGTGCCGGCAGCCAGCCCACCGGCCAGGTCAATCCGTTCGCGCTGGCACAACTGCATGCCGAAGGAATGCCCATTGAAGGGCTGCGCAGCAAATCATGGGACGAGTTCGTGGATGCAGCGCCAATGGACCTGGTCATCACCGTGTGTGATGCCGCTGCTGCCGAAGCTTGCCCAGTGGTGTTCGGTGACTTCATCCGCAGCCATTGGGGCCTGCCCGATCCGGCGGCTGTGGCAGGCAGCGATGCCGACAAGGCCGCAGCCTTCGCGCTGGCCCATGCCATCGTGAAGGCGCGACTGCGTGCATTGCTCGCCTTGCCTGACTCATTGTGGTCCGACCGCGAAGCGCTGCAGCACGCGCTGGATCAGATCGGCCAGTTGTTGCCGGCCGACGGCGCGCAGTAACGGTGCCACTGCCATGAGCCTGTTCGAGCGGCACCTGACCCTGTGGGTTGTGCTGTGCATTGCGGTCGGCACGCTGCTGGGCCACTTCCTACCCGGTGCCTTCGCGGTGCTGGCCTCCGCCGAAGTGGCCAAGGTCAACCTGCCGGTTGCCGCGCTGATCTGGCTGATGATCATCCCGATGCTGCTGAAGGTCGACTTCACCGCAATGCGCCAGTTGCAGCAGCACTGGAAGGGCATCGGGGTAACGCTGTTCATCAACTGGGCCGTGAAGCCGTTCTCGATGGCGCTGCTGGGCTGGCTGTTCCTGCGCCATGCCTTCGCCGACTGGCTGCCCGCAGCACAGATCGACAGCTACATCGCCGGGCTGATCCTGCTGGCAGCGGCGCCCTGTACTGCCATGGTGTTCGTGTGGAGCAACCTGTGCCGCGGTGATGCCAACTTCACCCTGAGCCAGGTGGCCTTGAACGACGCGATCATGGTGGTCGCGTATGCGCCGGTGGTTGCGCTGTTGCTCGGCCTGTCGGCGATCACTGTGCCGTGGGACACGCTGCTGTTGTCGGTGGGCCTCTACATTGTGGTGCCCGTGCTGGTGGCCGCCCTGCTGCGGCACTGGATCCTTTCGCGCAGCGGCGAGGCGGGCCTGCAGCGTGCGCTTCGAAGGCTGGGACCGCTGTCCCTGTCTGCGCTGCTGCTGACGCTGGTGGTGCTGTTCGGATTCCAGGGCCAGCAGATCGTGAAGCAGCCGCTGGTGATCGCACTGATTGCGGTGCCGATCCTGATCCAGGTCTACTTCACTTCAGGCCTGGCCTATCTGCTCAACCGCCGCTTGGGCGTGGCGCATTGCGTGGCCGGCCCGTCAGCGCTGATTGGCGCCAGCAACTTCTTCGAACTGGCTGTGGCCACAGCGGTGGGACTGTTCGGCGTGCACTCGGGAGCGGCGCTGGCCACCGTGGTGGGTGTGCTGATCGAGGTACCGGTCATGCTGTCCGTGGTGCGGATCGTAAACCGTACACAAGCCTGGTACGAGAGACGCGAAGAGCACTGACAGATCAAAGTGTGCGGGAATCGATTTACGTTCTTCGCCCCGCACTGTCGTCATCGACTTGGTGGGGTGCCCGTACGCCACGTCATCAACTTCGACCCATGTCGCATATTCCCCATGCCGCTACGGCCGTTGCGGCGCCTGCGTCTGCGACAGCTTAACAGCGTGCAAAAATGCCAGAAGCGTCTTTGATCAAGCGTTGAATGCAACTGTTCTGATTGGCACCGCGCAGCAGCACGCGTACAGATGACGTTCCATCGAAAAAGGATGGCCGGGCTTCGAAAACCCGTGCGCTTGTTTAACAACGCTTGCCCGCCGGCGTCACCCCTCGTGGCGCCGGCGGGCAATCCGTCTGCCGGCTATGGCGGGCGGAGCGTGGAGGCCCTGTGCCTGCCGGTTTCAACAAGCGCCCGGTTTTCGAGCCACGTCTCCGCCCGCCACCTTTACGTGGCGGCTGCCGTCTGTCCTGCACGGAGCATTGCCATGAGCACACCCGAATCCTCCCGACTACGCACGCAGTACGTGCCCGCCAACGCGGACGTGCCTTCGGAAGCACCGCACCCGCACGATCCTCTCGGTTTCATCGCCACCCTCGACCGCATTGGCAAGGGCGCCGCCGCCGACGGCCAGCCCTGGCCGGAACGTCATCAGATGCCCGGCCGCCGCATGGCCTTGGCCGACGCGGACTGCGCATTGACCGGCCTGCGCGTGGCCCTGGAAATGCTGCTGGCTGCCGAGCGCGTGCGCCAGAACGGACCCGACGAGGAGTACGTGGGCGACCGTGTGATGGAGGGCCTGATGATGGTCAGTCTGTCGCTGACAGCACAGGTCAGCGCACGCATGCGGCCGGAAGGGTGATACGGGGAACAACGCTCACTGCAACGCCGGGCACGGCCCGGCGCTGCGGTGCGCGCCACATCACTCGCAGAGTGCGCTGTCTTCCTTCAACGCGGCATCCTGCAGTGGCTGGCGCTGTTCGATCTGCGCACGTTGTTCCGCCGTCGGCTCGCCCAGCCACCATACACGGCAGCGCGCGGTAAGACGGCCAACCATCTTCGACTGATCGGGCGAGTACAGCATCGCCAACGCGGTGCCGGGGCAGTCGTGGGCCTGGCAGGCGGTATAGAACCACCACGGCTCGCCCTGCAGCACCACCAGCTCGCCAGGACCGCTGGGCCCGCTCAACAGGCGTTCACGCAGCGATGGAATCTCCTTGTCAGCGGATTCGGCTGCGGCCGTGTTCTTCATCAGGGTGTTGAACGCGGCCAGCACCTTCGGATCCTTGCGGCCGCAGTCGTCCACGGTATTGCCGCCCACCAGGGTGAAGAAATGCGTCGCCAGCGGATTGTCCGCGCAGGTGAGTTCCCCGCCGGCGATCGGGTCTTCCGGTTCGCCTTCGTTATCCCACACCGAGGGGTCCACACCCTCTTCGGCGGATGGTTCCTTCTCCACCACCGTGGCGGTAGCGGCCGGTGCTTCGGTGGTCGGTGCCGGCGCCACAGCAGGTGCAGTCTCGCCAGTCTTCTCCGGTGCCTGTCCGCAGGCTGCCAGCAGCGCGGCCATCATCGCCATCCCTGTGATTCGCATCTTCATTCCGTGTCCTTGTCTGATCTGCGCTGCATCCACCGAATCGGCGGCCGCGTGATTCTAACCAGCGGCGCGCTAGGATGCGTCTGAAGCCTTCCCATCATCACCAGGGCCTGGACGCATGCGCCGCACACGACTCGCCATGATCTTCTGCAGTGCCCTGCTGGTGGCATCGCCGGCAATTGCACACGATGCAGAAGGCGCGAAGCCCGCACAGCCGCTTCCCGATATCGCGCTGCCCGCACCGCTGGACCGTGTACTGCGCGACTACGAGCAGGCGTGGCGCACGGGTGATGCCAAGGCGCTGGCTGCGCTGTTCGCTGAGGATGGCTTTGTGCTGCAGAGCAACCAGCCGCCGGTGCGCGGTCGCAATGCGATCGAGGCCGCGTATGCCGGCCAGGGCAGCAGTCCGTTGCGGCTGCGTGCCTTGGCGTATGCGGTGGAGGGGAATACGGGCTACATCATTGGTGCGTACAGCTACGGCAACAACGTGGGCGATACCGGCAAGTTCACGCTCACGTTGAAGCGCGTGGGTGATGGGCCGTGGCTGATCTTCTCGGACATGGACAACACCAGCGCGCCGCCGCGGGCGCGGTGATCGGCGTTGCAGTAGATCCACGCCATGCGTGGATATGCAGCGCGCGTGATGCCAAGCAAGCTTGGCACCCACCAAAGCCTGTCTCCCGTCCGGCACCCGCGTGTACTCCCTGATGAAAAAACCCCGGCACTTGGCCGGGGTTTTTCGATTCACTTGAACAGCGTGTCCGGGTACTCCGGTTTCTGTTCCCGCGCCAGCAATGCGCGCAGGCCTTCTTCCGGCGTCTGCTCGCCATGCAGCACGGCACGCACGCGGTCGGAGATCGGCAGGTCGATGCCATGGCGGCGCGCCTGTCGCATCACTTCGTCGGCGGTCTGCACCGATTCGACCACCTGGCCGATTTCGCGCACGGCATCCTGCAGCGTCTGGCCACGGCCCAGGGCCAGGCCCAGGCGGCGGTTGCGCGACAGGTCGCCGGTACAGGTCAGCACCAGATCGCCGAGGCCCGCCAGGCCCATCAGCGTTTCCGGCTTGGCACCGATGGCAGCGGCCAGGCGCAGCATCTCGTTGAGGCCACGGGTGATCAGGCCGGCACGGGCGTTGAGGCCCAGCTGCATGCCATCGGCCACGCCGGTGGCCACGGCCAGCACGTTCTTCATCGCACCGCCCAGCTCGGCACCGACCATGTCGTCGCCGGTGTAGGCGCGGAACGCCGGGCCATGCATCGCCTCGGCCACCGTCTGCGCGAACTCGGGCACGTCGCCGTGCACGGTGATCGCGGTCGGCAGGCCCTGGGTCACTTCCTTGGCGAACGACGGCCCGGTGACAACGGCCAGCGGCACGTCCTCACCCAGCACTTCGCGCGCCACTTCATGCAGGAAGCGGCCCGAACCGGGTTCGAAGCCCTTGGTGGCCCAGGCCACGCCGGCACCGGCAGGACGCAGCGGCGCCAGCGCACGCACGGTTTCGCCGAAGGCATGCGAGGGGGTCACCACCAGGATCCAGGCCGCGCCCTCCACCGCCGACGCCAGATCGGTGGTGGCACGCAGGCTGTCCGGCAGCGGGATGCCCGGCAGGTAACGCGGGTTCTCGTGGCGCTGGTCGATGGCTTCGACCACGGCAGCATCGCGCCCCCACAGCACGGTCGGATGACCGTGCCGTGCGAGCAGGCTGGCCAGCGCGGTTCCCCAGGAACCGGCGCCAAGCACGGCGATCTTGTCAGCGGTAGTGCTCATCCGTGACGTCGCGGCAGGAATCAGGCGTTGCCAGCCGGCTCGGAGTCAGCCAGCGACGGTGCGTCGCCCTGCTCCTGGCGCTGGCGCAGGGTTTCTGCGTACAGGCCTTCGAAGTTGATCGGCTGCAGGAAGAACGGC
Source organism: Stenotrophomonas sp. PE591 (assembly GCF_018320795.1). Taxonomy (NCBI): domain Bacteria; kingdom Pseudomonadati; phylum Pseudomonadota; class Gammaproteobacteria; order Lysobacterales; family Lysobacteraceae; genus Stenotrophomonas; species Stenotrophomonas sp. PE591. The sequence goes on from NZ_JAAOKO010000005.1 coordinate 41,260, forward strand.
GGGAAGCCGCCGGCCTGGATCAGGTCGCTGATCAGCTGGCGCACGTACGGGAACAGGATGTTCGGGCACTGGGTGCCGAGCAGCACGTCGATCGACTGCGGGTCCAGGCCGACCAGGCCGAACACGCCGGCCTGCTTCACTTCGGCCACGTAGGCGGTGCGCTCACCGGCCTGGCAGGTCAGGGTCACGGCCAGCACGACTTCGAAGGCGTTCTCACCCAGGCGCTGCACCTGCTGGTTCAGGTTCAGCTGCAGCTCCGGCTGCACCTGGTCATTGAAGATGGTCGGGGCGTTCGGCGACTCGAAGGAGACGTCCTTGACGTAGATCTTCTCGACGGTGAAAGCGGGGCCGGTGGCGGCATCGACCGGCGCAGCAGCGCCGTTGGTGATCTCTTCGGACATTTCCAGTAACTCCAATGAATGCAATGAAAACGATGGTCGAATTACTGCGATGGGGGCGGGATCAGGCCCATACAAGGCCGGATCCGCCACCTGCGGCAATCAGTTGCGGCCCTTGACCAGCGGCAGCTCGGCCTGCTGCCAGGCGGGAATGCCGCCGTCGAGCACGTAGACCTTCTCGAAGCCGGCCTTCTTCAGCGCCTTGGCGGCGGTTTCCGAGGCGTTGCCGCTGCGGCACACCAGCACCACCGGCGACTGCTTGGCGTTGGCCACCAGCTTGTTGTCCGGGCCGAAGGCACTGGCCTGGGCGTTGCGGCTGCCGGCAATGTGGCCCTTCTCGAAGTCACCGCTGGCCGACAGGTCGACCACCACCGTGCCGCCCGCGTTCATCAGCTGGGTCAGTTCGGCGGGCTTGATGCCCTTGAAGCCCCGGAACAGGCGGCGGATCTCGGTGACGATGATGGCCACGGTCAGGCCGACCAGGGCCGCGGACAGCATCGGGTTTCGGCCTGCAAAGGCCAGCAACTCTTCGTAATTCACTCAGGTCACGGGTCGATTAAGCGGGCGCCGATTGTCGCACAAGCCGGACGCGGCCCGTCACTGCCCCTTCCACAGGTCCGGCAGGCCGGCGGTCTGCCACCAGCGCTTGGCCTCCGGATCCCACCGCCAGCGCTCGACCACCATCACGGTGCGTTCGGCCTGGGTGTTCTGGTTGATCACCCCGATTTCGACCCGGCGCTCGACCAGGCCGCCTTCCAGCGCCGCGCTGCTGCGCTCGCGGTAGGACGACACGCGCAGCTGCGCGTAGCGGTTGAGCTCGAACTCGGTAGGCGGCTTTTCCTTGCGCAGCTTGGGGTCCAGATAGCCGATGGCATCGTCCATGCTGCCCCAGCGGATGGTGGCGCCGTAGGCGATCTGGGTCTCTTCCAGCAGCTTGCGCTGCTTGCGGCTCAGGTCGTCGGCCGAAGCCACGGCGCTGACCAGCAGCAGGGAACACATCAGGAACTGGATGAGGCGGCGCATCGGTGGTTTCCCCAGAACGTCAGCCTGCCATCCTACCCTTTGGCGAAGGCAACAAAGCGACCGCTGAACTCGGCGGCAGGCCTGCCATCGGCACCGGGCTGGGTGGCGATGATGCTGATGCGGGCCTTGCGGCGCTGGCGGAAGGTGTTCAGGAAGGCGTCCCAGCCGGTGGCCTCGGCCGCTTCGGCGTGGGCGTGCAGGTCTTCGTAGACCGGCGCCAGGTAGCGCAGGTTGCTGTCGGCCACGTAGACCTCGGCATCGTGGCCGGCCAGGCGCAGGCGCAGGCTGACAAGCGCCCAGCCGGACAGGGTCAGCACCGAGGCCAGGCTGCCACCGAAGGCGTTGCCCTTGTCGTTGACGTTGGCGGCCAGCGGCGCGGTGATGCGCAGCACGCCATCGGCATAGCCGTCGAGCTGGATCTGCATGGCGCGGACCGCCGGCATGCAGTCCAGCACGTCCTGCAGGGCGGCCAGCGAGGAAGTCAGAGCATCAACGGACATCGGAGCAGAGACCACGACAACGAAGGGCCCGCATAATGCAGGCAATGGCCGACCATACGATACCCACTGGCGCCGCCGGTTCCGAGCCGGGCTGGACCTTCATTTCGCTGCGACCGCAGGGCCAGAATTCCGCGCTGCGCCGCGCCGTTGCTGGGCTGGGCGGGCATGTGGTGGCCCTGCCACCCTGGCGCCTGCAGCGCTTGAACGGCATGCCAGTGGTGCGTCAGCTGCAACGCGCGCTGAACTGCGATCGGGTGGTGTTCACCAGCCCGGCCGCCGTGACCGCGGCCGCCAACCTTCTGCCACTGGCCGAGGCGCAACGCAGCCCGTGGCTGACCGTGGGCGAAGGCACCGCGCGCGCGCTGCGGGCGCAGGGCGTCGGCGAGGTGCATGCACCGCAGCGGATGGACAGCGAGGGCCTGCTGGCGCTGCCGGTGCTGGCCGAGGCGCGAGGCCTGCGCATCGGCCTGGTCACCGCGCCCGGCGGACGCGGGCTGATTACTGCACACCTGCAGGCCGCAGGCGCCACGATCGAACGTGCCGATGTCTATCAGCGCCGCCTGCTGCGCCTGTCGCCCCGCACGCTGGCTCGATTGGCGCATTCAGCGCAGCCGTGGGTGCTGGCGGTGAGCAGTGGTGAGGCGTTGCTGCATTTCTGGCAGCAGCTTCCGCCGGCATTGCAGCAACGCCTGCAGGCCCAGGCCACCGTCGTCGTGGCCAGCGAACGGCTGGGCGATCAGGCGCATGCACTGGGGCTGCAGCGCGTGGTGCGCGCGGCCGGGCCCACCACGGCGCAGCTGGTGGCCGCTGCACACGCCACGCTCACCGTCCCGGCAGCGACCTGAACAGGGACGTGGGTCACGCTTGCCGCTGTGGTCGGCAACAGTGATGCTGTGCACAACGCGGCCTGCCGGATCCTGACCGGCGACGTTGCCGACAAGGAAGCCCCATGAACGAGACTCCGCCCGTTTCCCCGCCCCGTCGACCCGTGCGCTGGCTGCTGCCGCTGGCCGGGGTGGTCGTGCTTGGCGTGGGCGGCTATGCCGGCTGGTACGTCTGGCAGCAGCAACAGCACGAACAGGAAGCGCAGGCACAGACCATGGCCGTGCAGCTGCAGGGCCTGGAGGCGACGCTGGATGCACTGCGCCGCGACCAGCGCGCGACCAGCCAGCGGCTGCAGGATGCGGCGACCACCAACCGCGTGCTGCGCGACGAGATGCTGGGCCTTTCGCAGCGCAGTGCGCTGCTGGAAGAGAACCTGGCCAAGCTGGCCGACAGCGCCAACCAGGGCCGCCAGGCGGTACAGCGCGATGAGGCCGAACTGCTGCTGACCCAGGCGGCGCAGCGGCTGAATTATGCCGACGATGTGGAAGGCGCGCGCCGCCTGTATGCACAGGCCGCCACCGCGCTGGCCGATCTGCCCGACAGCGATGGCCTGAACCTGCGCCAGGCATTGGTGCAGGAGCGCGATGCACTCGATGCGCTGGGCGCCGGCCCGCGCGTGCAGTCGCTGCAGCGGCTGGATGCCTTGGCCAGGGCACTGCAGGGGCTGCCGTCGCAAGTGACTGGCAACGCTGCGACCGACACCGCAAAACCGTGGTGGCAATCGACGCTGGCCCCGTTCGTGGACATCACCCCGAGCCGCCAGAATGGCCCGCTGACCGCCGCCGAACGTCGCAATGCCGACGACGCCCTGCAGCTGGAACTGACCCTGGCGCGCGCCGCGATCGAACGCGGCGACCGCACGGGCCGCGATACCGCACTGGAACGCGTGGAGCACTGGGCACAGCGGCGCTGGCCGGATTCACCGGCCCTGCGCGCGCAACGTGCTGAACTGAAGGCCTTGCGCGAGCTTCCGCTGCAGGCCAGCAACACCGTGCTTGGCAGCACCCTGCAGCAACTGCGCACCCAGACCGACCGGAGGTAATCCCGCATGAAACCCCTGCAATCCCTGGTTGTGCTGTTGCTGGCGGTGGCCATCGGCGTGGTGGCCGCGCAATGGCTGGGCGCCGATGACCTCAACCGTTTCGGTGAAGTAACCCTGCGCTACGGCGGTTACGACTACCACAGCAACCTGCCGAAGGTGGCGCTGCTGTCGGTGATCGCAGTGCTGGTGCTGTGGCTGCTGTGGAGCCTGATTGCCGCACCGTTCCGCGCCTGGGGCCGCTACCGCCGCAAGCAGGGCCGGGTGCGCCTGATCGACGGCCTGCAGGCCTACGAGCACGGCCAGTGGCAGCGTGCCGAGAAGCTGCTGGATGGCGCTGCCAAGGACCCTGAAGTGAGCGCGGTGGCGCTGGCCAATGCCGTGCGCAGCGCACAGGCACGTGCCGACGGCCCCGCCGGTGAAGCGCTGCTGCAGCGTCTTGGCGAGAGCGATGCCACCCTGCAGGCGCTGCTGCGCGCCGAACAGCTGCTGGCGCGCGATCTGCCGGTGGATGCGATCAACGCATTGGACGTGGCGGCGATCCAGCCGCTGCCGCCGCGCGGCCTGTGGCTGCGTACCGAAGCGCTGGCGCGTGCCGGCCGCGCACACGAGGCCTATGGCCAGCTGGGTGCGCTGCGCCAGAGCAAGGTACTGCCGGCCGAATCAAACAGCGAACTGGAAGCCCGCCTGGCCGCACAGGCGCTGCTGGAAGCGGCCGACGTCAACGCATTGGCCGCACAGTGGGAAGCCACGCCGAAGGCGCTGCGGCCGACCCCGGACGTGGTGGGCGCCTATGCCAGCCGTGCGGTGGCCCTGAACTGGGATGAGCCGGCGCTGCTGGCGCTGGAACAGGCGCTGGACCAGCGCTGGGACGACGAACTGGTCGCGCTGTACGGCCGTCTGCCGGCCGAGCGCCTGGCCACCCGCCAGGCCAACCTGGCGCGCTGGCGCAATGTGCATGATGGCTCGGCCGCACTGCATCTGGCGCAGGGCCGCGTGGCCCTGGCCCAGCAGCAGTGGGATGCCGCCGATACGTTCCTGCACGAGGCCATCGCCGCCGGCGCCGGTGCCCCGGCGTGGGAGGCACTGGGTGAACTGTTCGCGCAGCGTGGCGAGCACGCGCTGGCCGCGCAGTGCCTGGCCAATGCGCTGCGACTGCAGCGCGGCGAGGACAGCGTGGCGCTGGTGCGCGGCAGCGAGGCGCCACTGCGTGCCACGGTGGAAGAGCAGCCGATCGCGGTGCAGCCCCCGGTATATGACGCCAATGAAGAGCGCGACGAGTTCGGCAACCCGCGGTTGCCGTGAAGCGTGCCGACCAACGGTCGGCACCCTCCGGAGCAACAAAAAAACGCCGCCCATTGGGCGGCGTTTTCGTACCAGCGCTGCCGGCCAGCGGCCGGCACTACCGTGATGCTCAGCGTTCGACGATCGCCACCACGCCCATGCCGCCGGCGGTGCAGATCGACACCAGCGCGCGGCCACCGCCGCGTTCGGCCAGCTGCTTGGCTGCGGTAGCGATCACGCGGGCGCCGGTGGCGGCGAACGGGTGGCCGGTAGCCAGCGACGAGCCCAGCAGGTTGATCCTGTCCGGGTCGATACGGCCCATCGGCGCATCCAGGCCCAAGCGGTTGCGGCAGTAATCCTCGCTCTCCCACGCACGCAGGGTGCACAGCACCTGTGCAGCGAAAGCCTCGTGGATCTCGTAGATGTCGAAGTCCTGCAGGGTCAGGCCGTTGCGCTTGAGCATCTCCGGCACGGCCACGGTCGGTGCCATCAGCAGGCCTTCGCCATGCACGAAGTCCACCGCAGAGACGTGCGCATCGCGCAGGTACGCCTGCGGCTCATGGCCGTGCGCACGCGCCCACTCTTCACTGGCCAGCAGCACCGCGGCGGCGCCATCGGTCAACGGCGTGGAGTTGGCGGCGGTCAGGGTGCCACGGCCGGAGACCTTGTCGAAGGCCGGCTTCAGCGTGGCCAGCTTTTCCAGCGAGGTATCCGGACGCAGGATGTTGTCGCGCTCGACGCCACGGAACGGTGCGATCAGATCGTTGAAGAAACCGCGCTCATAGGCAGCGGCCAGCTTCTTGTGCGAGGACACCGCCCACTCGTCCTGCGAGTCGCGCGAGATGTTCCATTCCTTGGCCATGTCCTCGCAGTGGTCGCCCATGCTCTTGCCGGTGCGCGGCTCGGCCACGCCCGGGAACTCGGGCTTGAGCTCGGAGAACTTGAAGCCGGAAGTGAGCGCGCGGATCTTGTCGCCGGTGCTCTTGGCACGGTTGGCGGCCAGCAGGCGCGCGCGCAGCTTCTTGCCGTAGACGATCGGCACGTCAGAGGTGGTGTCCGAACCGCCGCCGATGCCCGATTCGATCTGGCCCAGCGCGATCTTGTTGGCGACGGTGATGATGCTGTCCAGCGAGGTGCCACAGGCGCGCTGCAGGGTGATGCCCGGGGTCAGCGGCGACAGGCCGGACGACAGCGTGGCTTCACGGCCCAGGTTCCAGTCGCTGGAGTGCTTGATCACCGCACCCATCGCCACTTCACCCAGCTGCTGGCCGTGCAGGCCGAACCGTTCGACCAGCGCGCCCAGCGTACGGACCGACATGCCGAGGTTGCCGACATCCGAATACGCGGTGTTCTGGCGGCAGAACGGAATGCGGACGCCACCGAGGATGGCGACGGGACGAGCGTTGGGCATGGAGATACCTGGCATGGATGAGGGTGTCTGCAACATGGCCTGCACGGCGGAGCAGGCATAATGGAGCCAAGTGTAGCTGCCGCCCTGTGATGGGCCAACCGTGGAACCATGAGCAAACCCGACCCCGCGATGAATGCCCTTGGCGTGCTGGCCCTGGAACTGGCCGGCGGCGAAATCCCCCGCCAGGCGGTACTCAGCGCCGAACAGGCCGGTGAACTGGCCGATCGCGTCGGCCGCGACCTGTCCAAGCTGGTGCCGCAGGTGGCCAAGCTGGACCTGGTGTTCGCCGCCGCCCATTTCGACCCGGCCGAGGTGCTGCGCCCGGGCTGGCCGATCCATCGCCGCCTGGAAGAACTGCAGATGCGCGCCCCGGGCCGCAACCAGGGCCCGCGCCTGCTGGCCTTTGGTACCGACGCCCAGGGCGACGTTCCGCTGCCGTTCCAGGCCGATGCCAGCCTGGTGGGCGGCGGCCTGCGCGTGGTGCCGTTCCTGCTGACCGGCAGCGACGTGGCGACGACCAATGCGGTGGCCGAGGCGCTGGAAGACACGCTACTAGCCAACGGCATGGCCCATGCCGACACCGCGTTGATGGCGCAGAACACCTTCGGTGCCCGCATCGAGCACGCGCGCTATTTCACCGTGAACGACCTGGCCGCGATGATGTCGATGCAGTACGACAACCAGGGCCTGGCCGCGCTGTGGCCGCTGATCGAGACCGCGATCATGGCCCCCGGTGAAGACGAATGGCTCAACGCCGCGCCCGAGCCGCTGCTGCGTTACACGCATGGCGAAGCACGCATGGCGCTGTTCGATCCGGCCGGCTGGTGCGCGCACTACGATCAAGGCAAGAACGATTGCGACCGCCTGAAGGGCATCTACGAGCAGTTCCTGATGCGCCAGCGGCAGATGGCCGCCGTGCTGGAAGCGCATGGCGTGCCGGTACTGTTCGTGCACTGCGAGGCCGGCCAGGACGCGCGCGAACTGCTGGCGCGCTGATCAAGCCGCACCACGCGCCGCCAACCGGTTCGGCGGCGCGATGTGCCACCATTGCGGGCTTGTGCATGGATCACTCATGCGCGATCAAGGACGAACTGCATGCTGTATACACTTCAATGCGCAGGGCTGACCCTGCTTGCCGCAGCCGTCTGTGGCCTTCCGATCATGGCCCAGGCAGCGGTACCGGTTGCCGCGACACCCACCTGCACAGTTGCGCCGGCCTTCGCTGCTGCCGAGGCGGAGCCCGAGGTCTATGACAGCCATATCAGCTTCAGCAACACGGTCAAGGTGCAGGTCAACGTCGATGCGCAGGGCCGCGCCCACGATGCGCGCGTGCTGAACGGCTCCCGCAACCGGGTGCTGGATGATGCAGCCCGGCAGGCGGCCCTCAGCTGGAAGTATCAGTGCAAGGGCGTGGGCGGCATCGCGCAACCGGTCGTGCCTGTTCCGGAACCGGCTTGCCGGCTGGACCGCCTGAGCTGGGCGGACAACGAACCCAGGTTCTCCAGCGCAGTGCGGTCCAGCGGTTTGCGCGGCTCGGCGGAAGTCTGGTTGCGCCCGGTGGCCGGCGATCCGGCAAAAACGGAGGTGAAGATCGGCCGGAGCAGCGGGGATGCACGCATTGATGACACGCTGCTCAACGCCGCACGGAACTGGCGGCTGACCTGCCCGCCGGACGCGCCCGTGAAGCACCCCTGGATCAGCTTCACCCAGTCATTCAACTTCGAACCGCGGCGCCAGCCAGCGGCCACGGAGGCATCAGAGCCGGAGCCAGATGATGTGGTGATTGCAAATGATGCCCTGCTGGAATTCGGCACCGTCGCCGGCTTCGTCGAAGCGCTGCCGAAGATGAAGGGTGTAGATCTTGCGCCGGATCAGTCGAGTCAGCCGGGGATGACGCTCTACGACACCAGTCTTGGCGCGATCATGCGGGAAATCGAGATGACCGAGGGACGGTTGAAGCCGGTGACCATGACCCACTGGCTGGTGATGGTGCCGCCCCACCGCACGGCACCGGCCGTGGTGCGCACCTTCAAGCGCGAAGTGATCGATGCCAAGACGGGCAAGGCCCACATGCAGACCGATATCTCGATCCTGTGTGAAAGCGGCCCCGCCGAATGCGCTGAACTGCGGCAGCGACGCGACACATTGCTGCGATCCCCCTGACCGCAGCAAAGGCAGCCGAGCATCGGCTCGGCTCTACAGGAAGGGATGCAAGAAAAACGCCGGCTTGCGCCGGCGTTTTCCATTTCCAGCAGGAGCGCGCTTACGGCGCCTTCTGGATCACCGCACACGCCAGGCGCGCGCCGGCGTTGCCGGTCGGCTGGGTCTTGTAGTCATCCGCATCGGCGTGGACGATCAGGCCACGGCCGATGATGTCGAAGTCATCACCCTTGCCGATGTTGACGTTGCTCGACACCGGGCCGTCGATGGTGGCCACGCCCTTGTCGTCGGCCTTGATGTTGGGCATGTCGCCGCCGTGGTGCGGATCGGTGGCGACATTGCCGTGATCCTGCTTGCCCGGGTTGAAGTGGCCACCGGCGCTCATGCCGTCCGGGGCGCCGCAGTCGCCCTTCTCGTGGATGTGGAAGCCGTGCTCGCTGCCCGGCTTCAGGCCGCTGATCTGGCCGGTCACGTGGACCTTGCCATCGACCACCTTGAAGGTGACGCTGCCCTTGGTCTCGTTGCCCTGGGTCGGTGCCAGCTCGGCGCTGGCCGTAGCATCGGCAGCCGGTGCAGCCGCCGGGGCCGGCGTTGCAGCCGGTTCGGTGGTGGCACCGTCGGCCGGCGCGGCCGGAGGGGTTTCAGCCTGCGGCGCGGCCGGCTGCTGGTTGCAGGCCGCCAGGCCCAGCGCAGCAATGGCTGCGAACAGCGAAGTGTGGATCAAGCGCATGGAATCTCTCCCTGGATGATGCCTGCAGTGATCAGCGGACAACCCGGATCACGCCACAGGCGATGCGGACGCCGGCATTGCCGGCGGGCTGGCTGCGATAGTCGTCGGCGTTGGCATGCACGACCAGTGCACGTCCGGCGATATCGGTGGCGGCGCCTCCGCCAAGGGTAACGCCCTTGAGGTGGATATCGACGTTGGCGCGGCCCTGGGCGTCGGCACGCAGATTGTCCATGTCGCCCAGGTGGTGCTTGCCGGTGCCGGCGCGGCCATGCGCAGCGCCACCGGGATTGAAGTGATTGCCGGCACTGCTGGCATCCACCGCACTGCAGTCGCCGCGCTCGTGGATGTGGAAGCCGGCCTGCTGCATCGGCTGCAGGCCACCGATCAGGCCGGTGATGTGGATACCGCCGGGCTCCACCATCAGTGCGATGCGGCCACTGACAATGCTGGCCGAGGCCGGCGCAAGATTGGCCTCGCCCTGCTTCGCTGCGCTGACCACGGTCGGCGGCGGCGGAGTAGGTTCGGTCTTTTTCGGCGCGCTGCCGCAGGCAGACAGCAGCACGGCGGCGGACAACGGCAGGATGGCAAAGGACAGACGCATCAAGGACTCCTTGCAGATGACACTAAGCGTTGCATCGTCCATGAACGATCAACAGTTCGGCAAGCGGGCGCGAGGATCGCGTGCAGGGGCCGTTCAATGGCCCCCGCGGCGGCGTCCGGCGCCCAGCTTGCGGGTAAGGGTATTGCGGCCAAGGCCCAGGCGGGCCGCGGCTTCGGCACGGCGGCCGTGGGTGATCTGCAGCGCGGCCTCCAGCAGGGCATGGTCGACCCGCTCGCGCACCTGCGCGTGCAGCCCTTCCACGCCTTCGGCCAGCTGACGGCGTGCCCATTCGGCCAGCAGCGCTTCCCACTGCCCCGGATCGGCGATGGTGGTGCTGCTGCGACGACCGCGCGTACGGTTGAGCGCGGTATCGACGTCGGCCACGCCGATGGTGTCGGCGGCCGCCAACGCCGCCATCCGCCAGCACACGTTTTCCAGTTCGCGCACGTTGCCCGGCCAGTCGTGTTCGCGCAGCGCCTGCAGTGCGGCCGCGGTCAGCCGCTTCGGCGGCGTATCCAGCTTGCGCGCGGCGGCGGCCAGGAACGTACTGGCCAGCTGTGCGATGTCCTCGCGGCGCTCGCGCAGCGGTGGCAGCTGCAGGCGCACCACGTCGAGGCGGTGCAGCAGGTCGGCGCGGAACTTTCCTTGTGCAACCAGCCCTTCCAGGTCCTGGTGGGTGGCGGCGACCACGCGCACGTCGACGCGGATCAGTTCACGGCCACCGACGCGGAAGAACTCGCCCTGCGCCAGCACGCGCAGCAGCCGGGTCTGCAACGGCAGCGGCATGTCGCCGATCTCATCCAGGAACAGCGTGCCGCCATCGGCCTGCTCGAAGCGGCCGATATGGCGGCGCTGCGCGCCGGTGAAGGCGCCGGCTTCGTGGCCGAACAACTCGCTTTCCAGCAGCTCGGACGGGATTGCAGCGGTATTGAGCGCGACGAAGGGCCCCTGCGCGCGCGGTGATTCGCGATGCAGCGCATTGGCCACCAGCTCCTTGCCGGTGCCGGTCTCGCCGGTGATCAGCACCGCCAGCGGTGCCTGCGCCAGGCGACCGATGGCGCGGAACAGCGCGCGCATCGGCGGGGTATCGCCCACCAGTTGCGGCGGTTGGTCGCTATGCGCTTCGGCCGCAGGTGTGGCCGCGGCCAATGCCGGTGCGACGGCCGGCAGCACCCGTTGCGCCAGTGCCACCGCATCGTCCAGATCGAACGGCTTGGACAGGAATTCATGCGCGCCACCGCGGAACGCGCCGGCCGTGCTGGCTACATCGGTATAGGCCGACATCACCACCACCGGCAGCTGCGGCAGCGCGGCCTTGAGCTTGTCCAGCAGCACCAGGCCATCGTCGCCGGGCATGCGAACATCGGTGAACAGCAGCGCCGGTGGCGGGCCTTCGCTCAACGCCTGCAGGGCGGGTGCGGCGCTGTCGAAATCGACGACCTGGTAGCCCGCCTCGCGTAGCGCGGTGCACAGCACGAAGCGCACGGCCCGATCGTCATCGACCACCCAGATGCACTGCGGGGACGAAGAGGACTCAGACATCGCGCGGGGCCTCCTCGGCCGGGGCAGCGCCGCTGACGATCGGCAGCAGCAGAGTGAACACGGTATGGCCCGGGCGCGAGCGGTAGGTCAGCGTGCCGCGATGCTCGCGCGCCACCTGCTGGGCCAGCGCCAGGCCCAGGCCAGTGCCTTCGGCGCGGCCACTGACCAAGGGCAGGAACAGGTGTTCAGCCAGTTCCTCGGGAACGCCACGGCCGTCGTCGGCGATTTCCAGGCGCAACGCCAGCGTGTGCAGCTGCTCGGCAATGCGCACGCCATGCTCCACGCGGGTACGCAGGGTGATGTTGCCGGCGCCGGCCTGGATCGCGTTGCGCACCAGGTTCCAGACCGCCTGGGTGAGGCGGTCGGCGTCACCATGGAATTCGGGAATGCTGGGGTCGTAGTCGCGCTGCAGGCGCACCGCCCAGCCGGCTTCGCTCTCGGCCAGGCGCAGCACGCGCTCCAGCGCGGCATGGATGTTCAGTTCGGCGTGGGGCGCCGCCGGGGCCGGCGACAGCAGCTGGTCGAGCAGGCCGTTGAGGCGCTCGATCTCCGAGCCGATCAGTTCGATCAGCTCACGTTCGCTGGCGTCGCGCTGCGCCGCGCGGCGGGCCAGCAGCTGGGCCGCGCCCTTCAGCCCGGCCAGCGGGTTGCGCAGCTCGTGGGCCAGCCCCTTCAGCGCCGCGCTGAGCGCGCTGGGCAGCGCCTGGGTGGGATCGAGTCCTGGGAACTCATCGACCGGATGCGCCTCCAGCAACCAGCCGCCATCGTCGCGGCGGCTCATCCAGCCCTCGGCGAAGCGCGGCGCCTCGCCGGGCACCGCCAGCGCCAGCCGGTTCAAGCGCAGGCTGTCGCGCTCATCGCGGGCCAGGAAATGGGCCAGGGCTTCGCCCTGCACTTCCAGTGCGGCCAGCGGCCGACCCAGCAGGCGCCGGACGCTGACGCCCAGCCAGCGGGCGAAGGCCGGATTGCAGCCGGCAATGCAGCCATCGGCCCCGGCCCAGGCCAGCGGCGTGCCCAGGGCATCGAGGGACGGCGGGGGTGAGGGGTCGGACATTGCACCAATGTAGTGCAAAACGGGGGTTCGGGGTCGGATCCCTTTCCGTCAGGAAAGGGCTCTGACCCCCGCCGCAGGTCGAGCAAGCTCGACCACTACCGGATGCGTGGTCGGTTACAGCTTCATGTTCAGGCCGACGAACACGCTGCGGCCCGGGGCCGGCGAGAACATCGGGCGGGCGCTGTCCCAGAAGAAGCTGTCGTACCAGGCGTAGGCGTACTGGCGGCCGGTGACGTTCTTCAGCTGCAGGTCCACGCTGAAACGCGGGGTGAGCTGATAGGCCGCACTGAGGTCGAGCACGGCGAAGCCACCGAACTTGCCGGCCACGTTGCGTTCTTCCAGGTAGTAATCGCCCTGTGCACGCGCCTGCAGGCCCAGCCGCAGCGCATCAGCGGCGCGGTAATCCACACCCAGATTGCTGATATGGCGCGGGGTGGCAGCCACTTCGCGGCCCTGCAGGGAAATGCCGGCATCGCGGTCGTCGCGGGTGATCTTCGCTTCCTGGTAGGCGTGCGAGGCCCATACCGTCCAGTCGTCGCCCAGTTGCAGGCTCAGCTGCGCATCCACGCCGCGTCGGCGGGTCTTGCCCAGGGTGACCGTGGTGCCGGTGGCCGGCATGTTGGATACCTCGTTTTCCGCGTCCTGCTGCCACACCGCCAGGCGCGCCTGGGCGCCCTGGAACGGCTGGAACTTCAGGCCCAGCTCCATGCCGGTATTGGTGGACGGCTGCATCGGCGCCTGCCCCGGGGTGAGATAGGCCGGTGCGGTGGAGCCGGTCAGCACCTGGAAGGTGCGGCCCCAGTTGGCATAGACGTGGGTGGTCTGGCCCAAGCTGTGGATGACGCTCAGCTTGGGCTGACCGATGGTGCCGTAGTCCTGCAGGCGTCCGCGGACGCCGTTCATCAGGTGCGTGCTGCCACTGAAGCGATCGATACGATAGGCCGGCACGATCTTCCACGCCTCGGCGGGCCGGTAGATGGCCTGCACGTAGGCGCCCCAGTTGTCGAAGCTGTGGCGGTCGTCGTTCTGCACGCGCGCCGGCGGCTGGCTGTAATCGGTCGGTTCGGCGTAGGCGTAGCGCTCGCGGATATAGCCGTTGTCCTGCTGCTCGTAGTTCAGGCCGCCCTCGACAGTAAGCGCGGGGCTGGCCTGCCAGGTCAGCGTGCTGAGCAGGCCATGCTGCCGCTCGTCCCACACGCGGCGCTGGCGCGGCAGGTTGCCGGTGGGCAGGTTGCTGAAGGTCACGCGGCGGTCGTCTTCGTAGCGGTTGTAGTACAGCCGCGTGCCGAAGGTGAGTGCGTCGGACAGCTTCATATCCAGGTGCGCGGCAAGCTGGCGCATGTCGCGGTCATCACCGTCGTTGCCGTTGCGCAGCTCGCTGCCACGGCGCTGCGTGCGCAGTTCCTCGGCGGTCATGAAGCCCGGTTCGTCGGCCTCATGGTGGTAGGCGCGCGCCGTCAGGCCCACGCGCAGCCCTTCGTCCAGCATGCCGAAGAACCACTTGCCGCCCAGCGAGTACTTCCTGGAGGTGTCGTGGTCGCGATAACCATCGCTGGCCTGGGTGCCGACAAAGTAGTTCTGCGCGAAGCCATTGGCTTCGCGGCCAACCGCCAGCTGTGCATCACGGGTGTTGTAGCTGCCGTAGGCCAGGCGCGCATCGGTGTAGCTGCCACCCTGGCGCGTACCGAAGTTCACGTTGCCGCCGATGTTGTGCAGGCCATAGCGCGGATCGTTGGTACCGCGCACTACTTCGATGTAGCTGATGTCCAGCGGAAACAGCATGTCGATGAAGCGCTGGTTGCCGCTGTTGACGTTGCTGGGGATGCCATCGATCAGCGTCTTGATGGCATTGAGGTAGCCCTCGCCGTTGAAGGCGCGGAAGCTGACCTTGCCCGATTCGGCACCCTGCCGCGTTTCGGTGAGCTGGATGCCGGGCATCTGCCCCAGCAGCTCCCAGCTGTGCGAGACGTTGCGGTCTTCGATCTGGTCCGCGCCGAGCACGTCCACCGAAGTCAGCACCTGGTGCGCGCTGAGCTGGCCTTCGCCATGCTGGTGCACCTGCACCTTGCCGAGGGTGAGCGCGGCATCGGCGGACTGTGCGAAAGCTTCAGGGGCGAACGGAGCGGCCGCGAGGGCGGCCACAAGGGTGGGAGTCTTCATGGGAAGGGGCGGCTGCTGTGAAATGTAATCATATAACATTTCACATGCCCGCTTTTGCAGCGTCGAGCAAGGCTCGGCGCTACAAGGGTGGGAGCCGTGGGGATTACACCGGGTAGCCGGTGGCTTCCCGTGCCTTCTTCCAGGCGGCTTCGAATTCACGCGCGGAGATTTCGTCGTCCTCGTCGAAATCCAGGAACGACACCGGCTGGTCGGCCAGCAGGAAACGGTCATCGCTGTGGGCGTGCTCGTCGGCCCAGACCATCTTGGTGCCGTAGATTTCCACCTGGCGCACGATCTTCTCGCCACGGGCTTCCATCAGCACGTTGCCCTTGCCCAGGCCCGATTCGGCCCAGTGCTTGTAGTACTTCTTTGCGGCGGACTTCGCGCCGGATTCTGCGTTGTGCTTTGCGTAGGTCATTGCAGGGGTCCTGGCCGCAGGCGCGGCCGGAAAGTTCGGAATGGCGCCATTATCAGGCATCCGGGGTCAGAGCCCTTCCCTTTGGAAAGGGATCCGACCCCTGCTGCTTCAGTTCGGCAGGGGCACGCCCTTCGGCCACAGCATCCAGATATTGCCCTTCTGCTTCATGTCGCCGGCCAGCTTGCCGGCGGCATCGCCGCTGCCCCAGTAAAGGTCGGCGCGCACCTCACCGGCGATGGCGCCGCCGGTGTCCTGCGCGGCCACCGGGCGCACCACCGGGGTGCCGTCCGGGCGCGTGGTGGAGAGCCACAGCAGGCTGCCCAGCGGCACCACGCTGCGGTCCACCGCCACGCTGTAGCCGGCGGTGAGCGGCACGTTCAGTGAACCGCGCGGGCCTTCCGGGCTGTCCGGATTGCGCACGAAGAACACATAGCTGGGATTGCTGCGCAGCAGTTCCGGCACGCGCGCGGGATTGGCCCGGGCCCAGGCGCGGATCGCGTCCATGGTGACGTCTTCCTTCTTCAGCTGGCCCTGGTCCACCAGCCAGCGCCCGATGGCGCGGTAGGGGTGGCCGTTCTGCTCGGCGTAGGCCAGCCGCACCTGCTTGCCATCGGCCAGGCGCACCCGGCCGGAGCCCTGGATCTGCAGCAGCTGCAGGTCCATCGGGTCGGTCAGCCAGGCCAGCACCGGCGCCTTGGCGCCCTTGGCCGCGATGGTACCGGCGTCGTCGTAGGGCTTGAGCACCTTGCCTTCGACGCGACCGCGCAGGCGCTTGCCCTTCAGTTCCGGGTAGAGGCTGTCCAGCTGCACCACCACCAGATCATCCGGCGTGCCGTACACCGGCACCGTCGCCTTGGCGGTACGGGTGAGGCTGCCGGGGTAGATCGGTTCGTAGTAGCCGGTAATCAGGCCATCGGCCTGGTGGCCGCCGGCGCGCAGCGCGTAGACCTCGAGGTCGCGCTGCAGGAACTGGCGGATCGCGGCCGGGTCCTTGTCCGCTACCGTCGCGGCGGTGGCACAGGGTTTGGCCCAGACCGCATCGTTCTTCAGGCGGGTGCAGCTGCTGCGCCAGGCAACGAAACCGGCCTGCAGATCGCTGTTTGAGACCGCTGGCAGGGCTTTCCAGTCGACCCTGGCGTAGGTGGCCGCCGGCGGTGAGGTCGGCGTGGGCGCTTCGGAACCCGTGCGGGGAGCGGTGGTGGCGCAACCGGCGAGCACCGCCGCTGCCAACAGGGTCCAGTGCTTGCGCTTGAAGAAGGTAGCGGAATCAATCATGCCGCCATGGTGGCGGGCCGGCCGCTGGGCGGCAACCCGGCGCGGGGCCAAGCGTTCATGCGCGGGGTCACGGCGTCTGCAGCAGCAGCGAATGCAGGATGCGCGCGTCTTCGGCATCCAGCGTCTTCGGCAGGTCGTCGCGGCCGCGGAAGCGGCGGTGGAAGGCGGCGACGGTGGCTTCGCGGTTGTCCAGTGGATAGCCGAAGCGGGCCAGCGCATTCCACGCGTCGAAGCCTTCCGGTGCCGCGCCGTCGGCGGCGCGCGGCCACACCCCGAAGCCGGCCTCGGCCAGCTGCTGCCAAGGGAAGAAGCGGCTCGGATCCTGCTTGCGCGTCGGCGCCAGGTCGGCATGGGCGATGACCTGACGCGGCGGGATGTTCAGGCGAGTGGTGAGATCGCGCAGCAGCAAGATCAATGATTCGATCTGCGCCTGGCTGAACGGGCTGCGGCCATCGTTGTCGAGCTCGATGCCGATCGAGGCCGAGTTGAGATCGGTGATGGTGCCCCAGCGCCCGGCACCGGCGTGCCATGCACGGCGCTCATCGGCGACCAGCTGGTAACGTCGGCCATCGGCGCCGATCAGGTAGTGCGCACTGACCGGCCCACCGCTGTTGGCGGTACGCAGCGTATGCAGGCTCTGCTGCACCGACTTCTGCTCGGTGTGGTGGATGACGATGATGACCGGCGTGCGCGCGTTCTGGTTGGGTGATGGCACCCAGGTGGCGAGCGGGTTGCGGGTTTCCTGCGGCGCGGAGGCACAGGCAGCCAGCAGCAGGCAGGCCGAGAGCATCAGGACAGTGCGGATCAGGTGCATGGCCTGATTGTGCGCGATCAGGCGCGATGATGCATGTCACAAGGAAGATTCGGTAGGTCCACGCCAGGCGTGGATGCGCCACTCCGGCTGTGCCGACCAACGGTCGGCACCCACCAGAGCAGACCCAGACCCCGTGCCAAGCAAGCTTGGCACCTACCAGAACGAGGACAGTGGAAGTGCCGACCAACGGTCGGCACCCACCCCGTCCATGCACCGCTACTTCAGGCCTCGTAGGCGGATTCGCCGTGCGAAGTCACATCCAGGCCGGTGCGTTCGGCCTCTTCGGTCACGCGCAGGCCGACCACGACCTTGACCACCAGCAAAATGACCGCGGTCACCACCGCCGACCACACCACGGTGAGGCCGACGCTGACCACCTGCACCCAGACCTGGTGCGCGACATCCAGATCCGCCTTGGTACCACCCAGCGACTGTGCACTGAACACACCGGTAAGGATCGCGCCGACGATGCCGCCGACACCATGCACACCGAACACGTCGGCGGTGTCGTCCACTTTCAGCAGGCGCTTGAGGCCCGTGACGCCCCAGACGCAGACCACCCCGGCCACGAAACCAATCACGATCGCGCCGAGCGGACCGACGGTACCGCAGGCCGGGGTGATGCCGACCAGGCCGGCCACCGCACCCGAAGCAGCACCCAGTGCCGATGGCTTGCCCTTGCTGATTGCTTCCACCAGCGTCCAGCCGAGCACCGCTGCGGCGGTGGCCAGCACGGTATTGAGGAAGGCCAGCGAAGCCACGGTGTCGGCGGCGGCGGCGGAACCGGCATTGAAGCCGAACCAGCCCACCCACAGCAGCATCGCGCCGATGTAGGTGAACGGCACGTTGTGCGGCTTCAGCGCGGTCTGGCCATAGCCCAGCCGCTTGCCGACGAACCACGCGGCGACCAGGCCGGCGACGCCCGCATTGATGTGGACCACGGTACCGCCGGCGAAATCGATCGCGCCCAGCTCACCCAGGTAGCCGCCACCCCAGACGATATGTGCCATCGGGATGTAGCTGAGGGTGAACCACAGCGCCGAGAACAGCAGCACCGCGCGGAACTTGATGCGCTCGGCGAAGGCACCGACGATCAGCGCGGTGGTGATACCGGCAAAGGTCGACTGGAACGCGACGAACAGATAGTCCGGCAGGCCCTTGATCGGTGTGTTGCCGACCGACTCGGGGGTGAAGCCCTTGAGGAAGGCGAACTCGGTGAACGACCCGAAGAAGGGATTGCCCGCGCTGAACACCGCGCTGTAGCCGTAGGCCACCCACAGCAGCAGCACCAGCGAGAACACCACCAGGATCTGGCTGAGCACCGACAGCACGTTCTTCGAACGCACCAGGCCGCCGTAGAACAGGGCCAGGCCCGGCACGACCATCAGCAGCACCAGCAGGGTGGAGGTGAGCATCCAGGCCACGTCGCCATGATCATAGGCGGCGGCCGCTTCGGCCACGGCCGGCGCAGCGGCGGCCGCTGCAGGGTCCTGCAGCGGCTCAACGGCCACGCTTTCGCTCGGCAGCGGCGACACCTGCGCCTGGGCGTGGGCATTGCCCGGCCAGGCACCCGCGGCCAGCGCGCTGAGCAGCATCAACAGGCACACGATATGGAACCGGGCTTGCCACCCGGTGAGAAGGCGCATCTTCATGGGGGAGTCTCCGGAAGGGGGTTACAGCGCGTCGGCACCGATTTCGCCGGTGCGGATGCGGATGACCTGTTCGACGGCGGTGACGAAGATCTTGCCGTCACCGATCTTGCCGGTGCCTGCCGACGATTGGATCGCTTCGATCACCGCATCGGCACGCTCGTCGGTGACTACGGTTTCGATCTTGATCTTGGGCAGGAAATCGACGACGTACTCGGCGCCGCGATACAGCTCGGTGTGGCCCTTCTGGCGGCCGAAGCCTTTCACTTCGGTCACGGTAATGCCCGACACGCCTGCGTCGGACAAGGCCTCGCGGACCTCGTCGAGCTTGAACGGCCGGATGATGGCGGAGATCAGTTTCATGCGCATGTCCCGATGGTGGATGGGGCCAGCGCGCCAGCGCGCGTTGGCATCAGGCAACCACGGGTCATCAGGATGATGACCGTGGCTGTTGCACCGGACACGTACAGGGCCGGGACGGCCGTGCCTCTCTCCTTGCACGACCGACGCGGGAGGGAGGGCGGCCCTGGTCGCGTATCCGGTCTCTCTCTTGCCCCTGGATCAGGGGTCAGAGCCCATTCGTAAACGAACGGGATCCGACCCCGATCTGACCGCGGCTCCCCAGCCGCGAAAACGGAAGCGATGGTGGCGGGTGGGAGGGGGAAGCCCACCGCCATCGCATCCGGTCAGCTGGCGTAGTACAGCTGGTATTCCAGCGGGTGGGTGGCCGCGCGGAACTTGGTCACTTCCTGCATCTTCAGCGCGATGTAGCCGTCGATGAAGTCATCGCTCATCACGCCACCGGCCTTCAGGAACTCGCGGTCCTTGTCCAGCGCTTCCAGCGCCTGGTCCAGCGAGGAGCAGACCTGCGGGATCAGCTTCTCTTCTTCCGGCGGCAGGTCATACAGGTCCTTGTCGCTCGGTGCGCCCGGGTCGATCTGGTTCTTGATGCCGTCCAGGCCGGCCATCATCAGCGCGGTGAAGGTCAGGTAGCCCGACTGGATCGGATCCGGGAAGCGCATTTCAATGCGGCGCGCCTTCGGGTTGGACACCCACGGAATGCGGCACGAGGCCGAACGGTTGCGGGCCGAGTAGGCCAGCATCACCGGCGCTTCGAAGCCCGGCACCAGGCGCTTGTAGCTGTTGGTGCCCGAGTTGGCGAAGGCATTGATGGCCTTGGCGTGCTTGAAGATGCCGCCGATGTACCACAGCGCCAGCTGGCTCAGGCCGCCGTAGCCGTCACCGGAGAACAGGTTGGTGCCGCCCTTGGACAGCGACTGGTGCACGTGCATGCCGCTGCCGTTGTCGCCGACGATCGGCTTGGGCATGAAGGTGACGGTCTTGCCGTTGCGGTGCGCGACGTTCTTGATCACGTACTTCATGCGCAGCAGTTCGTCGGCCTTCTGCACCAGGGTGCTGAACTTGGTGCCGATCTCGCACTGGCCGGCGGTGGCCACTTCGTGGTGCTGCACTTCCACTTCGATGCCGACCTGTTCCAGGGTCTTGCACATCTCGGCGCGCAGGTCGTGCAGGGTGTCGGTCGGCGGAACCGGGAAATAGCCACCCTTCACGCCCGGACGGTAACCGCTGTTGGCGCCGTCGTACTTGGCGCCGCTGTTCCAGGCGGCTTCTTCGGAATCGACCTTGAAGAAAGTGTTGCCCATTTCATTGGCGAAACGGACCGAGTCGAAGATGAAGAATTCCGGCTCCGGGCCGAAGAACGCGGTTTCGGCAATGCCGGAGGACTTCAGGTAGGCCTCGGCGCGCTTGGCGATGCCGCGCGGGCAACGGCCATACGGCTGCATGGTGGCCGGGTCGAGGATGTCGCAGCTGATCACGATGGTCGGATCGGCGTAGAACGGGTCGACGTAGGCGCTGGCGGTATCCGGCAGCAGCACCATGTCCGACTCGTTGATGCCCTTCCAGCCGGCGATCGAGCTGCCGTCGAACATCTTGCCTTCTTCGAACAGCGACGGTTCGACAATGCTGACCGGGAAGGTGACGTGCTGCTCGACGCCACGCATATCCACGAAACGCAGATCGACGAACTCGATCTGGTTGTCCTTGATCAGCTTCTCAACGTTTTCCACGGACATCGGTACGACCTCGGATGGGGATGAATGCCTGCTGAGGTACAGCAACGACCGTGCCAACTTTTCGCTGGCCGCAAGTCATTGATTTCAAAAAGGGCGCTCCGTGGCGGTGCAGAACGGTGCGCACCAAACGGGTGCACCCGCCACCAGACGCACCCGTTTGGTGCGGCAGGGATCGTCTATCCTCTCGACCTTCTTCCTTCCGCCGCGCGTGCACGCACCGTCCATGTCCGACCTGCTCTCCGCCCTGCTGCTGGGCATCCTCGAAGGCTTGACCGAATTCCTGCCGATCTCCAGCACCGGCCACCTGCTCATCGCCCAGCACTGGCTGGGTGCCCGCTCGGACTTCTTCAACATCGTCATCCAGGCCGGCGCGATCGTGGCCGTGGTGCTGGTGTTCCGCCAGCGCCTGCTGCAGCTGGCCACCGGCTTCAACCAGCGCGGGAACCGTGAGTACGTGTTCAAGCTGGGCGCCGCCTTCCTGGTCACCGCCGTGGTCGGCCTGGTGGTGCGCAAGGCCGGCTGGTCGCTGCCGGAGACGGTCAGCCCGGTGGCCTGGGCATTGATCATCGGTGGTGTCTGGATGCTGCTGGTGGAGGCCTACACCGCGCGCCTGCCCGACCGCGACCAGGTGACCTGGACGGTGGCGATCGGCGTGGGCCTGGCACAGGTCGTGGCCGGCGTGTTCCCCGGCACCTCGCGCTCGGCCTCGGCGATCTTCCTGGCCATGCTGCTGGGCCTGAGCCGCCGCGCCGCCGCCGCCGAGTTCGTGTTCCTGGTCGGCATTCCCACCATGTTTGCCGCCAGCGCCTACACCTTCCTGGAAATGGCCAAGGCAGGGCAGCTGGGCAGCGAGGACTGGGCCGACGTGGGCGTGGCCTTCCTTGCCGCGGCCATCACCGGCTTCGTCGTAGTGAAGTGGCTGATGGGCTACATCAAGTCGCACAGGTTCACCGCCTTCGCGATCTACCGCATCGCACTGGGCGCGGCGCTGCTGCTGTGGTTGCCCTCCGGCAGCTGAACAGCGCCGGGGCATGGCAACCCCGTTGCCGGCCCCACCCCGTTTCCCCCACGGTTCCCCAAGGAGAATCACCATGAACCGCAAGCTCACCCTGCTCCTCCCGCTGGCCCTGATGGCCGCCTGCAGCCAGACCCCGGCCCCGGCCGGCACCGGCGGCGACGACGTGGCCCCGGCCGCGGCCAAGGCAGCAGACCAGCAGACGCTGGCGCACCTGGATGCGCAGCGCCTGCAGAGCCAGCACTGGCTGCTGCAGCAGGCCACCGGCGCCGACGGCAAGCGCATCGACGCGCTGTTCGCCCGCGAAGACAAGCCGGTCACCCTGGACTTCGCAGATGGCCGCCTGTCGGTCAGCAACACCTGCAACCGCATGGGCGGCGGCTACACCCTGGCCGACGGCAAGCTGACGGTCAGCGCGATGGCCTCGACCATGATGGCCTGCACCGACAAGGCGCTGATGGCGCTGGACGAGGCTGTGTCGAGCCGCCTGCAGGGCGAGCTGAAGGCCGAGCAGGATGCCGATGGCAAGCTGACGCTGACCAACGCCAAGGGCGACGTGCTGGTGTTCAACCCGGAACCGACCGCTGAAACCCGCTACGGCGGCGCCGGCGAAACCGTGTTCCTGGAAGTGGCTGCGAAGACCGAGAAGTGCTCGCACCCGCTGATCCCGGACTACCAGTGCCTGCAGGTGCGCGAAGTGAAGTTCGACGACAAGGGCCTGAAGCAGGGCGAGCCGGGCAAGTTCGAGAACTTCTACGGCAACATCGAGGGTTACACCCACGAAGACGGCGTGCGCAACGTGGTGCGCGTGAAGCGCTACGAGGTGAAGAACCCGCCGGCCGATGCGCCGTCGCAGGCGTACGTGCTGGACATGGTGGTCGAGTCGGCCATCGAGAAGAAATAAAACGATGGAAGGGCGGCCGAGAGGCCGCCCTTCTTCATGGTCGGTAGTGCCGGCCGCTGGCCGGCTGCCCTGCGCGGCACTGCCAACACACGGATGCTGCCGGCCAGCGGCCGGCACTACCCGGATGCATCGGGAGATCGGCATGAAGCACGTCCCCGTCCTCATCATTGCTGCGCTGCTGGCCATGTCCGCGAATGTGGCCGCTGCCAGCACGCCCAGCACCGATCAGCTTGAAGCGCACCTGTGGCAACTGGTGCGTGCCACCAACGCGCAAGGAAAGCGCATCGACGCGTTGTTCGTCCGCGGTCGCGCGCCCTACACACTGCGCTTCCAGTCCGGTTTCATGAGCGAGTTGAACCTGTGCAACCACGTCAGCAACGAGTACCGGCTGCAGGGCAACCTGCTGATCCTGCGCAACAGCGTGCAGACCACAGCGCTATGCGTCGATCAGAGACTGCCCACGCAGCAGAAGCTCGCCGGAAAGCTGATGCACGGCGAAGGCTCGGCACCGACGCTTGCGCTTGACGACTGCGGCGCGCTGGTGCTGCGCAACGCGAGAGGCGACACCGCAGTGTTCGAACCGGCGGCGCTGCAAGCGGATGGAAGGTAGAGCCGGCCGCTGGCCGGCATCTTCCCTGTGTTGCCGCCGTTGCCTGCGGCAGCCGGCCAGCGGCCGGCTCTACCCTGTGTGCTGCTCAGCCCAGCGCCGGGTTCAACGTGTAGGTGCCGTGCAGTGCGGCTTCGGCCAGCACGTGGCCGTGCATGGCGCGGTACGCATCGGCGGCGGTGAAGCGCTGCGGCAGGTCCAGCGACGCCACGTCCAGCGCGAATACGCGGAAGAAGTAGCGGTGCATGCGCTCGTCGTTGAACGGCGGATACGGGCCGTCATAGCCCAGGTAATCACCGGCCATGTCCGGGTTGCCCGCGAACCAGCCGGTGAAGTCGTTCAGGCCCTGGCGGCTGCCGGCCGGGCCGGCGGGTACGGGCTTGCCCTTCACCACGAAGCCGTCGCTGCAGCTGCCAGCGGCGATCTCCTGCACCGTGGCCGGGATATCGGCCATCACCCAGTGCACGAAATCGCAGCGCGGCTGGTCGCGCGGCACGCTCATGTCGCTGCGGCCAACCGTCTCCGGCACGGTCGGTACGTCCGGGTCCACGCATACCAGCAGGAACGAACGGGTGCCGGCCGGCGCCCCGCTCCAGGCCAGGTGCGGGTTGCGGTCCGGGGCGAAACCGTTGGCGTCGCCCGCGGCGAACTCACGATCGATCGGTGCGCCGTTGGTCAGGCTGTGGCTGGTCAACTGCATCGGACTCTCCTCACTCTTCCGGGTAACCCAGGCGCACCGCAACCGGGGTGAGCTGGGCGAAGGCGGCGCTCATCACGTCGCGGTAGTTGCGCCAGTGGCCGGCCGGCAGGCGCGGGGCTCCCAGCTGTGCCGCCGGCGGCATCGGCCGCTCGAACAGGCGGCCCAGCAGTTCGGCCATCGCCTGCGGATCGTTGCCGATCTGGTCGATGCGCAGCAGCACGTGCGGGTACAGGTCGTCCTCATGCAGCGTGGCGATCTGGGTCAGCGCGCGGGTCAGCCATTCACTGGCTTCGGCCAGCGACGTCATCGCCAGCGGCGCGGCGGCACCGTAGGCCACCCAGTCCAGCAGCATGTCGCGCGGGTCGCGCAGCACCAGCACCAGGCGGCCCTGCGGCAGCTGCGGGCGCAGCGCCCACAGCAGGGCGTTGTCCCACCACAGCAGCCAGTCGATCACGGTGTCGCTCTGCAGGCCACGTGCCGGCAGCTGTTCACGCCAGCGCTGCACCAGCCGCTCCGGCGTCAGCACGCCTGAGGCCAGGTCCTGCAGCGTGTTGTAGTTCTGGAACGCATCATCGGGCGGCGTGTTGGTGTAGCGGTCGCTGCGCAGCACCGGGCTGGCAGCAGCCAGGCCGGTCGCCACCCGCTCAACGCCCGAACCCGGCGGGCCCCAGAGGAAGATCGGCGCGGAGCTGGCATCGCCGTCGATGCTGCCCTTGTCCGGCCAGCTCGGCGGGGACTTGGCCTGTGGCGGCAGTGGCAAGCGCTGCGGCGCCTGGTCAGCCTGCAGCGACAGCCAGGTGCGCAGGGCGTCCTGCGGCTGCCCGGCGCGGTCCTGGATCTCGCCCATCCACGTCCGCAGGTCGGCGCGATGCTCTTCCGGCGCCAGCTCGATCAGCGCCTGCACGCGGGCCACGGCGGCGGCGGGATCGCGCTGCAGCAGGCCTTCGACCAGCCGGGTCTCGCCGCTGACGCGGCCCGGTTCCAGGCTGACGATGCGTTCGGCGATCGCTTCGGCCTGAGCATGTTCGCCGGCCATGTCATGCAGGCGCAGGCGCGCCTCCAGGGCCGGCAGATGCGCGGGCATCGCCGCCATCCAGCGCTCGACCGCGGTCACGGCGCTTTCGCTGCCCACCTGCTCGATGGCCAGGCGTGCCAGCCACACATCGTGCAGCTGGTCATCGGTATCCAGTACCGCATCCAGGCGCGCACGTGCTTCATCCTCGCGCCCCAGGCGCTGCCATGACATCAGCAGCAGCTGCAGCACCTGGCGGTCTTCCGGCTGCGTCTCCAGCAGCGGCAGCAGGTAGTCCAGGGCCTGCAGCGGCTGGCCATTGCGCAGCGACAGTTCACCCGCCAGGCGTCGCATCGACGGTACGTCCATCTCCGGCTGCTGCAGGGCCACCTGCATCGCTTCGGCGGCGGCCGGTACGTTGCCCTGGCGCAGTGCCAGCTGCACCACCAGCCCATGCAGCGAGGACAGCGACGGATTGAGTTCCAGCACGCGGCGGAACGACTGCTCTGCAAACGCCAGCATGTCCTTGCCCAGGTAGGCAAAGCCCAGTGCGTACAGCACGCGGGTATCGTCCGGCAGTGCCTTGCTGGCAGCCGACAGCAGCGCCAGTGCACGGTCGGCGTCACCGCGGCGCAGTGCAACCATGCCGTCGATGGTCAGCAGTTCCGGATGGTCCGGCTCCACGCGCGCGGCCAGGGTGGAGATGCGCTGCGCTTCGTCGAAGTCATTGCGGCCGATTGCCAGGTGCGCCTGCATCAGATAGGCGGAGAACGAGTTCGGATCGAGGCCGGTGGTGCGCACCAGTGCTTCGTCGGCACCCTCGAACTGGCGCAGTGCCAGCAGCAGGCCGGCATGCTGCAGGTGCAGCTGGGCGTCGTCCGGGGCCAGCCGCAGCGCCTGCTGCAGGGCCTCCATCGCCTCCTCGGCGTTGCCCTGCTGCTGCAGCGCAAGCGCCAGCCAGCGGTGGGCGTTGGCCTGGCCGGGTTCGTCACGGGTCCACGCCTGGGCCAGCTGCACGGCCTGGTCGGCCTGGTTCTGGCGCAACGCTTGGATGATCTGGTCTTGCATGGCAGTCCGGTTCAAGTGCAAAGCCGCATTGTAGCGGGCTGCGCGCTGTCGCCGGTTCAGGCCTGCAGGACCCGCTGCAGGCGCTGGGCGACCCAGCGCTCGGAGAAGCCGTCGCCGCGCCAGTTTTCGATGAACCCGCAGTGGCCGCCCCAGCAGGCGGTTTCCAGGCGCGCCTGGCCCGGCAGCTGCCAGTTGCTGAAGGTCGCGTACGGAATCACCGGGTCATCCTGCGCCATCAGGATGTCGGCCGGTACCTGCAGGGACGACAGGCGGTCGCCGGCGATCGAGTAGCCGTCGAAATAGGCCTGCAGCGAACCGAAGCTGGTGTGGCGCTCGACCAGCCAGGCGGTCAGC
Source organism: Stenotrophomonas sp. PE591 (assembly GCF_018320795.1). Taxonomy (NCBI): domain Bacteria; kingdom Pseudomonadati; phylum Pseudomonadota; class Gammaproteobacteria; order Lysobacterales; family Lysobacteraceae; genus Stenotrophomonas; species Stenotrophomonas sp. PE591. Next base: position 67,959 of record NZ_JAAOKO010000005.1, read on the forward strand.
GCGCGGATGTCCAGCTTCAACACGCGGTCGTCGCAGTCGCTCAGCTCGGGGAACAGATCGCGCTTGCGGCGCAGCGAGCCGGCCCATTTGCGGCGGAAGTACCAGTCGTACATCGCCGGGCCGTTCTCGATGCTCTCCATCGTCAGCGCCGGGTCCAGCACCGGGCACACCGAGGCGACGCGCAGCAGCGGCACGCCGGCCGCCGGTGCGCGCAGGGCCAGGCGCAGCACGAAGTTGCCACCCAGCGAATAACCGGCGGCCACCAGCGGCAGCTGCGGCCAGCGCTGGGCGATATCGCCCGCGGCGTGCACCACTTCATCGATGAGATTGGAGTGGAAGATGCCGGGGTTCAGGTGATGGGTGTTGCCGTGGTCGCGGAAGTTCAGCCGCACCACGTCGAAGCCCTGCTCGATCATGCGCGCGGCGGCCATGCGCATGTAGCTGGATTCGGCACTGCCTTCCCAGCCATGCAGCAGCAGCGCGATGCCCTTGGGCTCGCGGCCTTCGACATGGCTGTGCCAGCCCTGCAGGCGCACGCCATCACCACCATCGAGGATCAGCTCTTCGCTGACCGCACCGGTGGCCGCCAGCAGCAGCAGGCCGCGCTGCAGGCGCATGCGGCTGGAGCTGAGCATCGACTGCAGGTGCGGATTGCGCAGCCAGCGCGGTGGCTGATAGTCAGCCGCATGCAGCGTCGGCGTACCGGCGTCCAGGACAGGTGGCGGGATCAGGGCCACCGCAGCCTCACCCGGCGCTCATGGCCGCCACGATGCGCGCGCGCGAGGTTTCCGCGATGCGCCGACGGCCTTCCAGGTCCTGTGCACCGATCGGCGCCAGGAAGTGCACTTCCGCACGTCGCGCCGGCTCGCCGAGCAGGCGCAGGAAATTGGCAAAGAAGCTCTCGTTCGGACCGAACGCGACGATGGTCTGCGCGTCGCCCTTTGCCCCGTACACCAGGGCCACCGGCTGCACCGGCACGCCGGTCTCGACCGCGGCCTGGAAGATGCGGGCGTGGAACGGGCCCACTTCGTGACCGCCGCGGGTCCGCCCTTCCGGGAACACGCCCACGGCCTTGCCCTCGCGCAGGCGGTCGGCCATCACCTGCATCACGCCACCGAGCGATTCGGTGTTGCCACGCTGGTGGAAGATGGTCTGGCCGCGCGCGGCCAGCCAGCCCACCAGCGGCCAGCTGGCGATCTCGCGCTTGGCGACGAAGCCCATCATGCGCTGGCTGTGCAGGATGCAGATATCGACCCAGCTGACATGGTTGGCCACGAACAGCACGGCACCGGGCAGCGGCGCGCCGACCTGCACCAGGCGGAAGCCGAAGATCCACATCAGCCCGCCCTGCCACCAGTTGACCACCTTGGCGCCGAAGGTCGCCTCGCCCACGCGCAGTTCGCCCCACGGCGGAAGCATGCCGATCAGGATGAGCGGCAGGAACACGATGATGTGGACCAACAGCAGCGGTACGCGGTACAGGTAACGGCACACACGCGCCACGCCGCCACGGGGGGCCGGAGTGGGGGAAGTCATCCGCGCACGATACCGGAGGGCCGTCATCGCTGCCAGCCGATTTAGGCCATAACCGCCATCGACCGGGGCAATCGGCGGGGAACGCTGGGTTCCGCTGCCGTCAACGAGCCCCAGGGGGTCTCAGCCGTGACCGGCAGCCACCACCGCCAGGGTCAGCCGCGAGATGCATACCAGGCGGCCCTGCTCGTCCTCGATGCGGATCTCCCACAGCTGGGTGCTGCGGCCGACGTGCAGCGCGCGGGCGGTGCCGGTGACCGTGCCAGAGCGCACGGCACGCACGTGGTTGGCATTGATCTCCAGGCCCACGCAGACCTGCTTGCCGGTATCCACGCACAGGTTGCCGGCGCTGCTGCCCAGGGTCTCGGCCAGCACCACCGAGGCACCGCCGTGCAGGATGCCGTAGGGCTGGCGGGTGCGCTCATCCACCGGCATGGTGGCCTGCAGCCAGTCCTCGCCGGCGGCACTGAAGACGATGCCCAGGGATTCAATCGCCGTGTTGCGGCTGAGCGCGTTGAGCTGCTCGATGGAAACGGCTTCGCGGAACACCTGGGCCATGCGGGTACCTTCAGAGGATGGGAACGAGACCGGCGCCGAATGCGGTCAGCATGCGCACCAGCAGCCACTTCGGGCCGACGTTGACTTCGGGGAAGTCGCCGACGGCGGCGTAGCAGCGATGGAAATCAGGATCCTGCCGCGGCAGCGGCTGCGGGCACTCCGGGCCGGGCTTGAACTCGTAGTCGGTGGCGTAGCGCCAGGGCCAGAAATCAAGGATGGGCAGCGCTTCGGAGGCCTTGCCGACGCTGTAGTTCAGCCCTGACAGCACCGGTGGCTTGGCCCGTGGCGCCACCGTCCAGGAGTTCTGTGGGTGGGTGTCACGCAGGATGCTCTGCGCCAGTTCCTCGGCAAAAACCGGGTCGTCGATGATCACCGCGCCTTCGGTGTTGTAGTTCTCGCTGCGCGGATCGAAGTTGTGGGTGCCGACCACGCCGATGCGGCGGTCGACCACCAGCGACTTGGCGTGCAGGCCCATGCGCGCGCCCTTGCGGGTGACCGGCAACGGCTTGTTGACCGCCTTGCTGCCCAGGAACGACGGCCGCGTCTCGGTGCGCAGCAGGCGCGTTTCCACCTCGCTGCCGGCGGCGCGACGGCGTGCGCGTGCGTTGTCGTAGGCACCATCGCTGTGGCGATTCAACGGGCCCTGCCTGCTGCCGGCATCCGAACCACTACTGCTGCCACCGCGTGCGTTGCTGCCGGCAGCACTGCCACCGATCAGCGGATTGCGCCCGCCGTCGTCGTCGCCTCCCGGCGCGGCGATCGGGTCGGGCAGCAGGTTGCGGTAGTCGACCGGTGCATCCAGCGGGAACGGCTTGTACTCGAAGATGTTGAAGCCCAGTTCGCGCATGTTGCGCCGCTTGTACTTGTACGACAGCGCATACACGATCGGGTTGTCGGTGGCCGCCAGGCTGTTGCTGGACACCACCACGCGCGGTGGCTGCGGGCGCTTGCGCAGCTCGCGGAACAGTTTCTGCGCCGGCTTGGACAGCACCAGGTATGGCGTCTGCAGGATCACTTCCTTCTGCGCACCGGCAATGAGTGCATCCAGCTGCGGCTCGGTCACGTGCTGGCCGGCCAGCGGCGCGTCGGCCTTCTCGCGGCGATGCTTGCGCGGCAGGTCGGCCACATAGCGCACCGAGGCCACCGGTAGCGCGGTATCGACGAAGGAACGGGTGACGAACTCGGTGTCGTTGGCTTCGGCGCTGACCCGCTGTACCCGTTCCGGGCGCCGGAAGGTGGCCGGCGGCAGGGTCGGCACGCCCTCGCGCAGCAACGTACGGCCCACGTCGTTGAGGCGCTCGGCCGGCACGCTGCGGTGTGCGCGCCAGAACGCGTCGAAGTTGGCCGCCATCGCACGTGCTTCCGGGCCGGCGATCAGTACATCGCGGTCGCGGAAGTTGTACTCGCGGTCCCAGTCGTAATAGTCGTCCTGGTAGTTGCGGCCACCGACCACGCCGATCGCATCGTCGATCACCAGCAGCTTGTTGTGCATGCGCTGGTTGAACCGGCGAAAGCAGCACAGCACGCTGCCGGCATAGTCGAAGTAGTTCAGCCGGGCCTTGCCGAAGGTCGGGTTGTAGACCCGCAGCTGGAAGTTCTGGTGGGCGCCGGACAGGGCGCCGAGGATCTGCAGGTCGGAGATCGCCGAGAGCTGGTCGATCAGCAGCCGCACCTTCACCCCGCGCCGAGATGCGGCCAGCAGTTCGTCGATGACCAGACGGGCGCTGTCGTCCTTGTCGAAGATGTAGGTCTGCAGGTCGATGCTGCGGGTGGCGCTGCGCAGCAGGTTCAGGCGTGCGACCAGGGCGCCCTCGCCCTCATCGAGCAGGGTGGCGTAGTGGCGCGGTCGTTCCGGGGTGGATTCGGTGAACGCCCGGCCGGCCAGCGCCCGCAGCGGCGAATCCTGTGCACAGCGGTCTGCACGCTGGCAGTCGACCACGGTCGAACGTGCCTGCACGGCAATTGCCTCGGCGCGGTCGCGCTCGGCATTCGACAGCGATGCACAACCGCTGCCCAGCAACACGGTTGCCAGCGCCAGTACACGCAGCAGGAAGTTCACGGTTTCGGCGCCTCGCTCAGGCGCGCACGCAATACGAAAGTCACTCGGTCACTCAAGGCAAGCTGCCAGCTGTCCATGCCATACCGGCCTCGCTGCACGGTACCGCGGCTGACGACGTCGCAATCATAGCCGGGTCGGGCGCACTCCGCCTTCTCGACCTTCAGTGTCTCGGGGTGGCTGATCCCGCGCAGGGTCAGCCGGCCGTTGATGTCGCCACCGCTCTCCACGGTTTCCGGCCAGTACGGCAGCGAGTCGAACTCGACCACCGGATGGCGGCCGGCATCGAAGAACTCCTCGCCGCGCATCCATCCGGTATAGCGCGCCTTGCCGGGGATCTCGACCGAGCGCGTGAACATCTTCAGGTGCACCTGGTGGCGGCCGTCGGAGAGGATCTCGATGCGCCCTTCGAAGTGCGGGAACAGGCCTTCGATACGCTGCCCGAAACGGGTGCGCACCTCGAAGCCGATCTGCGAACGCTGGGTATCCAGGCGCATTACCCGGTGCGCTTCGGCGACCACCGGTGGCAGGGTGGTCGGCGTGGGCACGGCCGCCCAGGCCGGGCCGAGTGCCAGCAGCGCGGGCAGCAGATAGCGGCTGCGCCGCGCCAGGCTCATCGGATCACGGCCACCAGAATGCGTTCAGGCTGGCCACGCCTGGCTCGATCGAGGCCTCGCGCGGGAAGCCGAGCACGGCGATGCCGGCCGGCGGCATGCCGCGGTAGTCGCTGCTGGTGCCCTCGGTCATCAACGCCACCAGCCGCTCCAGGCCCGGGTTGTGGCCGACGATCAGCACCCGGTCGAGATCACGGCGGTCGTCCACCAATGCCGCCAGGGTGCCGGGGGTGGCTTCGTAGATGCGGTCTTCCAGGCGCTTTTCCACGTAACCGATGGTGCCGAGCACGGCTTCCAGGGTTTCGCGGGTACGCCGCGCCGGTGAGCACAGCACGCAGTCCGGCAGCAGGTTGTTCTCCTTCAGCCACTTGCCGGCGGCTTCGGCTTCGGCGAGCCCCACCGGCGACAACGGCCGGTCGAGGTCGGCCTGGCCGGGGGTAGCCGGTTCGGCATGGGCATGGCGCAGCAGGATCAGTTCACGCATCGCGGGTTTCCATGAAGAAGAGGATGCAGCAGGAAGAGTGACGCAGGCATCAAAGCTTGAGCCAGGACAGCAGCGGCTCCCAGTCGGCCTGATGCTCCCGCACCTGGGCCGAGCGGTAGTCGAACAGGCTGCGGCCGAGGCCGGTCATGACCACGTAGCTCTGGCTGTCACGCAGCTGCGCGACCACCGGGTACGGCCATTCGGCCAGCATCTGCAACGCCTGCTGCGAGGTCTGGGTCCAGGGCTTGGTGCGGTTGAGGACCAGCCCCACCGGCAGCTTGCGGCTGTGCACCCGCGGGTTCTGGGCCAGGCTGTTGAGGAAGCCGACGATGGCTTCGATGTCGAGCGCCGAGGGCAGCACCGGCACCACCACCGCGTCGGCAGCGTCAAGGAAATGGGGGATATCGTCGGCCAATGCGCCCGCCGGTGCGTCGATGATGACGGTTTCGGTGCCATCGGGCAGCTTCTGCGCCCACTGCTTCTTCCGATACACATCAATGGGGAGCACCGCGCTTTCCAGCCCGGCCCGCCGTTGCGCCCAGCGGGTGCTGGAGCCCTGAGGGTCGGCGTCGGCGATCACCGTGGCCCTGCCCTGCAATGCCGCGTACGCGGCCAGGTGGGTGGCGACGGTGGTCTTGCCCACCCCGCCCTTGGAACCGGCCACCAGGATCGTCTTCATGCCAGCCTCGCTTCCGGGTACGTGCCCCGAGCGTACACCGGCGGTGGTGACGGGAGGTAGCACCGCGCTGAACCTGCGGCCATCCCTTTGCTATCGTGGCGCCCCCGAAGGATCGAACCGGCATGAGCGAGCTGCAGGACCTGAGCGCACTGATCCGCGCCAACACCCCCCTGATCGTGATCGAGACCCAGGACGAGGGTCGCATCGTCGACCTGTTCCGGCAGACACTGATGCACGTCTGGCGGGCGCTGCACCGGTGGTCGATCACCGAGGGCCTGCGCCGCATCGACCTGGACAGCGAAGATCCGCCGGCCGGGCCACCCGACGCCAGCGCGGCCCTGCAGATGATCCGCCAGGCCGGGCAGCGCGGGGTCTACCTGCTGCTCGATTTCCACCCCTACCTGGGCTATGCCAGCCACCAGCGCACCCTGCGCGACCTGATCCAGCGCCGTCACAGCGAACCGCACGTGCTGGTGCTGATCGGCGCCAAGGTCGAACTGCCGGCCGAGCTGGAAGCGCTGGCGGTCCGCTTCAACCCGCGCCTGCCCGATGCCAACGCCCTGCTGAAGATGCTGCGCGAGGAGGCCGATGCCTACGCCCGCGAACATGGCGGCCGCCGCGTCGAAGTCGACAGCGAGGCGGTGAAGAAGATCCTGAAGAACCTGCAGGGCCTGAGCCTGGTCGATGCCCGGCGCATCGCCCGGCAGCTGATCTACGCCGACGGCGCGCTGCGCGACGACGACCTGCCGCAGCTGGCACGGCTGAAGTTCGAGCTGCTCAACCGCAGCGGCCACCTGTTCTTCGAGCATGACAGCGCGCGGTTCGGCGACGTGGCCGGCGCCAACCGGCTCAAGCGCTGGATCAACCAGCGGCGTGTGGCGTTCATCGCTGGCTCCGCACCGGCCGGGCTGGACCCACCGCGCGGCATGCTGCTGCTGGGCGTGCAGGGTTGCGGCAAGTCGATGCTGGCCAAGGCCACCGCCGCCGGTTTCGGCGTACCGCTGCTGCGCCTGGACGTGGGCGCGCTGTACAACAAGTACCACGGCGAGACCGAGGCCAACCTGCGCCAGGCCTTGGCCTCGGCCGAGCAGCTGGCGCCCTGCGTGCTGTGGATGGATGAAATCGAGAAGGGCCTGGCCAGCGGTGGCGAGGACGGTGGCGTGTCACGCCGCGTGCTGGGCCATCTGCTGACCTGGATGGCCGAGCGCAAGGCACCGGTGTTCATCGTGGCCACCGCCAACCAGGTGCACGAGCTGCCTGCCGAGCTGCTGCGCAAGGGCCGCTTCGACGAGATCTTCTTCGTTGACCTGCCTTCGCCGGAGGTGCGCGTGGAACTGCTGCGGCTGCACCTGGGTCGGCGCCAGCTCAATGCCGACGACTTCGCACTACCCGCGCTGGCGGCTGCCGCCAACGGGTTCTCCGGCGCGGAGATCGAGCAGGCGATCGTGGCCGGGCTGTATGCGGCGCACGCCGAAGGGCGGCCACTGGATACCGAGCTGCTGATGAACGAGATCCGTGCGACGCGACCGCTGTCGGTGCTGATGGCCCAGCAGGTGGAGGCACTGCGGGCATGGGCATCGGGGCGGACGGTTTCCGCGGACGATTGAGGGGTTTCCAGCGAACGGCGCAGCCCCTCGTGGCGGCTGGTTGGCTGTGAACATCAAAAGCGGCGCTTGGCCGGGCGGGGTGGATTCGCGGGGGACGCCGTGAACCCGGCCGCCCCCCTCCCTCAGGGCCACGCAGGCGGGGCCGCCGCCCAGGCCTGCTGCACCTCGGCCAACGACGCGCGCTCATCCTCGCGCCACTGCGGCAGCAGCTGCGCGTAATTGGCACTGGTGCTCCATTGCGACGGCTCGGTACGCACTGCTGCGGCATACCACTGCACGGCCTCCTGCTTCTGCCCCATCCGCCATAGGGCCAGCGCGTAGGTGGGTGGCACCCAGCTGGGCTTGCTGCGCGCATTGCCGGCCGACGACAACCATTGCTCCAGCGCCGCCTCCGGCTTGCCCTGGCGCAGCAGGTCCCAGCCATAGTTCCAACGCACGCTGCGGCCCGCGCTGCTCTGTGCCGGCGCCTCCTTCAGGGCCTCGCCATACAGCTGGTCGGCCAGCTCGGCACGGCCCTGGGTGCTGGCCACCGAAGCCAGCTGCACGGTGGCTTCCACCGCGCGCCGGCCGCGCTCGCGCAGCCTCACCAGCTGGGTGACCAGCTCATCGCCTTCGCCCTGCATCGCCACCATCGGTGCCGCCGCCAGGTCGCTGTCGAAGTAGAACTCCTGTGGTGCCGGCATGGCCGGCGCGGCCCACGCCGTGGCCGCTCCCGAGGCCAGCAGCACGCTGGCCAGGATCTTTCCTGGAACTGACATCCCTTCTCCCCAGGCTGCACAACCGCAGCCTCCCTCTCTCGCCCCGATCCTAACCCCAGCAGCGGCGCGGGCGCGAGTGCCGGGCCCACCACGGCCCCGCTGCTACAATTCGCGCCTTTCCCGCCGCGTGCCTGCACGCGGCCGGTGCCAGCCGATCCTACCGGGCCAGCCATGACCAGTACCGCGCAACTCACTTCGCCCTCCTCCGCCGACCTGCTCGACCGTGATTACACGCTCGACCACAAGTACACCCGCAACGAGGGGCGGATCTACCTGAGTGGCGTGCAGGCGCTGGTGCGGCTGCCGCTGATGCAGCGCCTGCGCGATGCCGCCGAAGGCATCGACAGCGCCGGCTTCGTCAGTGGCTACCGTGGCAGCCCACTGGGTGGCTTCGACCTGGAACTGTGGCGCGCGCGCAAGCATCTGGAAGCGGCCAAGGTGAAGTTCACCCCCGGCCTGAACGAGGACCTGGGCGCCACCATGGTATGGGGCACCCAGCAGACCAACCTGTTCCCCGGCGCCAACGTGCAGGGCGTGTTCGGCATGTGGTACGGCAAGGGACCGGGCGTGGACCGCTGCGGCGACGTGTTCAAGCATGCCAATGCGGCCGGCACCTCGCGCTATGGTGGCGTGCTGGCACTGGCCGCCGATGACCATGCCTGCCGCAGTTCGACCCTGCCGCATGGCAGCGAGGACGAGTTCGTCAGCGCGATGATGCCGGTGCTGAACCCGGCCGGCGTGCAGGACATCCTCGACATGGGCCTGCTGGGCTGGGCGATGAGCCGCTATACCGGCCGCTGGGTCGGCTTCAAGACGATCGCCGAGACGGTGGAATCGTCGGCGTCGGTGCAGGTCGATCCGATGGCGCGCCGCATCGTGCTGCCGGAAGACTTCGAGATGCCGTCGGGTGGCCTCAACATCCGCTGGCCGGACCCGCCGCTGGACCAGGAAATGCGCCTGCACCGCTATGCGGTGAAGGCCGCGCAGGCCTTTGCCCGCGCCAACGGCATCGACAAGGTGGTGATGGATGCGCCGCGCGCGCGGCTGGGCATCGTCACCACCGGCAAGAGCTACCTGGACGTGCTGCAGGCGCTGGAGTACCTGGGCCTGGACGAAGCCGCGTGCGCCGACATCGGCATCCGTGTGTACAAGGTCGGCATGACCTGGCCGCTGGAACCGCAGGGCATCGCGCGCTTCGCGCAGGGGCTGGAAGACATCATCGTGGTGGAGGAGAAGCGTGCCTTCATCGAGCGCCAGATGAAGGAACAGTTCTTCAACTGGCCGGCCAGCTGGGGCCAGCGCCCGTCCATCGTCGGCAAGTACGACGAGAGTGGCGAATGGATCCTGCCGTCCACCGGCGAACTGACCCCGGCCACCATCGCCGGCGTGATCGGCCGCCGCATCCAGAAGTTCTTCAACAACGAATCCATTGAACAACGCCTGCAGTGGATGCAGCAGAAGGAAGCCGAGCTTGCGTTGCCGCGCGCCAGCTTCCCGCGCGTGCCGCACTACTGCTCCGGTTGCCCACACAACACCTCCACCCAGGTGCCGGAAGGCTCGCGGGCACTGGCCGGCATCGGTTGCCATTACATGGTGACCTGGATGGACCGCAGCACCGACACCTTCACCCACATGGGCGGCGAAGGCGTGACCTGGGCCGGGCAGGCGCCGTTCACCGATACCCCGCACGTGTTCCAGAACCTGGGCGACGGCACCTATTTCCACAGCGGCTCGCTGGCGATCCGCCAGGCGGTCGCGGCCGGCGTCAACATCACCTACAAGATCCTCTACAACGACGCGGTGGCGATGACCGGCGGCCAGCCGGTGGACGGCCCGCTGAGCGTGCCCGACATCGCACGGCAGATGCGCGCCGAAGGCATCCACACCATCGTGGTGCTGTCGGACAACATCGGCAAGTGGACCGGCCAGCGCGAGCACTTCCCCAGCGACGTGGAGTTCCACGACCGCAGCGAACTGGAGGAGGTGCAGAAGCGCCTGCGCGACGTGAAGGGTGTTTCGATCCTGATCTACGAACAGACCTGCGCCACCGAGAAGCGTCGCCGCCGCAAGCGCGGCAAGCTGGAAGATCCGCAGAAGCGGGTGCTGATCAATTCGCTGGTCTGCGAGGGTTGCGGCGACTGCGGCAAGAAGAGCTTCTGCGTGTCGGTGCTGCCGAAGGAAACCGAGTTCGGGCGCAAGCGCGAGATCGACCAGTCCAACTGCAACAAGGACTATTCGTGCGTGAACGGCTTCTGCCCGAGCTTCGTCACCGTACACGGTGGCCAGCCGCGCAAGGGCAGCAAGCGCGATGCCTCCACGCTGCTGGACAATCTGCCGGCACCAGCCATCCGCGGCACGCTGGAACAACCCTGGAACATCCTGATCACCGGCGTCGGCGGTACCGGCGTGGTGACCATCGGTGCACTGCTGGGCATGGCCGGCCACCTGGAAGGCAAGGGCGCGACCGTGCTCGACCAGACCGGCCTGGCGCAGAAGGGTGGCGCGGTGACCACGCACATCCGCATCGCACGCCGCCCGGATGACATCCACGCCGTGCGCATCGCCGCCGGTGAAGCCGACCTGGTGCTGGGCTGCGACATGGTGGTGGTCAACGACTACTGGGCGCTTTCGAAGGTGCGCGCCGGCCGTTCGCAGGTGGTGCTGAACACCTACGAAGCGATGCCGGGCACGTTCACCACCCGTCCGGACATGCAGTTCCCCGCCGCCGACATCATCGCCGGTGTGCGCGTAGCCCTGGGCGGCCAGGAGCCGCTGCTGCTCGATGCCACCCAGCTGGCCACCGCGCTGCTGGGCGATGCCATCGCCGCCAACCTGTTCATCCTCGGCTACGCCTGGCAGCAGGGCCTGGTGCCGCTGTCGTTCGAGTCGCTGATGCGCGCCATCGAACTCAATGGCGCCGCCGTGGCGATGAACCAGCAGGCCTTTGCCTGGGGCCGCCTGGCCGTGGTCGACCCGCAGGCCGTGCAGCAGGCCGCCGGCCTGGTGCGCAACCGCCACACCGATACCGAGTCCACCCCCGGCCCGCTGCACCCGCTGCCGCCGGGCGAGTGGGAAGGCAATGAATGGGGTGCGACCGCGGCACCGCGCAACACCGGCGACGAACGCGAACTGCGTGGCCTGCCCTCGCACGGTGGCGACGTGGCATTCCTGCCGCTGGACGACGCACGCCTGTCGCGTTCGCTGGACGAAATGATCGAGCGTCGCGCCGCCTTCCTGGTCGATTACCAGGACGCTGCCTATGCCAACCGCTACCGTGATCTGGTGGCACGCGTGCGCGCCACCGAGGCCGAGCGCATCGGCGGTTCCACCGCGTTGACCGAGACGGTAGCCCGCTACCTGTTCAAGCTGATGGCCTACAAGGACGAGTACGAAGTGGCCCGCCTGTACACCAGCGGTGACTTCCAGCGCCGCCTGCAGCAGCAGTTCGAGGGTGACTACCAGCTGCGCTTCCACCTGGCGCCGCCGCTGTTCGCAAAGAAGGATGAGCAGGGCCGCCTGCTGAAGAAGGAATACGGCCCGTGGATGTTCAAGGCCTTCGGCCTGCTGGCCAAGCTGAAGTTCCTGCGTGGCGGCCGCCTGGATGTATTCGGCCGTACTGAAGAGCGGCGCATGGAGCGCCAGCTGATCGCCGATTACGAAGCCACCGTGCGGCTGCTGCTGGATGGCCTGGAGGACGGCCGCCTGGCCCTGGCGGTGGAGATCGCCAGCGTGCCCGAGCACATCCGCGGCTTCGGCCACGTCAAGGAAGCGCACTACGAACAGGCCAAGGCGCGCGAGGCTGCCCTGCTGGCGCAGTGGCGCAACCCGAAGGCGCTGCATATCGTGCAGGTGGCTTGACGCGGCGCTGCGTCATGGAAAGGCAACCTATAGGTTGCAAAGCGATATAGCAATCGATAGGTTGCCTCCTCAGCGAGAAAGCGATAGGTTGCTTGTCGTAAAGCAACCTATCCTTTGCGTACGCGTTGGCGTACGGTCATCTTTCCTTGAGGACTGCCGGTATGGACAGGCCGCTGCACACAGTGAGGACAGCCCAACAACTTGCGCCCCTGATGCGTGCTTTCCGGCGCCAGGCGGGCCTGAGCCAGGCTCAGCTGGCGGAGCGACTCGGGATCAGCCGCCAGGCAGTGGGCGCGCTGGAACGCGACCCTGCATCGGCAAGTTTTGAACGCCTGATGCGGATCTGGGCGGTGCTGGGTCTGGAGGTCAGCCTCCAGCAACGAAGTCCCCAGGAGAACACGTCGTCATTGGAGTGGTGAGCCATGGGTACGCTGCAGGTCTGGATGAATGGTGTGGAAGTCGCACTTTGGGATGATGTCCGGAACGGGTCATCCAGGTTGTCGTATGTCAGCCAGTGGATCAGCTCGCCCCAGTCCCGACCGTTGTCGCTCTCTCTACCCCTGCTCCCAGATGGCGAGAGCCATCGGGGCAACGTCGTCAACGACTACTTCGATAACCTTCTTCCCGATAACGTCGCCATACGCAACCGGATCCGCGACCGGTTCGCCACGCGCGGCAGCGATACGTTCGATCTTCTTGAAGCCATTGGACGGGATTGTGTCGGCGCAGTGCAGCTGTTGCCGCCAGCGCATCCACCCGAAGACATCCAGCAGATCACGTGCGAGGTGTTGGACGAAGCAGGTGTCGCTACGATCCTGCGTCAGGTGACGACAGGGAACCTGCCTGGCGCACCCAGCCGTGATGATGCATTCCGCATTTCCATCGCCGGTGCGCAGGAAAAGACCGGTCTTCTGCTGCATGCTGGCAAATGGTGCATTCCTACCGGCAACACACCATCCACTCACATCTTCAAGCTGCCGCTTGGCATTGTTGGCAACATGCGGGCAGACATGCACCAGTCCGTGGAGAATGAATGGCTGTGCATGCATCTGCTTTCCGCCTTTGATATCCCCGTGGCCGAGACGCAGATGGGCCGCTTCAACGACCAACGTGCTCTCATTGTCGAGCGGTTTGACCGTCGCCTGTCTGCCGACCGCCGGTGGTGGCTGCGACTGCCACAGGAAGACATGTGTCAGGTCTTTGGTCTGCCGGCTGCCAGAAAGTATGAATCCGATGGCGGCCCCGGTATCGTTCCGATCATGGATCTGCTTCGACAGTCCGAACACCCCGAGGATCGCGCGATCTTCTTCAAGACGCAGATTCTTTTCTGGATGCTGGCCGCAACCGACGGCCATGCCAAGAATTTCAGTGTTCACCTGGAAGCCGGCGGACGCTTCCGCCTGACGCCCGTCTACGACGTGCTGTCGGTATATCCCATCCTCGGCAGGGGACCCAATCAACTCGATCCACGAAACGCACAGCTCGCCATGGCCGTACATGGCAAGAACCGCCACCGGAAACTGCACCTTGTGCGACGGCGGCACTGGAATGAAACCGCGCGCGCCTGCGGCGTTGCCGATGGTGCAGAACCATGGATCAAGACATTGATCGCGGCCGTCGAGCCCGCCATCCAGCAGGTCACCCGTCAGCTCCCGGATGACTTCCCCTCAAACGTGTCCGAACCGATTTTCAACGGACTTCGTGCTGCGGCAGCACGCCTTTCCAGCATGGCCCCCGAGGCTTGATCACCCCAACCGCCACAGCAGGAGGCGGTTGTTGGCCGGCATCGCCACGTCGCGCAGGCGGGTGAAGCCGTTGTCCTCGGCCAGCGCCTGCACGGCTTCCACATCGCGTATGCCGCTGCGCGGGTCACGTGCCTTCAGCCACGCATCGAACTGCGCGTTGCTGTCGCTGGTGTAGCGGCCGCCGTAGTTGAACGGGCCGTAGACCGCCAGCAGCGCACCGTGGCGCAGCAGCGGTGGCAGCGCGGCGAACAGTGCCTGCACGTGTTCCCAGCTCATGATGTGCAGCGTGTTGGCGCTGAATGCGGCATCAAACGTGGTGCCCTCGGGCAGCGACAGGCCGGGCGCTGGCGGTAGTTCCACTTGCAGCGCCAGCGGCGGCAACAGGTTCAGCAGCGCGGCCTCTGCACGCCAGGCCTCGATGCCGGGCAGATGGTCCGGATGATCACTGGGCTGCCAGCGCAGCCACGGCCAGCGCTCGGCGAAGAAGGCCGCATGCTGGCCGGTGCCACTGCCGATCTCCAGCACCCGATGGCGGTCGCCCATCCACGGGTCGAGCGCGGCCGCGATCGGTTCGCGGTTGCGTTCGCAGGCTTCTGAATACGGCTTGCTCGACATCAGGACGGGGTCCAGGCGGGGTCGGCCCCATTGTGCACGAGGGGGTGTTGCTCGGCAGGGCTTGCAGCCCTGCACCTGCTTCAAGCCACAGCAACGGCAACAGCCACGTCAAATTCAAAAGCGGGCTTTCCGTGGGATGACGGGGTGGGTCCGATTGAGGGGGACGCTGCAAGTACGTCCATGTAAGCTCGGTCGCCGCATCCATGCGGCTCACGCCCCCTCAACCGGACCCACCCCGCCTTCGACAGTTGGCCGCGATCTGTCGGAAACACTCTTGGGGTCAGATCCGTTTTCCGCAGGAAAACGGATCTGACCCCGAATTTCATTCGATATCTGACAGATGTGCCGACCAACGGTCGGCACCCACCAACAGCCACCGGCCAGCTGTCAGAGGTGGGGCGGTGTGGGTGGGCAGGACCGTTGGCGCCATGGATGGCGCCATCGAGCCCCCAGGGACGGGTTTACGGCGTGTCCTGCCCACCCACACCGCCCCGCCATCCCACGGAATGCCGCTCTGGCTCTGGCTCTGGCTTTGGCCGTTGCCGTTGCTCTGTGCAGGTGCAGGGCGCAGCCCTGCCGAAACACCCCCAACCATGACTGCAGTCACTTGTCCCCACGCCCCGCGCTGGCGAAAGTCGAGGAGTTGACGTGATCGGTCCGGCCCATTGCCAACCGCACGCAAGCGAGAGAGAGAAACGCTGTGCAACGACGTGAGTTCCTGGCTTTTTCCGGTCTGGGCCTGGCGGGCCTGCTGCTGCCGCATTCCCGTGCCATCGCCGCCGAGCAGCTGCTTGCCCCGGTCGATACCGCCCAGCGCAGGCGCCTGGCGGACGTGGCGCTGGCCGCCGCACGCACCGCCAAGGCCAGCTACTGCGATGTCCGCATCGGCCGCTATCTCAACCAGTCGGTCATCACCCGCGAACACCAGGTCGGCAATGTGACCAACCGCGAGTCGTCCGGCGTGGGCGTGCGCGTGATCGTCAACGGCGCCTGGGGCTTCGCCGCCACCCATCAGCAGACCGAGGCCGCCGTGCGCGCCGCAGTCGAGCAGGCGGCCGCGATCGCACGCGCCAACGCCAGCATCCAGACCCGGCCGGTGCAGCTGGCGCCGACGTCGTCGGTCGGCGAGGTGCGCTGGCAGACCCCGATCCGCAGGAACGCAATGGCGGTGCCGATCCAGGACAAGGTCGAACTGCTGCTGGCGCTCAACGCCGCCGCGCTGAATGCGGGTGCCGACTACATCAATTCCACCCTGTTCCTGGTCAACGAACAGAAGTACTTCGCCTCCAGCGACGGCTCGTTCATCGACCAGGACATCCACCGCATCTGGCTGCCGTTCACCGCCACCGCCATCGACAAGGCCAGCGGCAGGTTCCGTACCCGCGCTGGCCTGTCCTCGCCGATGGGCATGGGCTACGAGTTCCTCGATGGCGATGCGAGTGGCAAGGTGCAGCTGCCCGGCGGCATCACCGCCTACCGCGATTCCTACGACCCGGTCGAGGACGCCATCGCGGCCGCCCGCCACGCCCGCGAGAAGCTGAAGGCGCCGTCGGTAAAGCCCGGCAAGTACGACCTGGTGCTGGACCCGTCCAACCTGTTCCTGACCATCCACGAGAACGTCGGCCACCCGCTGGAGCTGGACCGCGTGCTCGGCTACGAAGCCAACTACGCCGGCACCAGCTTCGCCACCCTGGACAAGCGCGATGCGGGTTTCCGCTGGGGCAGCGACATCGTCACCTTCTTCGCCGACAAGACCCAGCCGGGCAGCCTCGGCGCCGTCGGCTACGACGATGAAGGGGTGAAGACGCAGCGTTGGGACCTGGTGCGCGACGGCATCCTGGTTGACTACCAGGCCACCCGCGACGAGGCCCATATCCTCGGCCGCGATGCATCGCATGGCTGCAGCTATGCCGATTCCTGGTCCAGCGTGCAGTTCCAGCGCATGGCCAATGTCTCACTGGCGCCGGGCAAGCAGCCGCTCAGCGTCGAGGACATGATCAAGGACGTGGAGAACGGCATCTGGATCCACGGCCGCGGTTCGTATTCGATCGACCAGCAGCGCTACAACGCGCAGTTCGGCGGCCAGCTGTACTACCAGATCAAGGACGGAAAGATCGCTGGCATGGTCGAGGATGCGGCCTACCAGATCCGAACGCCGGAATTCTGGAATGCCTGCACCGCCATCTGCGATGAACGCGACTTCCGCCTGGGCGGTTCGTTCTTCGACGGCAAGGGCCAGCCCGGCCAGGTCTCGGCGGTCTCGCACGGTTCGTCCACCACCCGCTTCAACGGCATCAACATCATCAACACCGCGCGCAGTCTCGGCGCTTGAGCCACCCATCCTTCGACATGGAGAGCAGCCTTGCAAAGACGTGACTTCCTGGCCCTGACCGGGCTTACCGCGGGCGGGCTGATCGTGCCCTCCTTCTTCGGCAAGGTGATCGCCGCCGAACAGCTGCAGAGCTCGCTGGACCTGGGGCTGAAGAAGCGCCTGGCCGATGCGGCGCTGGCCGCCGCCCGCCAGGCCGGCGCCACCTACTGCGACGTGCGCATCGGCCGTTACCTGCGGCAGTTCGTGATCACCCGCGAGGACAAGGTGCAGAACGTGGTGAACACCGAGTCCACCGGCGTGGGCATCCGCGTGATCGTCAACGGCGCCTGGGGCTTTGCCGCCACCAATGCGCTGGGTACGGCCGATGTGGCCAAGGCCGCGCAGCAGGCGGCGGCGATCGCCAAGGCCAATGCCGGCGTGCAGACCGCGCCGGTGCAGCTGGCCAAGGCGCCGGGCGTCGGTGAGGTGAGCTGGCGCACGCCGATCCGCAAGAATGCGATGGAGGTGCCGATCAAGGACAAGGTCGGGCTGCTGCTGGACGTCAACGCCGCCGCAATGGGCGCTGGCGCCAGCTTCGTCAATTCGATGCTGTTCCTGGTCAACGAGCAGAAGTACTTCGCTTCCACCGATGGTTCCTACATCGACCAGGACGTGCACCGCATCTGGGCGCCGATGACGGTCACCGCCATCGACAAGGCCAGCGGCAAGTTCCGCACTCGTTCGGGCCTGTCCTCGCCGATGGGCCTGGGCTACGAGTACCTGGACGGCGCCGCCGCCGGCAAGGTGGTCAGCCCCAATGGCGTGGTCAACTACAGTTCTTCCTACGACATGAAGGAAGACGCCATCGCCGCTGCCCGGCAGGCGCAGGAAAAGCTGAAGGCACCGTCGGTGAAGCCGGGCAAGTACGACCTGGTGCTCGACCCGTCGCACACCTGGCTGACCATCCACGAATCGATCGGCCACCCGCTGGAACTGGATCGCGTGCTCGGCTACGAAGCCAACTACGCCGGTACCAGCTTCGCCACCCTGGACAAGCGCGAACAGCATTTCCAGTACGGCAGCGAGCTGGTCAACATCTTCGCCGACAAGACCCAGCCGGGCAGCCTCGGCGCAGTGGCGTACGACGATGAAGGCGTGAAGTGCAAGCGCTGGGACCTGATCAGCAACGGCAAGCTGGTGGACTACCAGACCATCCGCGACCAGGCCCACATCCTCGGCAAGACCGAGTCCGACGGCTGCTGCTATGCCGACTCGTGGTCCAGCGTGCAGTTCCAGCGCATGGCCAACGTGTCGATGGCACCGGGCAAGAAGCCATTGAGCGTGCCGGACCTGATCAAGGACGTGGAGAACGGCATCTACATCATCGGTGATGGTTCGTTCTCGATCGACCAGCAGCGCTACAACGCGCAGTTCGGCGGCCAGCTGTTCTACGAGATCAAGAACGGCCAGATCACCCGCATGCTGGAAGACGTGGCCTACCAGATCCGCACGCCGGAGTTCTGGAACGCCTGCACCGCCGTGGCCGACGAGCGTGACTACCGCCTGGGCGGTTCGTTCTTCGACGGCAAGGGCCAGCCGGGCCAGGTCTCGGCGGTCTCGCACGGTTCGTCCACCGCGCGCTTCAACGGCATCAACGTCATCAACACCGCACGCAGCCTCGGCTGATCGGTCAGGAGCCCTTACACCATGAGTATCTTCACCGAAGCCCAGGCCAAGGCCATCCTCGACAAGGTCATCGCCCTGTCCAAGGCCGACGAATGCACCGCCGTGCTGGCCGGCGCGATCGACGGCAACATCCGTTTCGCACTGAACAATGTCTCCACCAGCGGCATCGTCGACAACACCGAACTGGCGGTCACCGTTGCCTTCGGCAAGCGCGTCGGCACGGCCTCGATCAACGAGTTCGACGATGCCGCGCTGGAACGCGTGGTGCGCCGTGCCGAAGACCTGGCCCGCCTGGCCCCGGAAAACCCGGAGTTCATGCCGGCCATCGGCAAGCAGACCTACCGCGCCAGCCCCACCTTCAGCGAATCCACTGCCGCGATCGATCCGGCATTCCGTGCCAAGGTTGCCGCAGATTCAATCGCGCCGTGCCGTGGCCATGGCCTGATCGCCGCCGGCTTCCTCGAAGACGGCCAGGGCTTCCAGGCCACCGCCAACAGCAACGGCAACTTCGCCTACCAGCGCACCACCAACTTCAACTACACCTGCACCGTGCGCACCGAGGATGGCCGTGGTTCGGGCTGGGTCGGCCGCAACCTGAAGGATGCGGCTGACTTCAAGGCGGACCAGGACATCCGCATCGCCATGCGCAAGGCCACCGAATCGGCCGAAGCCAAAGCGCTGGAACCGGGCAAGTACACGGTGATCCTGGAGCCGGCTGCGGCGGCCGGCCTGATCAGCTTCATGATGAACTTCTTCAGCGCACGCTCGGCCGATGAAGGCCGCAGCTTCCTGTCCAAGAAGGGCGGCGGCAACAAGCTGGGCGAGCAGGTCTACGACCCGCGCGTGACCATGATCGCCGACCCGTGGCACCCGGACGCACCGGTGCTGCCCTGGGACAACGAGGGCCTGCCCCGCGAGCGCATGGCCATCATCGAGAACGGCAGGATCGCCAACCTGGACTACTCGCGCTTCTGGGCGCAGAAGCAGGGCAAGACCGCCAAGGCGTCGCCGGGCAACCTGCTGATGAGCGGTGGCGACAAGAGCACCGCCGAACTGGTTCGCGGCACCCAGAAGGGCATCCTGGTCACCCGCACCTGGTACATCCGCATGGTCGATCCGCAGACCGTGCTGCTGACCGGCCTGACCCGCGACGGCACCTTCTACATCGAGAACGGCCAGATCAAGCATCCGGTGAAGAACTTCCGCTTCAACGAATCGCCGGTGATCATGCTCAACAACATCGAAGAGCTGGGCAAGCCGGTGCGCGTGGCCGGTGATGAATCCAGCTACGTGATGATGATCCCGCCGATGAAGCTGCGCGATTTCACCTTCACTTCGCTGTCCGACGCGGTCTGATGGATCGCCGGGCCTGCCTGCGCTGGTTGGCCGCTGCCGCTTCGGCGGCGGCGCTGCCAACCTGGGCACAGGCAGGCCCGCGCAGTTCGCGCTACGACTTCTGGTTCACCCGCCTTCAGTACGACTCCGGTGACTGGGACGTGGACGCGCGCATGCCGTCCAACCTGATCACCTCGCTGATCGACTACACCTCGCTGCGCGTGGACCCGCAGGAACACGTGGTGGCGCTGGCCGACCCACGCATGCTGGAGGCGCCGTTCTGCTACCTGGCCGGGCACACGCTGGTGGAGTTCAACGCCGCCGAGCGGCAGAACTTCGTGCGCTACGTGCGCAATGGCGGCTTCGTCTTCGTCGACGACTGCAACCACGACATCGACGGCCTGTTCGCTACCTCGTTCGAGGCGCAGATGGGTCGCCTGTTCGGGTCCAGGGCATTGCAGAAGCTGCCCAACAGCCACCCGCTGTACCGCAGTTTCTTCCGCTTCCCGGATGGCCCGCCTGCCACCAGCTTCGAACTCAACGGCTGGGGCGACGACCTGGTGCACGACTACCTGAAGGGCATCGAGGTCGACGGCCGCCTGGGCCTGCTGTACAGCAACAAGGACTACGGCTGCGAGTGGGACTACGACTGGCGCAACAAGCGCTTCCTGTCCGAAGACAACACCCGCTTCGGCGTCAACATCGTGATGTACGCGTTGAACAATTGATAGGACCTGCACGCCCATGACCTCCCCCGACCTCGATTCCCTGTTGCCGCGCCTGGATGAGCTGCGCGCCGCGCTCGCACGCGCCGTGGTGGGCCAGCACACCGTGGTCGAGCAGCTGCTGATCGGCCTGCTGGCCGGCGGCCACTGCCTGCTGGAAGGCGCACCCGGGCTCGGCAAGACCCTGCTGGTGCGCTCGCTCGGCCAGGCACTGGAGCTGCAGTTCCGGCGCGTGCAGTTCACCCCCGACCTGATGCCCAGCGACATCCTCGGTACCGAGCTGCTGGAGGAAGACCACGGCACCGGCCATCGCCACTTCCGCTTCCAGCAGGGCCCGATCTTCACCCACCTGCTGCTGGCTGACGAACTCAACCGCACCCCACCCAAGACCCAGGCCGCACTGCTGGAAGCGATGCAGGAACGCACGGTCAGCTACGCTGGTACCACCTACGCGCTGCCCGCGCCGTTCTTCGTGCTGGCCACGCAGAACCCGATCGAGCAGGCCGGAACCTACCCGCTGCCGGAAGCGCAGCTGGACCGCTTCCTGCTGCACGTGCTGGTGGATTACCCCAGCGAAGACGAGGAGCGGCAGATCCTGGAACAGACCACCGGCGGTGCCACCGACGCGGTGCCGAAGGTGATGGATGCCGACGCGGTGATCGCGCTGCAGGCCGCGGTGCGCCAGGTGCATGTCAGCCCGGATGTGCTGGCCTGGATCACCCGCCTGGTGCGCGCCAGCCGGCCCGGCGACGGTGCTCCGGCGGCGATCAACCAATGGGTGAAGTGGGGCGCCGGCCCGCGTGCCGGCCAGTCGCTGGTGCTGGCAGCGAAGGCACGCGCACTGCTGCAGGGCCGTTTCGCCGCCACCCGCGAGGACGTACAGGCGCTGGCCGCGCCGGTAATGCGCCATCGCCTGCTGCTGTCGTTCGCCGCCGAGGCCGAGCAGAAGCGTGCCGACGACGTGGTCGCCGCGCTGCTGCAGGCCGTGCCCTTCCCGGGTTGAGCCACGCGTGAACGCAGGTACGCCGTTGACCCTGCCGCCGGAACTGCGTGCGCGCTTGCGCATGTTGCGGCTGCGGCCGCGCCTGGCCAGCGGTGCAAGCGGCATCGGCCAGCACGCCAGCCGCAGCCGCGGTGCCGGCCTCGAATTCGCCCAGTACCGTGCCTATGAGCCTGGTGACGAACTCCGCCAGATCGACTGGAAGCTGTATGCACGCTCGGACCGCTTCTTCGTGCGCGAGTCCGAACGCGAAAGCCCGATCACGGTCTGGCTGCTGCTAGACGCCACCGCTTCGGCCGATCAGGCGGATCGCGCGGTACCGCAGCGCACGCGCCTGGACCACATGCGTGGCGTGGCCGCGTGCCTGGTTGAACTGGCCCTGCAACAGGGTGATCGCTTCGGCCTGCTGGCGATCAATGGCGCTGGCCTGCAACTGGTGCCTGCGGCGAACGGCGCGCGCCAGCGTGATCGCGTGCATCTGCAACTGCATGCCCTGCAGGCGCGCGGCGCCTGGCCTGCGGCCGATCGCCTTCGCCCGCTGTGGGAGCGCGTGCGCCCGGGCGACCTGCTGCTGGCAATCGGCGATGGCTTCGACGACGCCGGCATCGTGCTGCTGGAACAACTGGCCAGCGCGCGCCGCGAAGTGGCACTGCTGCAGATCCTCACCGCCGACGAGCGCGACTTCCCGTTCGACGCCGGCCACCGCTTCCGCGACCCGGAGACCGGCGAGGAACTGCTGGGCGATGGCGCGGCGATCCGCGCTGACTACCTGCAGCGCTTCGCCGACGCACGCAGCGCATTGCATGCGCGCCTGCAGGCCAACGGGATTGCCAGTGCCACCGGCTGGCTCGACCAGCCGCTGGACCAGGCGCTGCAGGCGCTGTTTGGCCGTGGGGGCGATGCATGACCCTGCTGTTCCCGCTCGGCCTGGCCGCGCTCGCTGCAGGGTTGCTGCCGCTGCTGATCCACCTGGCCCGCCGCCATCCGTACACGCCACTGGATTTCGCCGCGCTGCGCTGGCTGCGCGCGCAGATCCGGCCGCGCCAGCGCATCCGCTTCGATGACTGGCCGTTGCTGCTGGTGCGCCTGCTGTTGCTGGCCGCACTGGCATTGCTGCTGGCACGACCTGCGTTGACTGGCCCGACGGCGCCTCCCGCTGCATGGACCGTGGTAGCGCCGGGACTGGATGCTACGGCCCTGCGTGGAACGGCCGAGGATGGCAACTGGCACTGGCTGGCACCCGGCTTCCCCGCCATTGATCAGGCACCACCTGCAGCCAGCGCATCCCTGCCCAGCCTGCTGCGCGAACTGGACGCGCAGCTGCCCGTTGGCACCGCATTGACCGTGCACGTTCCCGATCCCCTGCCCAGCCTGGATGGCGCCCGCCTGCAGCTGTCGCGCGACGTGCAATGGCACACGCAGCCGATACCGGTCACTGCGCAACCGAGTGCCGCGATGTCGCCGCGCCTGCGCGTGCACAGCGATGCTTCGGCCACTGCCCAGCGCTGGTTGAACGCACTGCAGCGCGCGTGGGGCGTGCAGGCACCGCTTGCTCCGCTGCCGGCGGATGCCCTGCCGGAGCGCGGTGAGATCGGCGTGTGGAGCCGCAGCGATCCACTGCCGGCGAACTGGCAGGCGTGGCTGCGCGGCGGCGGTCGTGTCATGACTGCCGCCAAGCCTGCTGCCAGCGCCAGCATCCTGCTGCGCGATGCCGAGGGCGCACCACTGCTGTGGCAGCAACGCATCGGCCACGGCTCTCTGCTGGCGCTGCCGGGTGGCTGGAATGCCGCCAGCAACCCTGCGCTGCGCGATCCGCGCCTGCCACGTGCCCTGCTGCTGGCGCTGCAGCCGCCTACGGCCCCGCGCCTGGGCGATGCACGTGACCAGGCACCGCAGCGGACCGCATTGCCTGCTGCAACACCACCGCTGCGTGAGCCCACGCCTTGGCTGTTGCTGGCCGTCGTGCTGCTGTTCGCGCTGGAACGCTGGATGGCCAGCAGCGCCCGGCGCAGGGTGGCCGCATGAACACCCTGCAGCACGCCTGGCAACGCGCACGCCGCCGCGGTGCGCTCATCACCCTGCTGTTGGGCCTGCCATGGGCGCTGGCCGCCACGGTGCCGGCCCTGCGTCTTGCGGGCTTCGATATCGCCTGCGTCGTCGGCACGGTCAGTCTGCTCGCGTGTGCGGCCTTCGCTACTGCGCGTGCCCGCCAGCTGGACCGGCAGTGGCTGCAGCGCCAGCTCGATGGCAGCGGTGCCAGCGAGGACAGTGCCGATCTGCTGTTCGCCGATGCCGCCACGCTCAATCCGCTGCAGCAGCGCCAGCGCACGCATGTGCTGGCCATGCTGGAATGCGCGATGCCGGAGCTGCGTCCACGCTGGCCGCGTGGGGCATTGGCGCTGTGCTGGATCGCAGGCCTGGCCATTGTTGTGCTGGCATTCGGCTGGCCACGTTCCAGCCCCGGCTCCGTGCCTGTCCGCACGCCGGTGCCTGGCAGCGCTGCTGCTGCGGGCCCGCTGCGCCTGCAGTCCACCCGCCTGCGCATCGACGCGCCGGCCTATACCGGCCAGGCCACGCTCACCCAGAATGCGCTGGATGCGAAGGTTGCCGCCGACAGCCGGCTGTCCTGGTCCCTGCGCTTCGACCGCGCCCCGGACAAGGCGTGGCTGCAGTTCCACGATGGTCGCCGCTTGCCACTGAGCGAGCGCGAAGGACAGTGGCAGGCGCAGGATGTGGCACGTATGCCGCTGCTGTACCGCGTGGTGAGCGAACCGGCACTGGCAGAGACCCGCCTGCATCGGCTGGATGTGGTGGCCGACCGTGCACCCAGCGTGCGCGTACTGGAGCCCACGGCCAGCCTGGTGCTGGGCACGCCGGGGCAACGGCAGTGGGCACTGCGCTTCGAGGCCAGCGACGATTACGGTGTCGCGGCGCAGGCAACGCTGTCGATCACCACTACCCAGGGCAGCGGTGAGAACATCACCTTCGTGAAGCGCAGCGTCACACTTGCCGGCAGCGGCGAAGCCGCCGCGCGGCGTTTCGCCCACACCCTTGATCTGGCTGCGCTGGGCGCGCAGCCTGGCAACGATGTGATCGCCCAGCTGGAGGTACGCGACAATCATGCACCCACGCCGCAGACCGGGCGCAGCAGCAGCGTGATCCTGCGCCTGCCCAGCGCCGAAGTCGCGCTCGGTGCAGAGCTCGAGGGCCGCATCAAGAAGACCCTGCCTGCGTACTTCCGCAGCCAGCGGCAGATCATCATCGATGCCGAAGCGCTGATCCGGCAGCGACGCAGCCTGGCCGCCGAGGACTTCGTGAAGCGCAGCGATGCGATCGGTGTCGACCAGCGCATCCTGCGCCTGCGCTACGGCCAGTTCCTGGGCGAGGAAAGCGAAGGTGCGCCGAAGCCGCCGCCGACCAGCGACCTGCCCACCAGCGATGCGCCGACCGCAGACGGCCACGACGACGATCACGAACACGACCATGGCGCGCAGGCCGGCGCGCAAGACGACCATGGCCACGATCATGGCAGTACCGCCAACGCAGATATCCCGCCGGTGTTCGGCAGCGAGACCGACGTGCTTTCCGAATACGGGCACACCCATGACCACGCCGAGGCGACCACCCTGCTCGATCCGCAGACCCGCGCCACGTTGAAGGCCGCGCTGGACCAGATGTGGTCGGCCGAAGGCGAGCTGCGCCAGGGCCGCCCGGAGCAGGCGCTGCCATTTGCCTACAAGGCGCTGGGCTTCATCAAACAGGTGCAGCAGGCCGAGCGCATCTACCTGGCCCGGGTCGGGCAGGAGCTGCCACCCATCGATGAAAGCCGCCGGCTGGGCGGTGATCGCGCCGGACTGGCCAGTCGTGAACTGCCGTTGGCCGCGCGAACCCCGCCGGACCCGGCCATCGTTGAAGCCTGGCAACGCCTCGGTGATGACAACGGCGCACCGGATCTCGATGCGCTGGCGGCCTGGCAGCAGCGCAACGCCACCTACCTGCCCGATGCACTCGATCTGGCTGCGGCCATCGAGCAGCTGCGCATCGAGCCCGACTGCGGCGACTGTCGCCAGCGCCTGCGCGCACAGTTGTGGCGGGCGCTGCAGCGTCCGCTGCCACAGGCGATGCGGCGCAGTGCCGCCGATGCGATGGGCCAGCGCTACCTCGACGCGCTGGAGGCGCAGCCATGAACGCCTCCGCTGTGAACCTGTGGATTGCACCGGCACTCGCCCTGATCGTGGTCATCGCCAGCGTGCGCCAGCTGCGTGCGGACACTGCGCACCCCGGCCGCCGGTGGGTCGTGATCGCACTGCAGATCGTCGTCGCCACGCTGCTGTATTTCTGCCTGGCGCCCCCCACCCGCCAGCAGCCCGCAGGCGGGCTGGTCGTGCTTGGCGTCGATGCGGGCAAGGCCGGCGCACTCCCGGCCAGCGAAGGCCCGCTGTTGCTGTTGCCGGAAGCTGCCGATGTGCCCGGCGCACAGCGCGTACCCGACCTGGCCACCGCGCTGCGCCAGCATCCGGCCGCCACGCTGACGCTGGTCGGTGCGGGCCTGGTCGCACGTGACCGCGACGCGGTGCTGCCGCCGGATGTGCGTTGGCAGGCTGCACCGGAGCCGCGCGGCTGGATCGCGCTGCAGCCGCCGGCCGATGTCGCACCCGGTGCCCGCTTCGACGTGCAGGCACAGGCGCGTGGCGCGGCCAAGGCGAAGGCCGAACTGCTCGACCCGGCCGACAGCGTGGTCGATCGCACGGACGTTGCCGACGACGGCCGCGTGCAGCTGAGTGGCATCGCCCGCGCCGAAGGCCGCAGCGTGTTCCAGCTGCGCCTGCTCGATGCCGACGGCCATGTGGTGGACAGCGTACCGGTGCCGCAGCAGACCCTGCCGTCCGCACCGCTGCGCCTGCTGGTGCGCGCCGGCGCGCCGGGTCCAGAGCTGAAGTACCTGCGGCGCTGGGCAGCCGATGCAGGCATCCGTGTGCAGGTGCAGGCGGATACCGGGGCCGGACTCAGCATCGGCGATGGCGCGGTGTCGATCGATGCAGCATCGCTCACGCGCAGCGATCTGTTGCTGCTGGACGAGCGCAGCCTGGCGGCATTGAGTGCGGGCAAGCTGGCCGCCGTGCGCCAGGCGCTGCGCGATGGACTGGGCGTGCTGGTGCGCAGTGCGGGCGCACCTTCGGCCAGCGCGCGGCAACGCCTTCGCGATCTGGGCCTGCCAGTGCAGGGTGATGGCAGCAGCCACCCCCTCGAACTTCCCGGCGATGGCGAAAGCGCGGTCCTCGCCGCACGCCGTGGCCCGCTCGCCGCTGGCACATTGCCGACCGGCTACGGCGAAGAGGCCGACCGCAGCTCGCACAGTGCCGCGCTGCCTTCGCTGGAAGCACTGGCGTTGCAGGCGCCGGGCAGCGACGCGCTGCTGCACGATCGGGGCGGCCAGGCCGTCGGCGGCTGGCGCGCGGTCGGCAAGGGCCGCATCGGCCTGCTGCCGCTGACCGACAGCTGGCGCTGGGTGCTGGCAGGCCGTGATGACCGCCACGGCGAACTGTGGAGCGACGTGGTTGCCACGCTGGCACGCGCGCAGGGCAGCGGTGATGCGCTGTGGTCACCACAGCCGATCAGCTGGGCAGGCGAACGGCAGGCGCTGTGCGGCGTGCAGGCGCCGCTGCAGGCCTTCAACCCGCGTGGCGACAGCGTGCCGCTGATCGCCGATGGTGCAACGTCGGCGCTGCGCTGCGCCGGCTGGTGGCCCCGTGAGGCAGGCTGGCAGCGCCTGCGGCATGGCGACAGTATCGTCTGGCGCTATGCATTCGACCCGAAGGACGCACCTGCACTGCATCGGCAGGCGATGATCGATGCGACCACGCAGGCGTTGGCCTCCAGCACGTCGGCGAACGCGTCGGTGATGCAGCCCGTGGCAGGCTCACGCTGGCCGTGGTGGCTGGCGTTCGTGTTGTGCGCATCGCTGCTGTGGTGGCTGGAACGGCGGCGCTGACCCGGGGTCGGATCCCTTTCGCCCGCGAAAGGGCTCTGCCCCCCTCCGTCAGGCGTTCTTCAACGCGAGCCCGCGCGCCGGTACACGCCGTTGAAGCGCACGTTCATGCCACCGCATTCGCTGTTGTCGGCCACGATCAGCACCTCGCCCAGCGAATGCACGCGTACCTTGCAGGTATCCTCGACGAACTCGACGTCGGCACCGCGCGGCGCGGCGCGCGCTTCCACCTGGCCCATGTTCGGTCCGTAGGGACGCTGCTCCGGCGTGGGGTTGGCGGAGGGCCAGTAGGCGTCCCCCTCCACATGCAGTTGCCCACCCTGCACGGTGATGCGCAGGCCGTTGTCGCCGTCCTTCCAGTTGCCCGCCCAGTCCTGCAGCGACGGCACGGCCACCGGCAATGGCTGCAGCTTGCTGCGGTCCACCCAGCCGGCACTGCCACCCACCCTGTTGGGGAAGAACGCGCAGCGATAAGCGCCCAGGTCGCGCCCGGTCACCACCGTATCGCCGTTGACCACATAGCTGCGCTGTCGGCAGGCCGGTTCGCCCTTGGCCGGGCAGCCGTCCATGTCGCCAAGCAGGTACAGGCGCGGAGCATCGACCACCCGTGCCAGTGCGAACCGGCTCTGTTCGGACGGGAACGCGCCATTGCGGCAGGCGCCGTCATCGGCGATGCCGGAAGCGAAGGCGGAGGCTGGCAGCAACGCGGCCAGCAGGCAGAACGAACGCAGGGACATGGCGATGGCACCGATGGGGAAGCCGGCAGGATATACCGGCCTACTTCACCGGCGACGCATCACCCGCACCTTGCTCCTGGCAGAACCGCAGCGCACGCCGCTGCTGTTCGGCACTCAGCTCCGGCGGTGGCCGCGCCACCGCGGCCTGGATCTGCGAAGGCCCGCCGGTGAGTTTGTTGATCCCCTTGGCCGCCGCCATCACACCCTTGACCACGCCCATCATGATGTAGCCGCCGCCCATGCTCACCTGCTCCGGCGATGGCGGTTCGCTCCAGTCACGGCTGAAGCGGTTGTCGCCGAACTTCACCGGGTTCTTGAAGCGGTAGAGATCCAGCGGCTCGTCTTCCGGCTTGAGCGCACGCACTTCGCCGAGGGTGGTGACGTTGTCCTGCGGCAGAGCGGTGGAGATCGGTGCGGTGGTTGCCGCCGAAGCATCCACCGGGGGAACGGGCGCAGGATCGGGCACCGCCACCGGCGCGGCCTGCTGCGCCTGCGCGATGCCGGCCAGCAGCATGCCGGCCAGGAGGGCTCCCTGCGTTCCACGTCGTGCCACAGCCATCCACCTGTTGGTTGCGTCCAGCGCCCAAGGATACGGATGCCGGCTTCAGATTTCGTTGCTGCACTGGCAGCTGTTCAGCCAGGGGAGATGCGGCGACGCCACGGGACGCGGGCACTGAACGGTTCACGCCCTCCGTGTGCGGTGTCTCACATCCTGAGACGTGAGTGTGGTGCCATGTGACCCCTCGCAATCCGTCCCGGCTCCATCTTCCATGGCCTACGAACTCGCCAAGCGCACCGCCGATGCCGAGCAGAAGCTCGCCACGCGCGACGGCCTGCCCGCCCGCGACGGCGCCCTGCTCAGCGCGCGCCTGCAGCGCCGCTACCAGGACCGCATCACCGGCAGCTTTGCCATTCCCGGCCGCGAAGGCCGCTATGCGCCCATTCCCGGGTCGGTACCGCCGGCCCTGGCCGCCGCCCTGAAGGCGCGTGGCATCGAACAGCTCTACAGCCATCAGGCCGAAGCCTGGGAGGCCAGCCAACGCGGCGAGCACGTGGCCATCGTCACCCCCACCGCCAGCGGCAAGTCGCTGTGCTACACCCTGCCGGTGGTCAGCGCCGCGATGCAGGACAAGGCCAAGGCGCTGTACCTGTTCCCGACCAAGGCACTGGCCCAGGACCAGGTGGCCGAGCTGCTGGAACTCAACCGCGCCGGCGACCTGGGCGTAAAGGCCTTCACCTTCGATGGCGACACGCCCGGCGATGCACGACAGGCCATCCGCCTGCATGGCGACATCGTGGTGTCCAACCCGGACATGCTGCACCAGGCCATCCTGCCGCATCACACCAAGTGGGCGCAGTTCTTCGAGAACCTGCGCTACATCGTCATCGACGAGGTACACACCTACCGCGGCGTGTTCGGCAGCCACGTCACCAACGTGCTGCGCCGGCTCAAGCGCATCTGCGCGTTCTACGGCGTGCAACCGCAGTTCATCCTGTGCTCGGCCACCATCGGCAACCCACAGGCGCATGCCGAGGCGCTGATCGAGGCCCCGGTGACTGCCATCACTGAATCCGGTGCGCCCAGCGGGCCGAAGCAGGTGCTGCTGTGGAACCCGCCGGTGATCAATCCGGACCTG
Source organism: Stenotrophomonas sp. PE591 (assembly GCF_018320795.1). Classification (NCBI taxonomy): domain Bacteria; kingdom Pseudomonadati; phylum Pseudomonadota; class Gammaproteobacteria; order Lysobacterales; family Lysobacteraceae; genus Stenotrophomonas; species Stenotrophomonas sp. PE591. Next base: position 97,886 of record NZ_JAAOKO010000005.1, read on the forward strand.
GGCCTGCGCGCTTCTGCGCGCTCGCAGAGCAACCGCATCGCGCGCATCGCGATCAAGTCCGGGCTGAAGACCCTGGTGTTCGCGCAGACACGTTTGATGGTGGAAGTGCTGACCAAGTACCTGAAGGACATCTTCGACCACGACCCGCGCAAACCGCCGCGCATCCGCGCCTACCGCGGTGGCTACCTGCCCACCGAGCGGCGCGAGACCGAGCGCGCGATGCGTGCCGGCAACATCGACGGCATCGTCAGCACGTCGGCACTGGAACTGGGCGTGGATATCGGCAGCCTGGACGTGGTCATCCTCAACGGCTACCCCGGCAGCGTGGCCGCCACCTGGCAGCGCTTCGGCCGCGCCGGCCGCCGCCAGCAACCCGCACTGGGAGTGATGGTGGCCAGCTCGCAGCCGCTGGACCAGTATGTGGTTCGCCACCCGGACTTCTTCGCCGAGGCCTCGCCCGAGCACGCGCGCATCGCGCCGGACCAGCCGCTGATCCTGTTCGACCATATCCGCTGCGCGGCCTTCGAGCTGCCGTTCCGGGTCGGTGATGGCTTCGGCCCGATCGATCCGGAGGTGTTCCTGGAAGCGCTGGCAGAGACAGAAGTGATCCACCGCGAAGGCGAGCGCTGGGAATGGATCGCCGACAGCTATCCGGCCAACGCGGTCAGCCTGCGTGCGGTGGCCGACGGCAACTTCGTGGTGGTCGACCGCAGCGATGGCCGCCAGCAGATCATCGCCGAGGTCGATTACTCCGCCGCCGCGCTCACCCTGTACGAGGGCGCCATCCACATGGTGCAGTCCACCCCGTACCAGGTGGAGACGCTGGACTGGGACGGCCGCAAGGCCTACGTCACCCGCACGCATGTGGATTACTACACCGACAGCATCGACTTCACCAAGCTCAAGGTGCTGGACCGTTTCGATGGCGGCGTGGCCGGCCGTGGCGATTCGCATCATGGCGAAGTGCACGTGGTGCGCCGCGTGGCCGGCTACAAGAAGATCCGCTATTACACCCACGAGAACATCGGCTACGGACCGGTGAACCTGCCCGACCAGGAACTGCACACCACTGCGGTGTGGTGGCAGCTGCCGCAGGCGCTGCTGCTGCGCGCGTTCGCCAGCAAGCAGGATGCGCTGGATGGCTTCCTCGGCGCCGCGTATGCACTGCACATCGTCGCCACCGTGGCGGTGATGGCCGATGCGCGCGACCTGCAGAAGTCGGTGGGCAACGGCGATGGTTCCTGGTTCGCGATCGCCGACCAGAGCGGCCGCGGCCAGCTGCGCGGCAGCGAGGGCGATCCCGGTGGGGTGGAGCTGCTGCAGGAGTTCGTGCCCACCGTTTACCTGTACGACAACTTCCCCGGCGGCGTCGGCCTCAGCGAACCGCTGTGGCAGCGCCAGGCCGAACTGGTGCAGCGCGCGCGCGAACTGGTGCAGCGCTGCGACTGCAGGGCCGGCTGCCCGGCCTGCGTGGGCCCGGTGCTGGCCGCGCAGGAAGACGATGAGACTTCGCCGCGTGCGCTGGCGCTGCGCGTGCTCGACCTGTTCGATGCCGACGCCTGCCAGCACGTGCCCGATGTGGTGGTGACCACGCGCGACCCGATGGAGCTGCTGGCACCGTGAGCCTGAGCCTGGACAAGCTGCGCCTGCTGCGCCGGCAGGCCGGCGACCCGAAGGCGAGCACACCGGCCGCGCCGGACGTGCCCCCTGCGCCACCGGCACCCGTGGCCGCGAACGATGCGCGGCAACCACCGGCCGAACGTTCGGTGTTCGCCTGGGTCGAACAGGAGATCCGCCACAAGCCGACCGGCGCTGCGGTCTCCACACCGGCACCCGCACCGCTGCGTCGGCCGGAAGTGGGCGGTCTGCATCGCCTGCTCGGCCTGCGTTCGCGCGGTGGAGCCGCGCCGGCACGCGCCAGTGCACAGGATCGTCAGCTGCCCGGCGAGGAGATCGCGCCGGGCCTGTTCCTGATCGAATCGCTGCAGCCGCAACCAATCCCGACTGCCCCGCTGTCATTGGCCTTCGCCAAGCGCGAGGACCAGCACGTAGCTGCGCGCGACCTGCTGTTCTTCGATACCGAGACCACCGGCCTGGCCGGTGGCACCGGCACGCGTGCCTTCATGATCGGCGCGGCCGACTGGCACGTGTGCCCGCAACGTGGCGAAGGCCTGCGCATCCGCCAGCTGCTGATGTCCACCATGGCTGCGGAAGAAGCGATGCTGGCCACCTTCGCCAGTTGGCTGCAGCCCTCCACCGTGTTCTGCAGCTACAACGGCCGCAGCTACGATGCGCCGCTGCTGAAGGCGCGCTACCGGCTGGCGCGCCAACGCGATCCGATCACCGCGCTGGACCATGTGGACCTGCTCTACCCCACCCGTCGCCGCTATCGCGGCACCTGGGAGAACTGCAGGCTGTCCACCATCGAGCGCCAGCTGCTGCGCGTGGTGCGCGAGGACGACCTGCCCGGCTCGGAAGCGCCCGGCGCATGGCTGCGCTTCCTGCGCGGCGGCGACGCGGTGAACCTGCGCCGGGTGGCCGACCACAACCATCAGGACGTGGTGACCCTGGCCCTGCTGCTGCAACGGCTGGTGCACGAGGAGCAGCGCGAGCGCGAGACGCTGGCGCTGGTCGGTCAATAGGCCTTGACGCGGCCTGACGGTGGCAGCGGTGACACTGCCGCCACCATCCACGCCTGGAGCCCGACGATGCGCCTCAATCCCCTGGTCCTGCTCGCCATCCTGCCCTTGGCCGCCTGCAGTCATGCCGGCAGCAGCACCTCCCGTGATCCCGCGCCAGCGCCCGTGGCCGATGCCGCGCACGAATGCAAACCGGAGGCGCTGGACGCCTTCACCGGCAGGACCGCCGACGAAGCCACGATCAAGAAACTGGTGGCTGACAGCGGTGCGCGCAATGCACGGGTGGTCAAGCCGGGCATGGCGGTGACCATGGACTTCCGCCAGGACCGCGTGACCGTGCAGGTGGATGCGCAGAACCGCATCGAGCGCGCCAGCTGCGGTTGATGTTCCCAGGGTAGTGCCGGCCGCTTGCCGGCACCCCCCATTGCCGGCCAGCGGCCGGCACTACCGATCAGAGTCGCTCGGCCTTGCCACTGGCCAGTGCGCGCGCAATCACCTGCTGCGCCTGCTGCGATGCCTGCGCATGCACGCGTGCCTGGCGCTCGCCCAACGCGGCCTGTTGGCTGCCCAGCGCCGCCTGGCGGTTGGCCAGTTCAGACTGCTGGCTGGCCAGACGCTGCATGGCGCGGGTGCGGCTGGCACGCGCGGTTTCGTTGTCCACTTCCTGCATCGCACGACGCGCCTCGGCGGCAGCCTCACGTGCGGCCTCACGTGCAACCGCCGCGTCGTTGGTCGCGCCCCGCGCCGCCTTCGCCGCTTCGGCCGCCGCTTCGCGGTTGATGTCATGCGCGGCCATCGCACTGCGCGCGGCCTCCGCTGCGGCCAGTGCCAGGCGGCGCGCCTCTTCACCCTGCAGACGCCCCATCTCACCCATCTGCTTGCCCAGGTCGCCCTGCTGGCGGCCCAGCGCACTCTGCTGGCGGCCCAGTTCGCTCTGCTGGCGACCCAGGTCTGCGGCGCCGCTGTAGGCACGCTGCAGGGTCTGGATCAGCATCGGGTCGCGCACCACATAGCGCTTGTCGCCCTGGCGGAACCACAGCGCCGGGCCCTTGCCGAGCTGCCTGCGGGCCACCATCACGTCGTCCATGCCGCCGTTGGCGAAGGTCGAATCACCATCGACCAGCACGAAGGCCTCCCGGGGCGACTTGCCCAGATCGAGGCGACCGTAGGTCGTGATGGAGGAGGTGGTGGTGGTGCCGTCATGGTCCTCATCCATGCCAGCGGCATCGTCGACATAGGCCACATCGGCATCGTCAGGACCGGAGGGTTCTTCCATATCGGCCGGTTCTGCGGGCGGTGCGGGAGCCACCGGCTCGGCCGGAACGCGCGCGGCCGAGGCTGGTGCGGGCGGTGCTTCCGGAGCCTTCGGCGGGGGCGGCACCACGGCCTTCGGGGCGGCTGGAGGTGCGGGCGGGGCCGGCGGCACCGGCGCTGCGACCAGCCGCATCGGCGCCACGCCCACCACCACCACCACAGCGGTCAGCGCCACCGCCAGCAGACGCGGGCAGGACCGGTGCGACTGCAGCGAAAGCAGGCGACGCTTGAGGCTGGTGGTGCTCGGTGCGGCGCTGGCCACGCCCAGATGCGGCTGCGGGGCCACGCCCAGCTGCAGCAACAGGCGGCCATAGGCCTGGCGGCTGGCGCCATGTTGGCCGACCACCGCCGCATCCACGGCTTCCTCGCGGGCCTGCGCGTATTCGCGCACCGACAGGCGCAGCAGCGGGTGGAAGAAGAACAGGTGCTGGGCCAGCGCGGGCAGCAGGCCCCATTGCAGGTCACGGCGCTGCAGGTGCTGCAGTTCGTGGGTCAGTGCCAGGTCCAGCGCATCGCCCTGCAGGACGTTGTCGCCGGCCGGCAGCAGCAGCACCGGGCGGAACGGCCCGACCAGCTGCGGTGCGTCCACCTGCGTGCTCATCCACAGCCGCGGCGCACGGCGCACGCCGTGGGCATCGGAGGCCAGCTGCAGGGCCTGCACCAGCGCCTCGTCCTCGCAGGGATACGCCGCAGCCAGCAGTGCGCGGCAGCGGCGCCACTCACCGAAGGTGCGCAGCGCCATCATCAGCACGCCGGACAGCCACAGCGCGGCGAGTGCGACCGCCCACCATGCAACTGCCGGTACTTCGGCCGTGGGCAGCGGCATCGCGGCCAGCAACTGCGCAGAGGCCTCCGGGGCCAGCGGGTAGACGATGTCAGCGGCCACGTCGGTCGCGGTCATCGCCACCGCCTGCGGCGCCGGCAGCCAGGCCAACTGCAACGGCTGGCTCCAGAACAGGCCGAGCACGGCCTGCAGCGAGACCAGCCACCACAGGCGGCAGCGGGTCGCCGCCGACAGCGACGGCAGCGCGCGGCACAGGCCGTACACCAGCGCCACCAGCAGCACGGTCTGCAGGCTGGTCCAGCCCAACCGTTCCAGCATCGGAATCAGCATCGTGGTGTCCATGGCTCAGCCCTCGTGGCGACGCGATTGGAGTTGGGCGACCAGCGCTTCCAGCTCGGCCAGCTCGTTGTCGCTGACCTGCTGGCGCTGCGACAGGTAGGCCACGAACGGCGACACCGAGCCCTGCAGGGTGTTGTCGACGAACTGGGCCACGGCACCCTGCAGCACGCTCTGCGGGCCACGGGTGGCCTGGTAGCGGTAGACGCCGTCCTGCTGCCGGCGCTGAAGATACCCCTTCGCCCGCAGCCGCTCCATCATCGTCAGCACGGTGGAACGGGCCAGGCCGCGGGCCTCGCCGTAGCCACTGGCAACCTCGCCGACGCTGGCCGGCGCATGTTCATCGATGTACTGCAGCAGGGCCAGTTCCTGGTCCCCGATGGTCTTGCCACGCATGACACCACTCCCTTGACTACACGTGTCGTCACTGTCAGCTTGACGACAACTGTAGTCAACCCCCCGGAAGTCATGGGCCGACGAACGGTAGGCACCACCGAGCGCTTAAACCTTTGACCCGCCCGCTGCATCCGATCCGCAACGCCCCGCTGGAATTCCGCATGTCCCGCCCAATGCTCCGAGTCCTGCTCATGCTCATCAGTGCACTGCCCTTCGCCGCCGTCTCTGCCAGCCAGGACCAAGCCAACGACCAGACCCGCCGCCTGATCCGCCAGATCATGCTGGAGCAGCGCATCCCGGGATTGCAGATCGCGGTGGTCAAGGACGGGCAGACGGTGTTGTCCGAGGCCTACGGGCTGGCCAACGTGGAGAACGGTGTGCTTGCCTCGCGCGACACCCGTTTCCCGCTCAATTCGGCCACCAAGGCGTTCACCGGCGTGGCCGCCGCGCAGCTGGCCCAGCAGGGGCAGCTGGATCTGGACGCGCCGGCCTCGCGCTACCTGGATGATCTTCCGCCAGCGTGGCGCGACGTACGCGTACACCAGCTGCTGGCGCACACGTCCGGCCTTCCGGACATCCTTGATGCGAAGGGACTGCTGGGCGGTGGCTCAGAAGCGCAGGCGTGGGCGGCCGTCACTGCGCTGCCGGTCGAAGCCGAACCCGGGCAGCGCTTCGCCTACAACCAGACCAACTACGTACTGCTGGCACGAATCATCGCGAAGCAATCCGGCATGCCCTACGAACGTTTCCTCGCCACCGGCCAGTTCAGCAGCGCGCGCATGGCCCGCACCACCTTCGGCGACAGCTACGACCTGATTCCGGATGCGGCGACGATGTACAGCCTGGCCCCGCGTGCCACCGACGCTGCGGATGCACCGTCCCGCCTGTCGCACTGGTTCTACGACATACCGCCTTCGCTGTGGGCCGGTGGCGGCATCCTCACCACCGCCGACGACACCGCGCGCTGGCTGGTCGCGCTGACCGAAGGCCGCCTGCTGCCGGAGACCGCCCTACGGCGGATGTGGAGCGCAGAGCGCCTGGCGGATGGCCGTGCCGGCCCGTGGGCGGGAGGCTGGCCGGTACTGCGCGCATCGCCCGACCTTCAGGTGGCCGGTATCGGCGGTGCGCGCTCGGCGTTCGTGGTCTATCCCGAGCGCGGTGTGGCGGTGGTGGTGCTGACCAATCTTGTCGGTGCCAATCCGCAGCAGTTCATTCCACGCATTGCCGATTTCTATGCGCGCGATGCCTCAACGCCCAGTCACGAACGGGTCGCCCCTGCACGGCAATAACGGGCTGTCATCGCAGGGCCATAGCCCGGCCGGCACGGTCCTGGCCACTTCGAAGTGATCCTGGTTCCAGCGCAGGAAACCGCCGTGGATGGCATTGCCATGGTCGAAGCTGCGCGCAGCGTCGGCCAATGGCTGCTCGGGGTCGGCTTCGGCCACCCAGCGCACCACCGGCACCTTGTCCAGCTGCCCGATGAAGGCGAACAGATCGCCCGCGCCCCTGTCCTGGTAAGCCGTCATCGTCGCCGCATCAGGCAGCTCGGCCTGCGCCAGCAACGTCGCGGTGACATCCTGCAGCGGTGCGGCTCCCTGCGCGATGTAGGCGCGCATGCCCGTGGTGGTTGCTGGGCAGTCCTGCAGCTGCACGAGATATCCGGTGGTACCGCCACTGCTGGAGAACGAGCGCATCCAGTAGCGGAAACGCGGTCCGCTGCGATCGGTGACCATGAAATCCTGCTGGCCACCCTGCGCGGGAATGGAAAGCACCTGCGCATTGCCGGCACTCTCCACGTTGCACTTCAACTGCGCCAGCACCCGCCTGGCCGGTTCGGGCAGTGCAGCGTAGCGGCCGCCGGGATGGGCGCTGCCGGAAGCTTCCGGCAATGCAGGCAATCCGCGTTCAGTGGTTCCTGCCTGCGCAGGCAAGGTCTCCGGTTTCGCCTCAGGTTTCGCAGCGGGTTCGACCGGCACGGCGTGCTCCCCGACGGGTGCGCATGCGCTGCACGCCAGCAGCAACACCCACGGCAAACCGGACATCAAGGGTAGACGGACCATCCTTCAACGTCCTCCCATCGCGGGTGCTTCGTGCTGCTGTGCCGGCGCGGGCACGGGCGCACCCTGTTCGCGCGCTTGCTGCTGCAGCTGGCGCAGGCTGGTTTCCACCGCAGTCTCGCGCACCTCGGCTGCGTTGACGCCTGCGCGCACGGCCGCCGGATCGCCCGGACTACCCTGCACCAGGAACAGTGTCTCACCCGCAGCGCGGCCGCCACTGGGATTGCTGGCCACGATCTGGTCGACCCGGGTGATGCCTGCGGCCTTCGCTTCGCGCAGCATCACCAGGCTGTAGTCATCGGCGTGCTCGGCGTAGCGCCCGCCCAAGGCCTGCAGGTGCGTGCTGATCTGCTGCTGCAGGGCATGGTCGCGATGCTGCGGCTGGCGGGGATCGTCATGGGTCGCGAGCGGCACGTCCTGCCCCAGCTCACGTGCCTGTCCCGGCGCAACCGAGGTCAGTACGTACTGCCAACGGTTCTGCCCAGGCGTGCCGCGTACCGTCGCCACGAAGTCGTCGTACTCACCGCCGCCAATGGTCTGGCAGCCCGCCGAATCGGTATTGGACCGGCTGCCACGATGGATCTTGAAGGTGTCGTTGAGGTCCTGCACGCCCTGGGTATCGCGCGCATCGAACCAGCCATCGCCATTGCTGTCGCGCTCCACCCGTCCGGCACCCGCAGTGATCGCGTCCTGCGAAGGACGCAGCGCGAACTCATCGGGATGGCCGTTGCGCGGATGCGTGGTCGCGCGCATCTCGGTGGTGCCTTCGCCCAACCGTCCAAGATCCTTGACCCGGTCGCCGTTGACGTCCTCGCCCTCGGTCTTGGTACGCGGCGCCACGTTGCCGAAGCCAGGGCTGCGTGGCGTGGTCTTGGCGTGTCCGTCGTACTGGGCGGTCGGTTCTGTCGTGGCCTGGTTGAACTCGCGCACATGGCCGTGGCCCTGCGCATCCTTCCACAGCACCACGATGCGGTCGTCGTAGACACCACGTCCTCGCGCCTCGGTGGTGCGGTTCTCGTCGCGCAGCCCCAGCACCACGCGATCCTGCGTGGCCATCGCATCGTTCGCCGCGGCGTTGCCGCGCTGGGCCACGATGCTGCCATACACGTCGTACTGCTGGGCCTGGCTCAGGCCCGCAGTCTCCGCGGCGTCGGGCATGCGCGGTGGGCGCGTCGCCTCGCTCAGGCGATCCAGCATCGGGTTGACCGTGGCCGCGTCGGTGGCGGATACGCCACCGCTCCGTCGCAGCGCCTCAAGCTCGGTGGCGCCCCGCGCCGCGATGTAGCGATCCAGCGATTCCTGCACCACCGCACGCTGGCCGTTGTGCAGGGCCGCCAGGCGGGCGGCCGCGCCACGGGCATCGTTCTGCCGCAACAGGGCGACGACTTCATCGGCCGCTGCGTTGATATCCATCTCCGGCATGATCTTTCCCTGAACGTGATCGGTATGGGAGTCCAGCCTACCCCACCGCACCGGCGCAGCCGTTGACACACGCCACACACCTGCGCGAAGCCCCGTTCAGCAGGCGCCACGCCGTAGTGCTGTTCACCCTCGTGGCCCGCCCATCACCGGCAGGATCACCCCGCTGATGTAACTGGCACAGGCCGGCGAGGCCAGGAACACGTAGGCCGGCGACAGTTCCTCGGGCTGTGCAGGCCGGCCCATGTCGCTGTCCTTGCCAAATTCCGCCACGTCCTGCGCCGGCTTGTCGGCCGGGTTGAGCGGCGTCCATACCGGCCCCGGCGCCACGCAGTTGACCCGGATGCCGCGCGGCAGCAGCTGGCTGGCCAGCGATTTGGTGAACGCGTGGATCGCGCCCTTGGTCGCCGAGTAATCGATCAGCGCCTTGCTGCCGAAGATTCCCGTTTCCGAACCGGTGTTGATGATGCTGGCGCCCTCGCCCAGATGCGGCAGCACCGCGCGCGCCATCTGGATGTACCCGCCGATGTTGGTCTGCAGGGTCTCCTGCAGGTGCGCGTCTTCCAGGTCTTCCAGCCGCTCGCAGTGCAGCTGGAACGCGGCGTTGTTGACCAGGATATCGATGCCGCCGAACGCCTTGGCCACCTGCTTCACCGCTTTGTCGCAGAAGCGCGGATCGCGCACGTCACCGGCGATCACCACGCAGCGACCGCCTTCGCGCTCCACGTGCTGGCGGGTGATGTCCGCGTCCTCGGCCTCGTCCAGGTGCAGCACGGCCACGTCGGCACCTTCGCGTGCGAACAGCACCGCCACCGCGCGGCCGATGCCGGAATCGCCACCGGTGACGATCGCACGCATGCCCTGCAGCTTGCCGCTACCGGTGTAGTCGGGTGCAAGGAAACGCGGCGCCAGCTCCAGTTCGTGTTCGTGCCCGGGCTTGGCCAGCTGCTGCGCCGGCATCGCCTCCGGCTGGCGTCGTGCTCCGGCCTGGGTCGCGGTCTTCTTTGTTGCCTTCTTGGTTGCCTTCTTGGCCGCGCGGGCGTCCTTGGCCTTCTCCTGGTCCTGCAGGCGCCGCTGCCGTGCCGCAACGCGGGCGGCGCGGGGATCGCTGGCGGCGGCCTTGCGGGTTGCAGTCTTCACCACGCGCGGGCGATCGGGGTCGGCGATGGTCCTGGTTGCAGTGCTGCCTTTGCGCACCTTGGGTGAGGCTTTGCGGCGGGCGGGGGTTTTCCTGGTGGTGGCCATGCAGGTCTCCTCGAGGGGGGATGGGATTGCCGGCCAGCGGCCGGCACTACCGGGCGCATGCGCCGCAGTAGCGGGAGCGGCATCCGCCGCTCCTGCAGTGTCTCCACCCCTGCTGTTGGCGGCAGTGAGCGCGCCGTGTCCATGATGTGCACGGCATTCATTCCGCCACCACGTGCGCCGTCGCACCCTGCACGCAATCACACAAGGAACGCCTCCATGAAGCACGCCATCGCCACCGCCGCCGTCTGCTTTGCCCTCGCCGCCTGCAGCAGCACACCGGTGGCCCAGGTACAGCCGATCGACGGTGTGATTTCCGGCCAGTGCCACAGCGACAGGGTGCGCGGCGCACTTGGTCTGGCCGCGTCGGACGCCACCGTCGCACGCGCACGGGTGGACAGCGACAGCCTGCACGTACGGGTACTGCGCCACGACGGCCCGCGTGTGCCGCCGGCCAGCGAAGGCGGCGACCGTCTGACCATCGAAAAGGGCCGCACCAACAACATCACCGCGATCTACTGCGGCTGAGCCGGCGCGCCCTGCGCAGCACGCGCAGGGTCGCCTGTTCCCACTGGCGCGGCCCACGCAGGCCGGCCAGCGTGGCCAGTTCGCCGCGCTCCCAGCCGGCGAACACGCAGGGGTCGATATAGGCCTTGCGGCACACCGCCGGGGTATTGCCCAACAGCGACGCCACTTCGCACACCACCGCGCGCTGCGCCTGCGCCAGCGCGCGCTGGCTGGCCGGTTCCGGCAGTTCGGTGGCGGCAAACGCCTGCACCGCCGCAACCGTCCCGCCCCAGGTGCGGAAATCCTTGGCAGTGAAGTCCTCGCCCATCACCTCGCGCAGGTAGTCGTTCACCGCGCCGGAGTCGACCGGCTGCAGCGCACCGTCGTCATCGCGGTACTGGAACAGGGCCTGCCCCGGCAGCTGCTGCAGCCGCCGCACCAGCAGCCCCAGCCTGCGGTCGCCCACGGTGACCTCCTGCAGCTGCCCGGACTTGCCACGGAAGCGCATGCGCACGCGGCCACCGCGCAGCAGCTCCAGATGCCGGTTTCGCAGTGTGGTCAGTCCAAACGAACGGTTCTGCTGCGCATAGGTCTCATTGCCGACCCGCACCAGCGTGTCCGCCAACAGCGCGACCACCATGGCCAGCACCTTCTCCTTCGGGAAACCGGGGCGCTTGAGATCCCGCGACAGCCGCCGCCGCAGCGTAGGCAACGCCTCGCCAAAGGCGATGATGCGGTCGAACTTGCCGGCATCGCGCTCCCTGGCCCAATCGGGGTGGTAACGGTACTGCTTGCGACCGCGCGCATCACGACCGGTGGCCTGCAGGTGGCCGTTGGCATGGGCGCAGATCCACACCGCGGTGTAGGCCGGTGGGATCGCCAGTGCGCGGATGCGTTGCAGGGTGGTGGCGTCGCGTATCGCGTGGCCATCAGCATCGCGGTAGCTGAAGCCCTTGCCGGCGCGGCGCCGGCTGATGCCCGGCTGGGTGTCGTCGACATAGCGCAGGCCGGCCGCGCGCGCTGCCTGTCGTTCGGGGGTGGAGGGAGTTGGCATGTCTCCAGTGTCGCCGTCGCCATGCCGCGATCCTGTCGATAACACAAGACAAACACGTGAGGGCCGGTTCGCCGCTATGCTCGGGTCTTCACAACCCCTTCCGGAGTCATGATGTCGTTCCCGATTCGCGCCCGTTCGCTCTCCGCCCTGTTGCTGCCGGCCGTGTTGGCCCTGACCGCCTGCCAGGCACCGGCGCTGGATGAACAGGATTCGGCCACCGCCCACGCCCAGCAGGCCGCCGAAGCAGCCAAGGCACCGGCCGACGACGCCGGCAAGGCCACCGAGGCTCCGCCGGTCGGCACCTGCGATGCCAGCCAGGTACAGAGCCTGGTCGGCCAGGCCTACACCGATGCCCTCGGCAAGCAGGCACAGGAAGATGCAGGTGCCAGCCAGGTGCGCGTGCTCAAGCCCAATGATGTGGCCACGATGGAGTTCCTCGGCGACCGCCTGAACATCGAAGTGGACGACAAGGGCGCCGTCAGCGGCGTGCGTTGCGGCTGAGTCCCGCCCCGCGCCGGCACTGGGTTGCCGGCGCGTTCCGTTGCACCTGCAACCGTGTATTGCGGCGTTGCAGCAACCTGTGATCTAGTCGAGGCATCCGGTGGCCTCACGATGCGCTCCAGGGAATGAGCGGGGACGAGTGTCGCCGCCAACCCTATACGCATCGAGGTAGAGATGGCCCCCCGCAACCGCCAAGGGCTTTACGACCCGCGCTCCGAGCGCGATGCCTGTGGATTTGGCATGGTCGCCCAGCTCGACGATCAACCATCGCGCCTGTTGGTTGATACCGCCATCGCCGCGCTTTCGCGCATGACCCACCGTGGCGGTGTCGCCGCCGATGGCCTGACCGGTGATGGCTGCGGCCTGCTGCTGCGCCGCCCCGATGCGTTCCTGAAACTGCTGGCCAGCGAAGCCGGCATCACCACCGCCGCGCGTTTCGCCGCCGGCCTGGTATTCCTGCCGCATGACGCCGACGCGGCGCAGGCCTGCCGCGCGCAGCTGCAGGCGCAGGTGGAAGCGGTGGGCTGCAAGGTCGCTGGCTGGCGCGAGGTACCGACCGACGACAGCGTCTGCGGCCAACTGGCGCGCGACACGCTGCCGCGCATCGAGCAGGTGTTCGTCGATGCCGGGGTTGGCCAGGATGATGCCGGCTTCGCACTGGCGCTGTTCCTGGCCCGTCGCCGCAGCGAACAGCCGCTGCGCGAACACGCCGACTTCTACGTCACCACCCTCACCCCGGATGCGATCAGCTACAAGGGCATGGTGCTGCCGGACAAGCTCAGCCGCTTCTTCCCGGACCTGCAGCGCCGCGAGCTGGCCTCCAGCGCGATCGTGTTCCACCAGCGCTTCTCGACCAATACGCTGCCGCGCTGGCCGCTCGCCCACCCGTTCCGCATGCTCGCCCACAACGGCGAGATCAACACCATCGAGGGCAATCGTCGCTGGGCGCAGGCGCGCAGCAAGGTGTGGAAGACGCCGCGCTTCGATATTGGTGAATTCGACCCGGTCATCTCCATGCACGGTTCGGATTCGCAGAGCCTGGACAACATGCTGGAGCTGATGGTCGCCGGTGGCATGGAGCTGATCCAGGCGCTGCGCATCCTGGTGCCGCCCGCCACCCAGTCGCTGGAGTTCAAGGACCCGGACCTGGCCGCGTTCTACGAGTTCCACGGCCTGAACAGCGAGCCGTGGGATGGCCCGGCCGGCATCGTCGCCTGCGACAGCCGCTATGCGGTGTGTACGCTGGACCGCAACGGCCTGCGCCCGGCGCGCTGGATGCTGACCGCCGACCGCCACTTCCTGGTCGCCTCCGAAGCCGGCGTGTGGGAAGTGCCAACCGAGCGCGTGGTGCGCAAGGGCAAGCTCGGCCCGGGCGAGATGATCGCGATCGACCTCAAGCGCGGCGACCTGCTCGACTCCGATGCGGTCGACCGCATCAACCGTGGCCGCGCGCCGTACAAGCAGTGGCTGCAGCAGGGCGTGACCTACCTGCAGACCGAACTGATCGACCCGTCGCTGGTGGAAGAGCCGTTCGACGAAGCCACCCTGCGCAGCTACCACAAGCTCTACCAGCTCAGCAGCGAGGAAGTGGAGCAGGTGCTGCGGCCGCTGGCCGAGACCGAGCAGGAAGCCACTGGCTCGATGGGCGATGACACGCCGATGGCCGTGCTGAGCCAGCGCAGCCGCCCGCTGTACGACTATTTCCGCCAGGCCTTCGCGCAGGTCACCAACCCGCCGATCGATCCGCTGCGCGAAGACTGCGCGATGTCCCTGTCCACCCAGCTCGGCAAGGAGACCAACATCTTCCATGCCGGCCCGGAGACGGTGAACCACGTCATCCTCAACTCGCCGGTGCTGAGCCAGCGCAAGCTGCGCCAGCTGCTGAAGATGGAGCAGTACGTGCAGGCCAACCGCCTGCTTGACCTGTCCTACAGCGAGGACGAGGGCCTGCGCGCCGGCATCGAGCGCATCTGTGCCGAGGCCGAACAGGCCGCGCGCGATGGCATGGTGATGCTGCTGCTGTCAGACCGCTACCCGGTGGCCGGGCGGCCGATGGTGCACGCGCTGCTCGCCACCAGTGCCATCCACCACCACCTGTCGCGGCTGGGCCTGCGCTGCGACGTGAATCTCATCGTCGAGACCGGCACCGCGCGCGACCCGCACCACATGGCCTGCCTGCTCGGCTTCGGCGCCACCGCGGTATACCCGTACCTGGCCTACCAGACCCTGTTCGACCTGGGCCGCCGCGGCATCCTCAAGCTGAGCAAGGGCGGTGAGCAGTCGCAGATCGGCCGCCGCTACCGCAAGGGTGTCTACAAGGGCCTGTCGAAGATCATCTCGAAGATGGGCATCTGTACCGTGGCCAGCTACCGCGGCGCGCAGCTGTTCGAGATCATCGGCCTGGAACCGGAAGTGGTGGACCTGTGCTTCCCGGATACCGCCTCGCGCATCGGTGGCGCTGGCTTCGCGCGCCTGGATGCCGACGCACGCGAGCTGTGCGCGCAGGCCTGGGACGCGCAGCAGGACGTGGACGTGGGCGGCCTGCTGAAGTACGTGCACGGCGGCGAGTACCACATGTACAACCCGGACGTGGTCACCACCCTGCAGCGCGCGGCGCGCAGCGGTGACCCGCGTGCCTGGCAGCAGTACTGCGATGCCGTGCATGCACGGCCGCCGTCGGCGCTGCGCGACCTGCTGGAACTGGTGCCGGCGGCCACGCCGGTACCGCTGGACCAGGTGGCGCCGGCCAGTACCCTGTTCCCGCGCTTCGATACCGCAGCGATCAGCCTGGGCGCCTTGTCACCTGAAGCGCACGAGGCACTGGCGATTGCCATGAACCGCCTCGGCGGCCGCAGCAATTCCGGCGAAGGCGGTGAGGATCCCGCCCGCTATGGCACCGCAAAGCGCAGCAAGATCAAGCAGGTGGCCTCCGGCCGCTTCGGCGTCACCGCCGAATACCTGGTCAACGCCGAAGTGCTGCAGATCAAGGTCGCGCAGGGCGCCAAGCCCGGCGAGGGCGGCCAGCTGCCGGGCCACAAGGTGAACGAACTGATCGCGCGCCTGCGCTATGCCCGGCCTGGGATCGGCCTGATCTCGCCGCCGCCGCACCACGACATCTATTCGATCGAAGACCTGGCGCAGCTGATCTACGACCTCAAGCAGGTCAACCCGACCGCGCTGGTGTCGGTGAAGCTGGTCAGCCATGCCGGCGTGGGTACGATCGCCGCCGGCGTGGTCAAGGCCGGTGCCGACCTGATCACCATCTCCGGCCACGACGGCGGGACCGGTGCTTCGCCGGTCAGCTCGATCCGCTACGCCGGCGTGCCGTGGGAACTGGGCGTGGCCGAAGCGCACCAGGCGCTGCTGGCCAACGACCTGCGCGGGCGCACCCTGCTGCAGACCGATGGTGGCCTGAAGACCGGCCTGGACGTGGTCAAGGCCGCGCTGCTGGGCGCGGACAGCTTCGGCTTCGGCACCGCGCCGATGATCGTGCTGGGCTGCAAGTACCTGCGCATCTGCCACCTCAACAACTGCGCCACCGGCGTGGCCACCCAGGACGAGCGCCTGCGCGAGAACCACTTCACCGGCCAGCCCGAACGCGTGGAGAACTTCTTCCGCCTGCTGGCCGAGGAAGTGCGCGGCTGGCTGGCGTACCTGGGTGCACGTTCGCTGGAAGAGATCGTCGGCCGTACCGACCTGCTGCGGCAGATCGAGGCCGCGCCGCGTGACGGCGTGCGCGTGGACCTGTCGCGCCTGCTGGCCGATGCCCGTTACGAGGGCAGCCACTGCGCCGCGCAGCGCCTGTACGAATCGCCGGACAGCCTGGCCACGCAGATGGACGGCCTGCTGGCGCCGGCCATTGAGCACAAGCGTGGCGGCGAGCATCGCTTCCTGATCCACAACACCGACCGCAGCATCGGCACGCGACTGGCCGGTGCGGTGGCGCGCGCGCACGGCAACCAGGGCATGGCCGAGGCACCGCTGGAACTGCGCTTCCGTGGCAGCGCCGGGCAGAGCTTCGGCGCGTTCAACGTGGGCGGCCTGCATCTGGAAGTGGAAGGCGAAGCCAACGACTACGTCGGCAAGGGCATGGCCGGCGGCCGCCTGGTGGTGCGCCCGCCGCGTGGCGCGCGCTTCGAAGCGCGCAGCACCGCGATCATCGGCAACACCTGCCTGTACGGCGCCACCGGTGGCGAGCTGTTCGCCGCTGGCCGCGCCGGCGAGCGTTTCGCGGTACGCAATTCCGGCGCGCTGGCGGTGGTGGAAGGTGCCGGTGACCACTGCTGCGAGTACATGACCGATGGCGTGGTGCTGGTACTGGGCAAGGTCGGCCTCAACTTCGGTGCCGGCTTCACCGGTGGCCTGGCCTACGTGCTGGACGTCGACCGCGATTTCGTCGACCGCTACAACCACGAGCTGATCGACATCCATCGCGTCTCCGCCGAGGGCTTCGAGAACTACCGCCAGCACCTGCACCGCCTGATCGGCCGCCACCGCGAGCTGACCGGCAGCATCTGGGCGCAGCAGATCCTGGACGAGTTCCGCGATTACATCGGCAAGTTCTGGCTGGTCAAACCGAAGGCCGCCAGCATCGAGTCGCTGACCGAAACCCTGCGACGCGCCGCGTAACGGTAGTGCCGGCCGCTGGCCGGCAACCCAGGACCACGTAGTGCCGGCCGCTGGCCGGCAACCGCAAAACACCACAGAGCCCGCCATGAGCCGCAAGCACGCCTTCCAGTTCCTCGACCTGCCCCGCACCATGCCGCAGCGCATTCCGGTGGAACTGCGCACGTCCGGCGACTGGGGTGAGTTGTACGGCAAGTTCGGTAAGGAAGATGCCCAGTACCAGGCCGGTCGCTGCCTGGACTGCGGCAACCCCTACTGCAGCTGGAAGTGCCCGGTGCACAACGCCATTCCACAGTGGCTGCAGCTGGTGCAGGAAAACCGCATCCACGAAGCGGCCACGCTGTGCCACAGCACCAACCCGCTGCCGGAAGTGTGCGGCCGGGTCTGCCCGCAGGACCGGCTGTGCGAGGGCAGCTGCACGCTGGAAGAGTTCGGTGCGGTCACCATCGGCGCGGTCGAGAAGTACATCGTTGATACCGCGCTGGCCACGGGCTGGCGCCCGGACCTGGGCGCGGTGCAGCCGACCGGCCGCAGCGTGGCGGTGATCGGCGCCGGCCCGGCCGGGCTGGCCTGTGCCGACCGTCTGGCGCGCGCCGGCATTGCCGCCGTGGTCTACGACCGCTATGAGCAGATCGGCGGCCTGCTGCAGTTCGGCATTCCCAGCTTCAAGCTGGACAAGGATGTGATCCACCGCCGCCGCGAAGTGCTCGAGGGCATGGGCGTGCAGTTCCGCCTCGGTGTGGAGATCGGCCGTGACCTCAGCGTGCAGCAGCTGCTGGACAGCCACGATGCGGTGTTCGTCGGTACCGGTGCCTACCGCTATACCGACGGTGGCCTCGACGGCCAGGACCTGAAGGGCGTGCTGCCGGCACTACCGTTCCTGGTGCAGAACAGCCGCATCGTCGGCGGCGATGATCCGAAGGGCCGGCCGATTGCCGGCTGGGAAGACAGCATCGCCCTGCCCGACCTCAACGGCAAGCGCGTGGTGGTGCTGGGCGGCGGTGATACCGGCATGGACTGCGTGCGCAGCGCGGTGCGGCTGGGCGCGGCCAAGGTCACCTGTGCCTACCGCCGCGACGAAGCCAACATGCCCGGCAGCGCGCGCGAAGTGGCCAATGCGCGCGAGGAAGGCGTGCGCTTCCTGTTCAACCGCCAGCCGCTGTCGATCGAAGCCGGCGCCGACGATGAGGTGATCGGCGTGACCGTGGTCGAAACCCGGCTGGGTGAGCCCGATGCCAATGGCCGCCAGAATGCGGTGCCGATCGACGGCAGCGAATCGCTGCTGGAGGCCGACGTGGTGATCATCGCCTTCGGCTTCTCGCCAACCGTGCCGGCGTGGCTGGCCGAGCACGGCGTGGAAGGCCGGTCCAACGGCCGCATCGTGGCTGGCGGCAAGGACCGCCTGCCATTCCAGACCGCGCACCCGCGCCTGTTCGCCGGCGGTGACGCAGTGCGTGGCGCCGACCTGGTGGTGACCGCCGTGGCCGAAGGCCGCGACGCCGCCGCCAGCATCATCCGCCTACTGGCGCACTGATTCCGGCGCCAGCAGCACGGCCAGCAAGCCCCGCAGTTCCGGCGCCGCCACCGGCTTGGCCAGGAAATGATCGATGCCCGCTTCGCGGCAGGCCTCGCGGGTGCGATCCAGCGCGCTGGCCGTGAGCGCGATGATCGGGACCTGCGCGCGAACCGCGCAGGCGTCGGCGCGGATGGCCCGTGCCAAGGCAAAGCCATCCATGTGCGGCATGTGGCAGTCGGTGATGACCAGGTCGAACGCCCGCGCCTGCCAGGCCTCGAAGGCCTGGCGACCATCGGTGCAGGCGTGCACCTGCAGACCCAGATCATGCAGGCGCTGCTCCAGCAGATGCAGGTTGGTGGGGTGATCTTCAGCTACCAGCACCCGGGCCGACGACAGTGGCCGCGCCGCCTCTGCCGGAAGCGGCAATGCCTCGGCAGGCAACTCACAGGCGTCCAGATCCAGTTCCAGCCACACGGTGGTGCCCTTGCCTGGCGCGCTGCGCAGGCACAGTTCTGCTTCCATCGATGCAGCCAGTTCACGGCAGATCGCCAGGCCCAGGCCGCTGCCGCCGAAACGGCGCGTTGTCGATGCCTCGGCCTGGGTATAGGCAGCGAACACCGCCTGTTGCCGTTCCGGGCTGATGCCCACCCCGCTGTCACTGACCTGCAGGCGAAGACGTTGGCCGCCATCGTGCTGCTGCAGCACCTGCACCTGCAGATCCACGCCGCCATGCTCGGTGAACTTGAGCGCGTTGCCGGCAAGGTTGAACAGGATCTGGCGCAGGCGCAGGCCGTCGGCCAGCGATCCGGCCTGCAATTCCGGATCAAGTTGGATCCGCAGATGCAGGCCCCGGCTGGCCGCCACCGGCATCAGCAACTGCTGTACCGCGCGCACCAGTGCCGCCACGCTCGTGGGTCGCAGCTGCAGCGGCAGTGCCTGCAGCCGTTGGCTGTGCAGCACGTCGTCCAGGATCTGCCGCAGCATCTGCGCAGCATCACCCACGGTCACCAGCACCTGTTGCTGGCGATGATCCAGATCGCTGCCCTCCAACCGCTCGAGCATGCCCAGCAGGGTGCTCATCGGCGTACGGATCTCGTGGCTCATGGTTGCCAGGAAGTGGGCCTTGGCCAGCGCTGCCTGCTCGGCCGCACGGCGCGCCTCGGCCAGCGCATGGGTGCGCGCCTGCACTCCGCTTACGTCGATCCAGTAGCCACTCCACTCGACGTCGCCGCTGTCCAGGGACAGCGGCCGTCCATGCGAGTGGACCCAGCGCCAGCCTTGTGGCGAGCGCGTGCGGAAGGTGACATCGATCGGACCCCGCGCCAGGGCAGCGGCGTCGACGGTGTCGATCAGCCGCGAGCGATCATCGGGATGAACCGCTGCCAGCAGGCGCTGATGATCGATCAGGGCGGTTTCCACGCTGATTCCGAACAACGCCTGCACGTCGCCTGCGATCTGGGGAAAGCTGTAGTGGCCGGTGGCAGAGCGACGCACCTGATAGACCACCGCTGGCAGGTTCGAGGTCACCTCCTGCAGGCGTTGCGCAGCCACGCGGCGACGCTCGCTCTCGCGATGCACGCGCCAGTAGCCGAAGGCGTACACCAGCATGAGCGCCAGCAGGGTCAGCGAGGCCGGCACCAGCCAGCGCAGGGGGGACGCAGAGGGCGGGTGTCGCGGCTGGTTCGGCAGCCAGGACGTGCGGATCGTCGCGCGTTCGTTCGCGGTCAGCTGCGACACGGCCCGCTCGAACACCGGGATGACGTCGGCGCAGGCGGGCACGGTGGCCAGCACCGGCGCGTCGTCGATTCCGGCCGGCGCAGCGATTACCAGCGGCTCGCCCTGATAGTGGCGCAACGCGGCCTCGACCTCTCCAAGATTGGCGACCACGGCATCGACCAGGCCCGTGCCCAGCAGTGACAGGGCGTCGTCGATGGGGGCGGGGGGCAACAGCTGCACGCCAGGCGCCTGTTCGGTCAGCGCCCCGACCAGCGACAGCGGGTCGGGACTGGCCACGGTGCCTCCGCGCAACGCCTCCAGGCCCAGCACCGGCGATGCATCCCGGCGCCGCACGATGACCTGTGGCAGCTGCACGTAGGGCGCACTGGCCACCCACCCCGTCGGCAACTGCGAGCGCGACCAGCCCAGCAGTGCCTGGACGTCGGGCGGCACCGTTCCCTCGGCGATGGCGGCGGTTGGCAATGGCTGCATCTGCAGTGGTCGCTGTGCGCCCAGCAGCTTCAGGTACTGCGCGCTGAGCCCGCGCGGCTGGCCCTGCTCGCTGGAGGACAACGGCGCACGGTCGGCGGGCCAGGCAATGCGCAGCGGCGTCCTGCAACCCGCAGCGGCGGCCAGGGCAGGCAACAGCAGGCCGGCCACGACCGCGGTGGCGGCACGCAGGCCAGCGGCGTTCACGATGGGCATCCTCTTCTGGCGGGCGGAATGAACGGCCGCGCAGCGGTACCGCTGCCTCTTACGCTAGCGGCACGTGGACGAGGCGCAATGAAGAAAGTTGTAAAAACACCAAGATAGGTGAATGGCGACATACACTGCCGCTTTCACCCGTATCTGCGGAGTATTCGATGCGCATCGGCCTGGCTGCCAACCGTCTCCATCACCACGACGCGCGCGCCGCCCTGTTCCGCTGGCTGCGCGCCAGCGAACCCGGCCTGCGCGAGCTGGGCGTGTCGCTGCACGCGGTCGGCCGCACCCATGACGCGATACAGCGTCAGGGCTTCCTGACCGGATACGCGGGCCTGCATCGCTACCCCTACGGTCGCGAGGGTGGCTTGATGAAGCTGGTGGCCGAGGTGGTTGGCATGGGGCCGGATCGGACACTGGATGGCGCGGTCTACCTGATCGATCCGGTCGATCCATCCTCGGTGTTTCCGGAAGCCACGGCGCTGAAGCGGCAGTGCGTGATCCACGGCAAGCCTTTCATTTCCACCGTGGCCACCGCGCGCGACTGGATCGAGGTGGAACGCATCCATGCCGGACTGGCTGCCGATGCTGGCGCCGACGACCTGCATGCGTTCGAAGGACAGACGCTGGCGCTGATCGCGCACGATGCGATGAAGCCGGCGATGCTGGCCTTCGCCGATGAGCACTTCGATGTGCTGGCGCGGTTCGGTGAGCGGGTGGCAACCGGAACCACCGGCCAGCGCTTGAACGAGCTGGCGTGGAGCCGTGGCTGGCCCAGCGATACGCCCTGGGTGACGCGCTACCAGAGCGGCCCGATGGGCGGCGATGCGCAGATTGCCGACCGGGTACTGGAAGGGCGCTGCCAGCGCGCGATCTTCTTCGAGGATCCGCACGTGGCGCGCCAGCATGAGGCGGATATCCAGCTGCTGGAGCGCGCGGTGACGACGGTGACCGACCAGGCGGTGTGCATTACGGCGCCGCGGGTGGCGGCGCGCTGGGCGGCGGCGGCGGCGTTGCGGGCGAGGTGAGGATTTCGGCCAACGGCTGAGCCCCTCGTGGTGGGTGGTATCTGAAGGCAAAGCCGTGCTTGGCCGGGCGGGGTGGATTGCGCAGGGGTTGCTGCAAGTACGTCCTTGTAAGCTCGGTCGCCGCATCCATGCGGCTCACGCCCCTGCGCAACCCACCCCGCCCGGCCACGGACAGATTCCGGTGTGCCCACCACGGAAGAAAGAAAAGAAGAGCAGGAGCGGGTCGCGCGCTGCGCGCGCTCCATGGCGCGTTGCCAGGGCGGGGAATGCTCATCCTCTGCGCAGACTCTGTGCAGCGTCGGGCCTGCCCGACTGCCCAGCCCACTCTCTGGAGGAAAGCCCCTTCTGTTGAAGGGGCGCGCCGAAGGCGGGGGTAGAGGAAGAATGCGCGGGCAACTGCTGTAGCGCCCGCGCGCTACAGCAGTTGCCGCAGCATCGCCTTCAGTCGGCGCCCTTCGAGCTGGAAGTAATCGCGCTGTTCGCGCCAGGCGGGGAAGCGCTGTTCCACTTCGTGCCAGAACGCGGGCGAGTGGTTGGGCTGGATCAGGTGGCAGAGCTCGTGCACCAGCACGTACTCGAACGCCTCAGGGCGGCCCAGTACCAGCGCCAGGTCCAGTGCCATGCTGCCATCGGGGGCAAGCGAGCCCCATTGCGAGGACATCACCTTCAATCGCAGGCGGCTGGGTGCGCGCGGCAGTGTGGGCAGGTACTTCGGCAGCCAGCGGCCGACGTCGGCGCGGGTCTGGGCTTCGTAGAATTCGCGCAGCAGGCGACGCAGGGTGGCGTCACCACCACGTGTCGGCCACTGCACGCAGGCACCATGCGCGTCGATCTCCAGGCGCGCGTAGCGGCCTTCCTGCCAGCGCAGCGGCAACAGTTCGCCGCGCAGGGGCAGCACGCCGTCTTCGCCCGGCTGCAGCGGTGCCGGCAGGCCATGGCCCTGGTACTGGCGCAGCTGCAGTGCCAGCCAGTCGCGGTGCTGTTCCAGGAAGCGTTCGCCCATCACCAGGCTTGCGCGCGGCGGCAGGGTCAGGCGCGCGCCGCGTTCGTCCACGCTCAGCTTGATGCGGCGCGCACGCGGATCGCGCACGCGCAGTACCTCGATCTCGGCATCCTCCAGGCGCAGGCGAACGGTGTCGCGCTGTACGGTGGCGGGCGGGGTCGGGCTGATCAGGCGGCGCAGCAGACGGCTCATGCGCCCAGCATAGCGCCGCTTCGGGCCACCGGATGACCGGCGGCCGTCGGGCTGCCTGTTCAGTCAGCCTTGCTGAGCTTGAAGGCTTCTTCCAGCAACAGGAACAGACGGCGGATCTCGGCGCTCTGCAGGGCGAAGCGGGCGTCGAACTCGGCGCGGCGGCCGTCTTCGTCGGCATGCTCCAGCTGGTCCAGGGCACCGTCGAGGAACTTCAGCTTGCGCACGATCAGGTCGTCGCCGATGACGAAGGACAGGTTGTCCTCGAAGATCAGCGCCAGCTTGGTCACCTGCTTGCCGGCATCCAGGTGCTTGTCGATCTCGTCGCAGCGCAGTTCCTGGTGCTGGCACTTGACCACCGCGCCGCCTTCCACCGGGTCCTTCATCTCGCACTCTTCGCCCAGGCTCAGCCCGGTCGGCAGCGGCTCGCCGGCGATCCAGCCGGTCAGGATCGAACGCGGCGCGACTTCGGCGTTCAGCGGCATCGCCGGGAAGCTGCCGAGCAGGCCGCGGATGTCGGACATGAAGTACTCGCCGGTCTTGCGGCTGGAGGTATCCACCGCCACGTAACCGTGCTGCAGGTCGATGAAGGCGTCGTTGCGCGAGGACTTCACGAAGGCGCGCGGCAGCAGTTCATGCAGCAGGTCGTCCTTCATCCGCTTGCGCTCGCGGCCACCCGGGCGGCGGCCTTCCTTCTCCTCGATTTCCTCCAGCTTGCGCTCGAGCAGGTCGTTGACCACCGCCGCCGGCAGGATCTTGTCCTCGCCGCCCACGGTCAACCACAGGTGTTCGGCGATGCGGTGGGAGAGCAGTTCCTTCTCCTCGCGGCCGAACGGCGAGATGAAACCGCGCGAATTCATTTCCAGTGCGCCGACCGGCTTCAGCAGGGCGTGCGGCAGCAGCGTGTCGACTTCGGAAAAATCGGTGGTGGTCGGGAAACGGAAGAACGTCAGGTTGCGAAAGAACATGGAATTCCGGATGGCAAAGAGGAAGGGCGACCGACCTTAAACGGTGGGCGTCTCGGGATCTGCGTCGGCGTCGGCCGGGGAACCGGCCAGCCAGGCATGCGCGTCAGGCAGCGGCGCGTCGTCGCGACGGCCCAGCGCCATGAAGTCGAACAGGGTGGTGTCGGCCAGCTGCGAGGGCCGGACTTCGCCCATGGCGCGCGCGATCTGCTCGATGCGGCCCGGGTGGTCCTTCTCCCACTGCTTCAGCATCAGGCCGACCTGGCGGCGCTGCAGGTTCTCCTGGCTGCCGCACAGGTTGCAGGGAATGATCGGGAACTGGCGTGCCTGCGCGTAGTCGACGATGTCGCTCTCGCGCACGTAGGCCAGCGGCCGGATCACCACATGCTTGCCGTCATCGCTGCGCAGCTTCGGCGGCATGCCCGACAGCTTGGCGTGGTGGAACAGGTTCATGAAGAACGTGGCCACCATGTCGTCGCGGTGGTGGCCCAGCGCGATCTTGGTGAAGCCGTGGGTCTCGGCGTAGTTGTACAGCGCACCACGACGCAGGCGCGAGCACAGCGAACACATGGTCTTGCCTTCCGGGATGACCCGGCTGACCACCGAATAGGTGTCCTGCTCGATGATGTGGTACGGCACGCCCAGCCCGGCCAGGTACTCCGGCAGCACGTGCTCGGGGAAGTCCGGCTGCTTCTGGTCCAGGTTCACCGCCACCAGCTCGAACGGCACCGGCGCCTTCTTCTGCAGCTGCAGCAGCACGTCCAGCAAGGTGTAGCTGTCCTTGCCGCCGGACAGGCAGACCATCACCTTGTCGCCGGCCTCGATCATGCCGAAGTCGGCAATCGCCTCGCCGACCTGGCGGCGCAGGCGCTTGGCCAGCTTGTGCTGCTCGCGCTCGGCCACGCGCGGATCGCGGGCGGCGCGCGGCTGGGGATCAGGGAGGGAAATCACGGCACTCATGGGCTCCATTCTAACGGCTCGGAGCGGCCACGGCCGGGGGTCGGGATTCCCCTCTCCCGGCGGTCATCATCGCTGTGTATCCTCGAAGCCGTGGATACCTACGACCCCGCCGAGATTGTCGAACGCCTCGCCGCCCTGCGCGCCGAGCACCGCCTGCTGGATGAACAGATCACCCGCATGGCCGCCAACGGCGAGGACGAGCTGGAATCCAAGCGCCTGAAGCGGCGCAAGCTGCAGTTGAAGGACTGCATCGCCAGGCTGGAAAGCCTGCAGATTCCCGACGAACCGGCCTAAGGACCGTCCTGGTGGGTGCCAACCTTGGTTGGCACGGCTGGAAGGTGTGGACCAAGGTCCACACCCGCCGCAGGACCCGGCGCTGCCTTCAATCCTGCGGCGCCGGCTCGTCCGGGCGCGCTGCTTCCGGGCTGACCCGTTCGATGGTGTGACGCAGCTCGCGGCCGAGGATGAACTTGGCGTCCTTGGCCCAGGCATCCAGGCGCTCGTCGAACAGCAGCTTGCTGTTCTCGTCCGGCCACACCAGGCGCAGTTCGCGCAGCTTCTGGATGAAGCCGCGGAACAGGGTGCGGTCGAAGAACTCCGGCGCGGCCGGTGCATAGAGCAGGCTCAGACGCTGCGCCGCCTGCTGGCACAGGCTTTCCAGCTCGGCCGCACCCAGCACGCCCGGGCCGTTCTTCACCAGCACCGAAATGGCGATGTAGTAGCGCTCGAAGGCCTGCTGCAGCGAGTGGCCGATCGCACGCAGGCGGAACACCTCGTCGGTCTGCCCGGTGTTGCGCGCCAGGATGCCGCCGTCGTCGTCATTGACGTTCTGCAGCAGGCCCTCACGCACGAACACGTTGATGGTCTGGTCGATGCGCTGTGCGAATTCGTCTTCGCTCCACGGCAGGAACAGCTCGGCCTGCAGGAACGGGTACACCGTGCGGCCCAGCTGGACCAGGCCGGTACGGCTCATGCGGCGGTTGTTCTGGAAGCAGCAGGCCACCCACGACGAGGCGGTGAACAGGTGCAGCACGTTGTTGCGGAAGTAGCTGAGCAGCACCGCGGTATCGCCGCTGACGCTGAGCACGTCGCCCAGCGGGTGCTTGATGCGGGTGAGGACGTTGATTTCCTCGGCGTGGGCGATGATCCGCTCCGGCGAGTGCGGGGTCACCGTCACCCGGTCCGAATACGGCATCTCGACCAGCAGCGTCTTGCACAGCTCGATCTGCGCGATCAGGTCGGCCTCGCCCATCGCGTGCTTCGGCGTGGACAGCAGGGCCAGCGCCAGCAGGTTGATCGGGTTGACGTCGGCAGCGCCGTTGATGCGCACCTGGATGCGTTCGGCCAGCGTATCCACCGTGGTCGACAGCCAGGCTGGCTTCTCGTCCTCGGACACCGCCTCGCCCTTCCACTCCGGCGCCTTCTCGGCCAGTACGTCGTTCAGTGCGATCGGTTCGCCGAAGTTCACCACCACCTGGCCGTAGTTCTGCTTGAGCACCTTCGGGATGCCCCACAGCAGCGACCAGATCGATTCCTTTTCCTTCGGCCGGCCGGACAGTTCGTCCAGGTAGCTGCCGCCTTCCATCAGCTTCTCGTAGCCGATGTAGATGGGCTGGAACAGCACCGGCTTGCGCGGCTGGCGCAGGAACGCACGCAGCGTCATCGAGATCATGCCGCCCTTGGGCTGCAGCAGTCGGCCGGTACGCGAGCGGCCGCCTTCGACGAAGTACTCCAGCGAGTAGCCGCCGGCCACCAGCTGCGCGACGTACTCACTGAGCACCGCCGAGTACAGCGCGTTGCCACGGATCGAGCGGCGGATGAAGAACGCACCGCCCTTGCGCAGCAGGGTACCGACCACCGGCAGGTTCAGGTTGATGCCGGCCACGATGTGCGGCGGCACGATGCCACGGTCGTACAGCAGGTAGGACAGCAGCAGGTAGTCCATGTGGCTGCGGTGGCTGGGCACGTAGACCACTTCGTGGCCCGGCGCGGCGGCCTTGAACTTGTCCAGGTGGTGCACCAGCACGCCCGCATAGATGCGGTTCCACACGTGGCTGAGCATGAAGCTGGCCGAGCGCACCACCGGGCTGGAATAGTCCGCGGCGATTTCCCAGGCGTAGGCGTGTGCCTTCTTCCAGGCATCGGCCGTCTTCGAATTGTCGCGCTTGGCCTGCGCGGCGATCGCTTCGCGCACCGGTTCGGCGGCCAGCACCTGGTCCACCAGCAGGCGACGGGTCGACAGGTCGGGGCCGATCACCGATTCACGGATGCGGCGGAAATGGGTGCGCAGCACGCGCTGCAGCTTGCGTACCGTGCGTTCCGGCTCCAGGCCTTCGTCGATGATGGAACGCAGCGAGATCGGCGGCGCGAAGCGGACGATGGTGCTGCGGCCATTGAGCAGCACCGCCAGCAGGCGGCGGAAGCGGCCGACCAGCGCCCAGTTTTCCGAGAACAGCACCGCGAACCAGCCGCTCTGCTTGTCCGGCGCGCGGCCGACGAAGATCGACACCGGCACCAGGTGCACGTCCAGGTCATCGCGCACGCGATGTGCCTGCAGGACCTTGGCCAGCGAGTCGGAATGGGTCTTGGCACCGCGCTGCTCGGGGATCAGCGAATTGCTGGAGCTGCGCCGCGACAGCGCCAGGTAGGCGCGCTTGCGGCCGGTCGGGTCACCGGCCAGCGGCACCAGCGGCGACGGCAGGCCGGCCTGGCGGCAGGCCTTGTCCAGGATCAGCGCGTTGGACAGGCCGTAGTCTTCCAGCACGTACATGACCGGGCGGCCATCGTTGTACTGGCCCGGGTCTTCCGGCTCGATCTTCAGCGACAGCCACGGCTCGACCAGGCGGCCCAGCAACCGTGCCCACAGTGGGCGTCGGCCGGCCGGACGCGCGTGCGCGGGCGGCGGTACCGGGTTCGGGCCGGTACCGGTCGAGGGGGACGCCGGCACCGTATCGGCGGGCGTCGACTGGGATTCTTCGCCGGGGAACGGCAGCGGGTTCTGTTTCGACATCGGCGCCATTATGGCTTAGGCGGCGGCGTTGCCGCTTCCCCGCCCTCGGCGGGGGCTTCAGCCGGTGACGGCGGCGCAGCGGCGCGGGCCGCATCGGCCTTGCGCAGCAGGGCGTCGGTATCGGCCAGGGTGCGGGTCAGGTACCAATGGCCTTCGCGGCGGCTCAGCGGCAGCTGCAGGCTCATCTCGCGACCGGCGAGGTCGTAGCGCAGGCGTACCAGGGCGTTGTCACCTTCCACCGACAGCAGTTCGCCGCGCACGCTGCGCAACGCGTCGTCCACGCCCAGCCCGTAGCTGCCCAGCACCGCCTTGAGGGTGTGGATGAACGGCGCCAGCTGCGCCAGGCTGCCTTCCATGCCCGCGGCCTGCAGGCCGGCTTCGTCGTCGAAACCGACCTTGTTGGCGGCGCCGACCAGCGCGGCGATGGTGCTGCGTGCACGGGCCCGGTCACTGATCGGGGCACCCTGCGCCCAGCTGGCCAGGGTTTCGACCAGGGCGATGTAATGCGCCTGTTGGCCAGGCGTATAGCCCTTCTGGTGGCGCAGGTACTGCACACCGAAGTTGCCCATCGATTGCGCGGCCTGGCGAACCGCGCCGGCCTGTCCGGCCAGCTGGCGATCGAAGCTGCGCTGCAGTTCGGCGCTGGCGTTGGGCTTGCGCAGTGCGGCCAGCATCGGCAGCAGCTGGTCGCCCAGCGGCAGTTCGGTCAGCGGCCACTGGCTGTGGCCTTCGGTCCAGGCCTGTTGCAGGCGCTGGTACTGGCTGGGCGGCACCGACAGCTTTGCATAGCCGACCAGATCGTCCTCGGCCAGGCGCAGCGCCATGGCCTGCACCGCCGCGACCGGCTCGGCCGCCGGCTTGGCCGGGTCCTGAGCCGATTCACGACACGCCGCCACGGCCAGCAGCAGCATGGCTGCCAGCCCCCATCCACGCGCAGACCTTCCTCGCACTGCCACGCTCATGCACTCGGACTCCCCGGACCGGCCCGCATCTTGCGGCCTGTGACGTGACAGCGGCAAGCCGGGACGTCACGGTTTCCGCTGTTGCTTGTGCAAGTCACTGATGGGAATAAAAAAAGAGCCGGGATCACGGGGATCACAGGCTCTTCAAACCGGCGCAGGGCCGGTGGACAGTGTTGTGGCACATGTCCGGTCCGAGGACCGGATGGCGGCGATCCTACGCTGCCGCTCAAGTTAAGGCAACACTTCACGTAGTGCGGACTAAATTGTTGATTTTATTGATCGTCCTGATGCCTGGCATGGAGGCCATGAAATCTACGGCAGGTTTTGCGGCGATTCGGGCACAACCGCTCGGTGGACGGATGCAGAAACGCCATCCCGCGCGGGTCGGGATGGCGTTCGGGCCTGCGGCATGCGCAACGGAATCTCAGCGCGCAGCCAGCGCCGACGCGATTTCCTGCTGGATGGCCCGCGCCGCGGCCTGCGGATCGGTGGCCAGGCGGATCGGGCGACCAACCACGATGGCATCGGCGCCATCGGCAAAGGCCTGGGCCACGCCAACGGTACGCTTCTGGTCATCGCCGACCGGGCCACCGGGGCGGATGCCCGGGCAGACGATCGAGAACCCGGCGCCGGTAGCGGCGCGGATCGGGCCGGCTTCCTGGCCCGAGGCGATCACGCCATCGATACCGGCCGCCTGCGCGGCCAGCGCGCGTTCGACCACTACGTCCACCGGTTCACGGTCGATGCCCATCTGCGCCAGGTCCGGGCGGCCCATCGAGGTCAGCACGGTCACCGCCAGCAGGCGCATGTCGCTGCTGTTGGCGGCGGCGCAGGCTTCCATCATCGCCGGGTGCCAGCCGTGGATGGTGGCGTAGCTGACCGGCCACTGCGACAGGCGCTTGATCACCGCCGCGGCAGTGGCCGGGATATCGAAGAACTTCAGGTCGACGAACACGCGCTTGTCGCGGCGGGCCAGCTCGTCCAGCACCTGGAAGTACTCGCCCGACGCCAGCAGTTCCATGCCGATCTTGTAGAACGCCACGCTGTCGCCAAGGCGGTCGACCCACTCCAGCGCCCGCGCGCGGTCAGGCACGTCCAGCGCGAAGATCAGGCGCTCGTCATCGCGCAGCGGCAGCGGCGCGCGGCTCACGGCGCGTAGTCCAGGGCAGCGCGCTTGGCGTCGTGGCGGGCCTGGCGCGACTGGCTGTAGTCATTGTTGAACTGCGCCGGCTCGAAACCGCCGTAGGTCGGGTTCGGCAGCATCCACCAGCGCTCGCCGAACCAGTCGTGGTACTGCTGCAGCAGGGCGTCACGGCCGTCGTTGGTGTTGGCGGTCACTTCCACGAAGTCGCCCAGCTGGTCGCCGAACTGCATCAGCACGCGGTACTTCTGCCCGGCCAGGCGGCGGCGGCAGTTCTTCTCGCTGCCGGCCTGCTCGCAGCCTTCGACCACGGTGCCCAGGCCCAGGAACACGCTGTCATCGGCCACCGGCAGGCCCTGCTCGCGCAGGTTGGCCAGGGTCGCGTCCTTCAGGTGCACGGCGCGGTTGGAGATGTACAGCAGGGTTACGCCCTTGGCGTTGGCGGCCTTGGCGAAATCGACCACGCCCGGAATGGCCTTGGCCTTCTTTTCGGCCACCCACTGGTCCCAGCTCAGCTCGTCGTATTCCTTGCCGTCGCGCACCAGGCGCGCCTGGTAGGGCGAGTTGTCCAGCACGGTCTCATCCACGTCCAGCACCACGGCCGGCTTCAGGCCCTTGGCCTCGTTGCCGCGTTCCTCCGGCACCAGCGCATCCCAGTGGGCTTCCTTCAGCGCGGCGTCCAGGTGGTCGGCGGCGGCGCGGTAGGTCTGCTCGGTGATTGCCTTGTACTCCTGCGCGCGCTGCATCCACAGCACGGCGTTGAGATTGTCGTTGGCGGTCGCATCAAGCGCGCCATCAGCCTTGGCAGCGGCGGCCGGGGCCTCCGGGGCAGCGGCTTCGGCAGCAGGCGCATCCACGCGCTTGCAGGCGGACAGGCCCAGCGCCGCAGTGGCGAGCAGGGTCAGGGACAGGGAAACGGGACGACGCATGGATTCACCGGCAATCAGATATACCGGCGCATTTTACCGGCAAAGGCGGCCCCGGGACGGCTATGCTTGGCGGTTGACCCGTTGCCCTTCCGGAGGCCGCCATGACCGATTCCGTCCAGACCCCCGACGTCCCCCTGCTCGACGCCGTGCAGGCCCGCCTGCTGGGCTGCCTGGTGGAAAAGGAGGCGACCACGCCGGACACCTATCCACTGACGGTCAATGCCGCCCAGTCGGCTGCCAACCAGAAGACTGCCCGCGAGCCGGTGATGAACATCGATGCCGGCAGCGTGCAGCACGCGCTGCGCCAGCTGGAGGCGTTGGGCCTGGCCCGCCAGCACTTCTCCTCGCGCGCGGACCGCTACGAGCACCGCCTGCAGGCCGCGCTGGACCTGACCCGGCAGCAGACCGTGCTGCTGGCGCTGCTGCTGCTGCGTGGGCCGCAGACCCTGGGCGAACTGATCACGCGCAGCGAGCGCCTGCACCGCTTCGCCGACGCCGATGAAGCCCGCCACGCCATCGAACGCCTGCAGCAGCGCGCGCTGCTGGTGGTGCTGCCGCGCGCCAGTGGGCAGCGCGAAGACCGCTACATGCACCTGCTGTGCGGTGAAGTGGACGGTGCAGCGCTGGCGGCCAGGTACGCCAGCAGCGGCGGTGGCAGCAGCGATGCAGCCGACCCGGGCCTGGCCGAGCGCGTGGCCCAGCTGGAAGCGGCCGTGGCCGAGCTGCAGGCGCAGCTGGCCGAACTGCGCGGCTGAGGGGGTGGGTACCGACCGTTGGTCGGCACTGCATCTGAATCGTGCCGACCAACGGTCGGCACCTACCAACATCAGGGGTCAGACCTGCGCCGCACCCGGCGTGGCATACAACCGGCTCGGGCTGTCCACGCCCGGCAGCTGGATCACCCCCCGCTCCTGCATGCCCAACCCCAGCAGGATCTTCCCGGACACCACGTTGTCCAGATCGGTGATGCCATACAGATCCTGCAGGCCCAGCCCAGCGCGCGCATGCGCGAACACTGCCCGCGCCGCCTCACCGGCATAGCCCTGCCCGGCGAATTCCGACAGCACCGCATAGCCGATGTCCGGACCCGGCAGCCCATCACGCCGTACCAGTCCGGCATTGCCCAGCCAGGCACCATCGGACAACCGCTCGATGGCATACATGCCAAAGCCATTCAACGCATAGCTGTGCAGCACACGCAGCGCGATGTAGTCCCGCGCCTGCTCCTCACTGCGCACATTGCGGTCGCCAATGAAGCGCACGAAGCCCGGATCATTCAACAGCGCCAGCATCGGCGCCGCATCGCGGTCAGGTTCAATCGCACGCAGGCGCAGGCGTTCACTCTCGATCGGTTGCACAGGTCGACCTCCAGCCGAAACCCCGATTCTGCCTCAAGCCCGGCTGCTGCTTTTGATTTTCTTTTTCTTTTCCGTGGCTGGCGCGCACGGAAACTGTCAGAGGCCGGGCGGGTGGGCTGGGCGGGGCCGTCCGCGGCATGGATGCCGCGGCCGAGCCCCCATGGATGGGTTTACGGCGTGTCCCGACCGGCCCACCCGCCCGGCCCCCCACGAGTGCATTGCGAACGGCGCCAACCACGAGGGGCTGCGCCGTTCGCCGATCAGTCGAACAACGCCTCGATCGCCGCCAACCCCGCACTCGCCCGTTCCTTCTTGCGCGCCGCATCGGCCACCGGATCAGCGCCATCACGCTGGATCTCCTCGGCCGGGATCTCATCGAAGAACCGGCTCGGCTTCAGCCGCACATGCTCACCGAACTTGCGCGTCAGCTTGCTGTAACTCATCCACAGCTGGATCTTGGCGCGGGTGATGCCCACGTACAGCAGCCGCCGCTCTTCCTGCAGGTTGCCCTCGTCCAGGCTGACCTGGTGGGGCAGCACGCCATCCTCGCAGCCAACGATGAACACGTACGGGAATTCCAGGCCCTTGGAGGCGTGCATGGTCATCATGCGCACCTGGTTGCCACCCTCGTCCTTGTCGCTGCGTGACAGCAGCGCCAGCTGGCCGGCCAGGTCAGCGGCAGTGGCGCCGCGCGGGCCGCCCTCGAACCACTGCGCCAGCTCCTCGATGTTGTTGGCGCGGCGCTGGTAGCTGGCCTCTTCCTTGGCCTGCTGGCGCAGTTCACTGAGCAGGCCGGATTCCTTGGCGACCTTGCGGATCATGTCGCCGGAACTGATCTGCCGCATCTGCGCGCGCAGGTCGCGCAGGATGTCGGTGAAGCGCGCCAGGCTGTTGGCTGCGCGCGGCGGCAGTTGCTGCAGGGCACCGATCGCCTCGGCAGCCTGTGCCATCGGCATGTCCTTTTCCTGCGCCAGTTCGGCCAGCCTGGCCAGCGTGCCGGCACCGACGTCACGCTTGGGCGACTGCACCGCCCGCATGAACGCGGTGTCGTCGTCCGGGTTCACCAGCAACCGCAGCCATGCCAGCGTGTCCTTCACTTCCTGGCGCTCCAGGAACATGGTGCCGCCGGTCAGGTGGTAGGGAATGCGCAGCAGCTGCATCGCCTTTTCCAGCGGGCGCGACTGGAAGTTGCCGCGGAACAGGATGCAGAAATCACTCCATGGCACGTTGCGCGACTGCGCCACGAAGGCGATCTCGGCCGCGACCTTTTCCGCCTCGTGTTCGCTGTTGCGGCATTCCCATACGCGGATGCGTTCGCCGTCGGCCTGGTCGCTCCACAGCTTCTTCAGGTGCTCATGCGGGTTGTTGGCGATCAGCGCATTGGCGGCGCGCAGCACGCGGTTGGAGCAGCGGTAGTTCTGCTCCAGCTTGATGATTTCCAGCGCAGGGTAGTCGCGCCCCATCTGCTGCAGGTTTTCCGGGTTGGCACCGCGCCAGGCGTAGATCGACTGGTCATCGTCACCCACGCAGGTGAAGTTGCCCTTGTCACCGGCCAGCTGCTTGAGCAGGCGGTACTGCGCGTCGTTGGTATCCTGGCATTCGTCCACCAGCAGGTAGCCGATGCGCTCGCGCCAGGCCAGCGCGATCTCCGGATTTTCCTCCAGGATCTGCACCGGCAAACGGATCAGGTCATCGAAGTCGACCGCGTTGAACGCCGTCAGGCGCAGCTGGTAGCGCTCGTAGACGCTGGCCGCTTCCTTCTCGCGGTTGCTGCGCGCGGCGGCCATCGCCTGCTCGGGCGACAGGCCGGCGTTCTTGGCGCGCGACACCAGGTTCTTCATGTCCTCGATGTCGTCGGGCTTGGCCCCGTACATCAGGTCCTTGATCTGCGCAGCGGCATCATCGGCATCGAAGATCGAGAAGCCACGCTTCAGGCCCACGGCCGCGTGTTCGATCTGCAGGAACTTCAGGCCCAGCGCATGGAAGGTGCAGATGGTCACCTCGTCGGCGTCCTGCTCGCGCAGGCGCTTGGCCACACGCTCGCGCATTTCCTTGGCCGACTTGTTGGTGAAGGTGATCGCTGCGATGCGGCGTGCCGGATAGCGGCCGCTGCCGATCAGGTGGGCGATCTTTTCCACGATCACGCGCGTCTTGCCGCTGCCCGCGCCGGCGAGCACCAGCAACGGACCTTCGATATGCAGGACGGCGGCGGCTTGAGGGGGATTGAGACCGTGCATGGGAATGGGATTGTAGCGGGGCCGCAGCGGGCGGACCTGACTTGCATGCACGCCGTTCCTAAGCTATTGATTCGCCACCGGAGCACTGGAGCCAGGTGCATGCGCCCGACCGCCTCTGCCGCCCTGCTGGGCACCCTGCTGTTGCTGCTGGCGCCGTTGGCTGCCCGCAGTGCGGACTGCGCGCCCGATGCTGGCGCATCGTTGCGGTCGGCGCTGATGACCCCGGGCTTCCTGCAGGCTCATCCTGACCTGCACTGGCGCGAGCTGGGCCTGCAGTCGTGGCGCCAGGGCCGGCCCGATCATGCGCTGGTGCGTTTCAAGCGGGCGGCCGCGCACGCCGACAAGCTGTCGCAGTCGCTGGTCGCGCGCATGTACCAGGAAGGCACAGGTACCGCCCCTGATCCGGTGCTGGCCTACATCTGGATGGACCTGGCCGCCGAACGCGGCTACCGCGACCTGCTGCTGGAGCGCGAGCGCTACTGGAACCGCCTGGATGCCGCGCAGCGGCAACGGGTGCTCGCCGAAGGGCCGGCGCTGTATGCGGCCTACGGCGATGCCACGGCCAAGCCGCGCATGGAGGCTGCCATGCGCGTGGACCGCAGCGGCATGACCGGCAGCCGGACCGGCTGGGTCAGCTCGATGCTGCAGGTGGAACTGTCCGACGGCCCCGAAGCCGGCTGGCCGACCCGTGGCGATGACTATTATCGGGATGCGTACTGGGACCCTGCAGCGTACTGGTGCATGCAGGACCGCATCTGGGAACAGGAGTTCCGCGGCCGCAGCGTCGAGGTCGGCCCACTCAGCCCCGTGGAAGGCGCGGGGCGCTGACGTTCGTGTTCCATGGTCATTGCCAGGAGGGCGATCAAGTATGAAAGCGAAGCACGCTCCACGCTTCTGCCTGCTGCTGGGCCTGTCGATGGCCGCTGCCGTGACCGCCAGGGAATGCCCGGTGGAGGCCCCGCGGCAGATCCCGCCAACCGTCCTGACCGGAGGCTTCTTCGATGCCCATCCGGACCTGTTCTGGCGCAGCATGGCCCAGCGGGCCGAACGGGACAGGCAGCCCGCCAGGGCGCTGGACTACTACAAGCGTTCGGCGCGCTACGCCGACAAGTTCTCCCAGGCCATGGTGGCGCGGCTGTACCAGGACGGCGTCGGTACCCGGGCCGATCCGGTGATGGCCTACATCTGGATGGACCTGGCCGCCGAGCGCATGTATCACGACTTCCTGGTGCTGCGGGAGCACTACTGGGCACGCCTGGACGCACTGCAGCAGGCACAGGCGATCGAGCGCGGCCAGCAGGTCTATGCCGACTATGGCGACCGCGTGGCCAAGCCTCGCATGGAGCGCGCCCTCAGGGACGGCCGCCAGCAGATCACCGGCAGCCGCCTCGGGTACGTGAGCTCCGGCCTGATCGTCGTCCAGCGCCGCGGCAACGAGCAGGGCATCGTGACGCCGGGCAGCATCGTCTACGACAACGACTACTGGCGCGCCGCCGACTACTGGTGCCTGCAGGACAACTACTGGCGCCCCGCGCTGACCCCCAGCGTCGAGATAGGACGGCCGGACACGGTCCGCGACGACAAGGCGGTGGACGACTAGAATTGGGCGATGGCCAAGCTCTATTTCTACTATTCGGCGATGAACGCCGGCAAGACCACGACCCTGCTGCAGAGCGCGCACAACTACCGCGAACGCGGCATGCGGGTGGCGATCCTGACCCCGCGCCTGGATGATCGTGCCGGCGCCGGCGTGGTGGCCTCGCGTATCGGCCTGCGTGCGGACGGCATGGCCTTCGACCGTGACACCGACCTGCAGCACTGGGTCGAACAGGACCTGGCCGCCAACGGCCCGATGGGCTGCGTGCTGGTGGACGAAGCGCAGTTCCTCACGCGCGCCCAGGTCTGGCAGCTCAGCGAGGTGGTCGACCAGCTGCGCATTCCGGTGCTGTGCTACGGCCTGCGCACCGATTTCCGCGGCGAGCTGTTCGAGGGCAGCCAGTACCTGCTGGCCTGGGCCGACGAGATGCAGGAGATCAAGACCATCTGCCACAGCGGGAAGAAGGCGACGATGACCGTGCGCGTGGACGAACATGGCCATGCGGTGCAGGACGGCCCGCAGGTGGAGATCGGTGGCAACGACCGCTACGTGTCGGTCAGCCGTGCCGAGTTCAAGAAGATCACCCGCGGTGAAGGGCGGATCGATCCGGCGCAGGCGCCCCTGCCGCTGTAAGGGGGGTCTTGTGCAGGGCTTGCAGCCCTGCACCCGCGGTAGTGCCGGCCGCTGGCCGGCAACAGCAACAGCAAGAGCTGGCATTGCGTGTGATGGCGGGCCGGTGTGGGTGGGCAGGACACGCCGTAAACCCGTCCATGGGGGCTCGATGGCGCCATCCATGGCGCCAACGGTCCTGCCCACCCACACCGCCCCACCTCTGACAGTTTCACGCGGCTGCTGGTGGGTGCCGACCGTTGGTCGGCACATCTGTCAGATATCGACACTCATCTATCGAAATTCATCTGGGGTCAGAGCCCGTTGCGCAGCAACGGGATCCGACCCCGTGCTCCGACAGATCGCGGAGGTCTGTCGAAGGCGGGGTGGGTCCGGTGGCGGGAGTGTCCGCGGCATGGATGCCGCGGCCAAGCCCCCATGGACGGGTTTACGGCGTCTCCCGCCACCGGACCCACCCCGCCTCCCCACAGGAAACCAGCTTCTGCCGTTGCTTCGGCTCTGGCCTCTGCAGGTACAGGGCTGCAAGCCCTGCAATCCCAAACCACTCAGTACAGCGTGCGCTCCGGCGCACCCGCCGGCGGCGGGGTGTACTGGTACAGCCAGGTCTCGGTCAGGGTCTTGCCGCCACTGCGCAGGAACAGGCGGATGTCGATCTGCTCGGTACTGCCCTCCGGCGGCACCAGGTCGAACATCGCGCGGTAGCCATTGATCTCGCGCAGCGGACGCGCCGACACGATCTCGACCCGGCCGCGGCTGGCTTCCACCACCGCCTCGACCTCGCCCTTGTCGATCAGCCTGGCCAGCTCGCCACCTTCGAAGTCCACCGCGAAGCGCCAGCTGAAGTACTCGCGCTTCTTGCCGACCACGCCACCCAGGCCGGTGCGGCTGGCCACGCAGTGCGCCAGCGGCGGCCGTGCCGGTGGTTCGGCACCCCAGTACAGGCGGTAGCCAACCAGCAGTTCCTGGCCCGGCTGCGGTTTTTCCTTGGGGTTCCAGAACGCCACGATGTTGTCGAAGGTTTCGTCCACGGTGGGGATCTCCACCAGCTGCACCGAGCCCTCGCCCCACTCGCCTTTCGGCTCCACCCACAGGCACGGGCGCTTCTCGTAGAACACGCCGTCGTCCTGGTAATGGTCGAAGTTGCGGTCGCGCTGCAGCAGGCCGAAGCCGCGCGGGTTGCGGTCGACGAACATGTTGAAGCGCAGGTTGCGCGGGTTCAGCAGCGGCCTCCAGATCCACTCGCCGGCACCGGTCCACAGCGACAGGCCGTCGGTGTCGTGGATCTCCGGGCGCCAGTCCCAGGCCATGCGGCGGTCGTTCTCACCCACCTGGTACATGCTGGTGCACGGGGCGATGCCCAACCGCTCGATCGCCTTGCGCGGGTACAGCGCGCTATCGATGTCCATCAGCAGCACGTCGCCATTGGTGATCGCGAAGCGATAGGCGCCGGCCACGCTGGGCGAATCCAGCAGGCCGTAGACCACGATCGTGTCCGAATCAGCCGAGGGTTGTTCCAGGTAATAGGCGATGAAGTCCGGGAATTCCTCCGGCTTGCCCATGCCGGTATCGATTGCCAGACCACGCGCGGACTGGCCGTACTGGCCTTCCTTGCCGACCGCGCGGAAGTAGCTGGCGCCGAGGAAGGCGGCGAAATCGCGATCGGTGTCCTTGCGGGTGTTCAGGCGGAAACCGGCGAAGCCGAGATCGGCCGGCAGCTCGCCGTCCTTGATGCCGCTCTTGCCGTAGTTGAAGGCCGCGCCGTCATAGGCCAGCTCCTGCGCCTTGCCGTCGACCACGTCGAACATGCGCACCGGCGAATGGAAGTACAGGCCCAGGTGGAAGAACTTGGCCTGGAACTTGCCCGGCTGGTCGGCCCACAGCGCATGGTCCTGGCGGTAACCGATCGACTGGTACTGGTCCCAGTCCAGCCCTTCCAGGCGGCCCGGCAGCACCCGCTTGTGGCTCTTGTAGGGCGCCTGTGCCAGCGCGCGCGCCTGGCCCTTCAGGGTGGCGAAGTCGAACGGCTGCGGTTGGCCGAGGCGGCGCAGGCCCATCTGGCCGCTCCTGCTGGCCGCGCACGCGGGCAGGGACGGCAGGCCGAATGCAGCCAGGGCGAGGGAGGCATTGCGGATGAAGTCGCGTCGTTGCATGCAGGCGCGTCAGGCACAGAGGGGAAGGTCGGCCATCATAGGCAGACAAACGTTAACGGGCAGCGGAGACGTGCCCTGCCCGTTCAGCTGCCGCTGGCCGCCCGCCTCAGCGCTGGCAGTGGCTGCACCAGACGCTGGCGCGCTGGCCGATGGTGGCGTGCTTCAGCGCGCGGCCACAGTTCGGGCAGGGCAGCCCGTCACGGCCGTACACCAGCAGTTCCTGCTCGAAGTAACCCGGCGCGCCATCGGGGCTGATGAAGTCACGCAGGGTGGTGCCACCACGGGTGATGGCGTAGCCGAGGATCTCCTTCACCGCATCGGCCAGCCGCTGGTAGCGCTCGCGCGAGATTTTCCCGGCCTCGCGCAGCGGACTGATGCCGGCCTTGAACAGGCTCTCGGCGGCGTAGATGTTGCCCACGCCCACCACCACCGCCTGGTCCATCAGGAAGGTCTTCACCGGCGCGCTGCGGCCACGGCTGCGGGCGAACAGGTAGTCCCCGTCGAAGGCATCGTCCAGCGGCTCCGGGCCCAGCCCCTGCAGCAGCGGGTGGACTTCGCCGGCCGGCTGCCACAGCAAGCTGCCGAAGCGGCGCGGGTCGTTGAAGCGCAACAGGCGGCCGTTGTCCAGGCTGATATCCACATGGTCGTGCGCGCGCAGCGGGGTATCGCCGGGCAGCACACGCAGGCTGCCGGACATGCCCAGGTGCAGCACGGCGCTGCCGATGGCGGTGTCCAGCAGCAGGTACTTGGCGCGACGGCGGATGTCCTCGATGCGCTGCCCCGGCAGCAGCTCGGCCACTTCCGGCGGAATCGGCCAGCGCAGGTCGGCGCGGCGCAGGATCACGCCGTGCACGCGGCGGCCCTGCAGGTGCGGCGCCAGGCCGCGGCGGGTGGTTTCGACTTCGGGCAGTTCAGGCATGAACCGATTCTACGCCCGCTCAGCGTGGCGGCGCCGCCAGTTCACGGGCATCCAGGACACCATCACCGTTGGCATCCTGCTTATGGAAGCGCTGCACGATCACCTGCCGCTGCTGCTCGCGGCGGATCGCCCTGCCCTTGCCACCGGGCAGCTCCTCGGCGCTCAGCACGCCATCGCCATTGCGGTCCATGCGGTCGAAGGCATACAGCATCCACTGCACGTACTCGGCTTCGCTGACCTTGCCGTCGCCATCGCTGTCCATCCGCTGCAGGTAGCTGGCGGTATCGGTGACCTGGGCCAGCGCCGCGCCTGGCAGCAGCGCGGCCAACACAAGCCCATACCCTGCCCTCACGCACCCACCAGGCTGTAGCCCTTCAATCGCGCAGCGTAGGCCTGCAGCGCCGCGATTCCGCTTTCCTCGGCCTCGCGGCACCAGGCCTGCAGCTGGTGCAGGCGCTCGGCGGCATCGTGGCCGCGGGCCTCGAGCAGCGCCGCCAATCGCGCGCGGTACTCGACCAGGGTGCGGATGCGCGGGCGCTGTGCCACCCATTCGCTGAGCTGGGCACGACTGTCCGGCTTCAGCCAGCGGCCATCGTTGACCAGGCCACGGCGCAGCCGGCGCGGCAGCAGGCGCCGCAGCTTGGCCCCGGCCTGTGCTGCTTCCTCTCGCAGGGCCGGCATGAACACATTGCGCTGGTAGTCGGTCATTGCCTGGAAGCGGTGCGAGAGCAGCGCCTTCAGGGTTTCGGCATCGGGCACGGCGATGTTCGGGCGCACGTCCATGGCCGGTGCAACGCGAAGCACCTTGGCCAGGCGCAGCGCCTGCAGCAGGCGGATCGCACTCCAGCCGATGTCGAACTCCCAGCGCCGCATCGCGAAGCGCGCCGAGCTGGGGAAGGCATGGTGATTGTTGTGCAGCTCCTCACCACCGATCCAGAACCCCCACGGCGTCAGGTTCGTGGAGGTATCGGCCGATTCGTAGTTGCGGTAGCCCCACCAGTGGCCCAGGCCATTGACCACGCCGGCCGCCCAGAACGGGATCCATGCCATCTGGATCGCCCACAGGGCCACGCCGGGCAGGCCGAACAGCACGCTGTTGATCGCCAGCAGCAGCACCGGGCCCAGCGTGGCGTGCGGGGTATACAAATGGCGCTCGATCGCATCATCCGGGGTACCGCGCCCGTACTGATCGATGTCCGCGCGCATGCCGCGTGCCTCCCGGTACAGCTCCACGCCGTGCCAGAACACCTTGCCGATGCCGCGGGTGACCGGGCTGTGCGGGTCG
The DNA here is from genome assembly GCF_018320795.1 of Stenotrophomonas sp. PE591. NCBI lineage: Bacteria > Pseudomonadati > Pseudomonadota > Gammaproteobacteria > Lysobacterales > Lysobacteraceae > Stenotrophomonas > Stenotrophomonas sp. PE591. Next base: position 139,058 of record NZ_JAAOKO010000005.1, read on the forward strand.
TCCTCGGTCTCCACCTTGGCGTGGTGCTTGCGGTGGATGGCCACCCACTCGCGGGTGATCATCGAGGTGGTCAGCCACAGCCAGAAACGGAACACGTGGGCCAGCGCCGGGTGGAAATCGACGCCGCGATGGGCCTGGCTGCGGTGCAGGTACAGGGTCACCGAGAAGATGGTGATCTGGGTGAAGACCAGCAGCACGCCCAACATGGCCCACCAGCCGAGGCCGAGCACACCACCGGTCAACAGGGACATCAGGGCATCGGGCATGGCGGCTCTCCGTATCGACGCGGGGATGGCAGACATCATGGGCGCTTGCGTTGCAAACTGCATCCCTGCGGCGGTGATTGCCACCGTCATCCGTGGCACCGTTCACAGTTGGGGACCTGAGTTGTCGAGCCTTGATCCAAGCGCCAGCGCCGTGACCGCCGCCCCGCCCCTGGCGGAGCTGCCCCCCTTGATCGAACTGGACCGCGCCACCGTGGTGCGCGGCCAGGTGAAGGTGCTGCACGGGCTCAGCCTGCGCATCGCACAGGGCCAGCACACCGCCCTGCTCGGCCCCAACGGCTGCGGCAAGTCCACCTTCATCAAGCTGATCACCCGCGAACTGTATCCCCTTGCACAGGGAGACGGCTCGGTGGCGGTGAAGGTGCTGGGCCAGAACCGCTGGCAGGTGGACCGGCTGCGTTCGCAGCTGGGCATCGTCACCGGCGACCTCAGCAGCAACCTGGCCGACGTGCCCGGGCTGACCGTGGAACAGGCGGTGCTGTCCGGCTTCTTCGCCAGCTACGTGGTGCCGGCCTTCCGCGAAGTGACCGCCGACATGCGCACGCGCGTCGGCGAGACACTGGCGATGACCGGCGCCCTGTCCCTGCGCGAACGCGCCTATGCCGAGCTGTCGGCCGGCGAGACCCGCCGCGTGCTGATCGCCCGCGCGCTGGTCAATCGGCCGCAGGCACTGCTGCTGGACGAACCCTCCACCGGGCTGGACCTGGTCGCCCGCGAGCAGCTGGTGGCGACCATGCGGGTGCTCGCCCAGCAGGGCATCACCCTGGTGCTGGTGACTCACCACATCGAAGAGATCATTCCCGAGATCGAACGCGTGGTGCTGCTGCGCGACGGCCGTGTGCTGGCTGATGGCACCCGCGCCGAACTGCTGCGCAGCGCGCCGCTGTCGGCGGTGTTCGGTGGCGCGATCACCGTGTGCGAGCAGGAAGGCCGGCTGACCGCGTACGCGGGGTGAGGCGGAGCCCTCGGGGGAAACAAGGGGCCTGGAAACCGACAGGCCTGGGAGACCGACTCTACCCCGTCGTGGTGTCATTCCCGTCGTGATGTCATTCCCGCCGTCACGCCATTCCCGTCGCGATGCCATTCCGTCGCCATGCCGGTGCAGCGGGCCGGATGTTCCGGCCCGCCATTGCCCTGCTCAGAACCGCAACGCCAGTGCGCGTGACTCGATCGGTGCCATCCGGCTCTGATCCTGCAGCTGCAGGTCGCGCAGCTCGTACGGCGCGCCGAACCCAGCCGGCAATGCGGCCTGGTCGAACGGCAGCACCAGCTGGCCCGCGCCCGGACCGTCGAACCACGCGGCCGCGTGCGCCTGCGCCACCGGCTTCAGCTGGCCATCGCGGCCGGTGGCATACAACGTGCCACGCGCCTCGTAACGACCGGCGGCGGCCACCTGCAGCGGCAGCGCTACCTGGCGGCTGGACGGGTCCGGTGCCGCCTGGCCACTGAAGCGCGCAGTGGGCCGCGCCACCGCGAAGGCCACCTTGCCATCGCGCAGCACACCATCGGCCTGGGCGAACACCTGCAGTTCCCACAACCCCTGCGCAGTGCCGACATCGGCCGGGATCCGCACCTGCGCGCGCAGGCTGCCATCGGTGGTACGCAGCAGGCGCTGCGGCCAGCTGCGGCCATCGGGCGCGACCAGCAGGGCTTCACCGCCCAGGCCGCCACGACGCGAGGCCAGCTGCGCGGTGGTGGCGCCGTCTTCCAGCAGGCGTGCCTGCAACTGCACGTTGCCACCGGCCAGCACCTGCGCCTGGTTGGCCTGCACTTCCAGCCGCAGCGGGCTGTTCGGCTCCAGCACCTGCACCACGTAGCGGCCCTGTGCCTGCGCGCTCTGCAGCGTGTACGCACCGGCGGCACTGGTCGCGCCGGTGCGCAGCATGCTGCTGCCATCCCTCACCGGCATGCCGGCCTGCTGCAGCGCGCGCGCGTCGACACTGCGGGCCACGCTGCTGCGGCCCGCCGGGTCGCGCACTTGCAACGCATTCGCCGGCACTGCCCGCGCGCCTTCGGCCGGGCTCAGCTGGATCACCGCGTCGGGCGCCGTCAGCGGCAACTCCAGGCCGCGTTGCAGCTGCGCGCCATCGACCTGCTGCCAGTAGCTGCGGCTGACCGAGGCATACGGCGTAGCCGCCTGCAGCGATTGCGCCGGGTCCAAGGCCCAGGCGAAGGACAGCGGCGCGCGTTCGCTGTCATCGGCCGGCAACGGCGCGGCAACCAGCGCCGCGGGCACCTGATCGCCTGCGCGGACGGCCTGCAGCGGCTGCGCGGCCTGCGCTGCGGAAAGGGACAGTACTGCCAGCACGGCGCCGGCCAGCAGGGTGGATTGAATCGTCATGGTCGTCTCCCTCACTGGGTCAGGTCGTTGCGCAGCAGGGTGCCGAGGCCGAAGCACTCGCGGCGGCTCTGGTTGTGGCTGAGCGGTTCTGCGCCCTGGGTACGCGCCTTGTCGGTGAACCAGGTGGTGCCGGCGGCCTTCTGGCTGCTGCACTCCAGGAAGCCATCGGAGCAGGACGACAGCCAGTTCTGGGTGAACTCCAGGCCGACGTTGGCGGCATAGCCGCCGCAGTAACTGTTGCTGTCCCACACCGCCGATTCCACGTCGCTGCCGACCACCGCGCGGAACGGCTTGGGCAGCGCCGGGCGACCGGCCGTGCCATACAGGTTCTGCGCGTTGTAGGTGGCCATGCTCGCCACCTGCTGCTGGCGCACCGCGTCGTTCTTGTAGCCCAGCAGCCAGCCCAGCGAGGTTTCAAAGGTGTTGCCGTTGAGTACCGCATCGGCCAACGGCGTACCCGCCGAGGAAGGTGCCAGCGCGGTGACCTTGCGCACCGTGCGGATGATCTTCGGATAGCGGCTGTCGTAGGTCGGGTTGGACAGGATCCAGCGCACCACGTTGCCGCCGTTGGAATGGGTGATCACCACCAGCTGGGTGATGCCACGGCTGTCGATGAAGCTGGTCAGCTGGTTGGCGAGGCAACCGGCAGCTTCGGGCTTCCACATGTACTGGGTGAAGTCACAGTTGATGACCACATAGTTGCTGCTGTTCGGCAGGCCCTGGCGCACGGTGTCGATGATCGCCGGCTGCCAGTAGTCCTGGGTGGCGTTGGTCTGCGCGCCGGTGCCATGCACGAAGGCCACGCCGACCACGTCGGCGGCCTGCGCCGGCGCTGTTGCAAGCCCGAGGAGCAGGGCCAGGACGGTACTTCCTGTTGCGGTGCTGCGCATCGCTTCTCTCCCTCTGTCTTCGGATCCCCCCGACCCGGCTGGAACTGGACGGCCCTGGCGCTTGCCGTTGTGCCGATGCTCGCGGTGCAACGGCGTGAAAGTCCGTGCGCTGCGCCCGGAATCAGGAGACTGACGTCAAACGATGACGCTTTTCATATCGCGACAATGACCATGCCGGGTCTGGCCGTATGACCGATGGCCACTGCAGTGTCGTATGGGGGCTGCGATCATGGCGCGTTGTTTTCTCTCCCGGAGCCTGTCCATGTCGCTGATTTCCCACCCTGCCCGCCCGCTGCTCGGCCTTGCCGTCGTCGCGGCCCTGGCCGGTTGTGCCGCCACCGCCACCAAGCCGACCGCCGTCGAAGCCAACATCACCACCAAGGCGGTGGGCTATCTGGACAAGAGCGCGGTTCCGGCCAGCCTCGACCTGGTACCGGCACCACCGGTGGCCGGTTCGGCCGCGCTCGCCCTGGACGAGCAGGTCAGCCGTGAAGCCCGCGCGCTGCGTGGCAGCCCGCGCTTCGCCCAGGCCGGTGTCGATGCGGAACTCGGTTTCCCCGAAGGCGCCAACCACTTCTCCTGCGCCGCCGACATCGACGTCGATGCGGTGAAGACCCCGGCGCTGTATCGCCTGCTGGAGCGCAGCCGGATCGACGCCAGTGCGGCGACCAAGGCGGCCAAGAACCACTACCAGCGCCCGCGCCCGTTCATGGTCAACGGTGAACCGACCTGCTCGCCGAAGGATGAGGAAGGCCTGCGCAAGAACGGTTCCTACCCGTCCGGCCACACCTCGATCGGTTGGGCCTGGGCACTGATCCTGTCCGAGATCGCGCCGGACCGCGCCGATGCCATCCAGGCCCGTGGCCGCAACTACGGCGAGAGCCGCCTGGTCTGCAACGTGCACTGGCAGAGCGACATCCTCGAAGGCCGCTTCATGGGCGCCGCCGCCGTGGCCCGCCTGCACGACAACGCCGCGTTCAACAAGGACCTGCTGGCCGCGCGCAAGGAGATCGCTGCCGCGCGCAAGGCCGGCCTGCATTCCAGCCGCGATTGCACTACCGAGAATGCGGTGCTGAAGGTGCGCCCGCAGAGCGCGCTGTAAGCGCGCGCCGGATCACTCGTTGCCGGCCAGCGGCCGGCACTACCAATGGGCGTAAGGAAGAAGGGCCGGCATTGCGCCGGCCCTTCTTCATTGCATCAACGCAGCCACCGCATCAGAACTTCGCGGTGAACTCCACGCCCCAGGTACGCGGCTCGTTGAGGAAGCCGGTCAGGTTGTTGAAGTCGATCGCACCGACCACGCGGGTCTGGTTGGTCAGGTTGCGGCCGAACACGGCCACGTCGTACTGGCCGTAATCCCAGTTGTAGCCCAGGCGCAGGCCGCCTTCCAGCGAACTACGGCCGCGGAATTCCGGCGACTCGTAGATGAAGAAGTTGACCGCACTGCGGTAGGCCCAGTCGGTGTAGGCGTACAGCTCGCTGCCATCGCTGAGCGGGAAGCCGACGCGCAGGGTCGCGTTGTGGATCCACTTCGGCGCCTGCGGCAGCGGGTTGCCGTTGACCAGCGCATAGGTCTGGCCGTTGATCACCGTGGTCGGGTCGGTGATGGTGCAGCCGCCGCCACAGATCGCCACCGCCAGGTTCTTGTCCTTGATCTCGGTGTCGTTGTAGCTGCTGCCGAAGGTCAGCAGCACGTTGTCGGCCAGGTAGGCTTCCAGGTCCAGTTCCACGCCTTGGCCGATGGTCTTGTCGGCGTTGAGCAGGGTGGCGGTGTTGTTGCTGCCACCCACCGCGATCAGCTGCTGGCCATCGACGTTGTAGCGGAACACGCTCAGGCCCAGGCGCGCGCGGCGCTCGAACAGGTCGGCCTTGATGCCGGCTTCATACGAGATGACCTTCTCCGAGTCGGCCTGCGACAGGCCCGGCGCGAAGGCCAGGCGGCCCTGGATCGACGGTGCGCGGAAACCCTTGGCCACGCGGGCGTAGGCGTTGATGTCGTCGGTCAGCTTGTAGACGCCGCTGACATCCCAGCTGACGTCGTTGACGTCGGTGTTGGCCAGGTACGGGCCGCTGACCGGGGTGCCGAACGGAACGGCCTGCAGCACGCTGGCGCTGAAGTCCTTCTTGTCCTGGGTGTAGCGCACGCCGGCGCGCAGCTTGAAGCGATCGGTGACATCGAAGTCGCCCGAAGCGAACACCGCCCACGCCTTGTTGCGCTGGTTCTGCACCACGTGGCCGGTCTGTGGATTGCCCGGGGTCAGCGAGTCGTAGTTGAAGTTGTTGATGGTCACGTCTTCATCGAAGTAGAAGACGCCGGCCTGCCAGTCGAAGCGGCCCCACTCGTTGGACTCGATCCGCACTTCCTGCGTCCACTGGCGGTGGTGCGGCAGGCCGTCGGCCGACTCCGACGAGAATGGAATCAGGCCCGGGCCGTAGTTGCCGGCACCGAGGAAGGCCGCACCGTAGCCGCCGTCGATGTCGCCACGGTTGAGCGATTCGGCGGTCTCGTAGCCGGTGATCGAATGCAACGTCACCGAGCCGAGGTTCCACTGCAGGCGCGCGCTGCCGCCCCAGGTTTCCAGGTCGGAGAAGTTGACGCCGTCGTTGGCCACCTTGTCGCGGTCGAAGTTCTCGACCAGCGAATTGCCACCCTTCTGGATGATGTTGGCGCGGAACAGGCGGGCGGTGCCGTTGAGCTTGCGCTTGTGCAGGTTGAACAGCGCTTCGAAGTCGTCGCCTTCGTACAGGAACTGCACGCGGCCGGCGGCTTCGTCATAGCCTTCGAAACCACTGTTGGGGGCACCGGCGCGGGTGTTGTCGACCCAGTCATCGCGGCGCTGGTAGATCGCCGAGACACGTGCCGACCAGCGGTCGGTCAGCGGGCCGCCGTAGGCGCCCTGCACGTTCCAGCTGTTGTAGCTGCCGTAGCCCACGCGCACGTAGCCGTCGGCATCCTGCGACGGTCGCGCCGAATCGAACTTGACCACGCCGGCCGGGGTGTTGCGGCCGAACAGCGTGCCCTGCGGGCCACGCAGCACTTCCACGTTGGCCAGGTCGAACAGCGGGAAGCCCTTCAGCAGAGGGCTTTCCTGCACCACGTCGTCATACACCAGCGACACCGGCTGCGAAGCATTGAGGTCGAAATCGGTGTTGCCCAGGCCGCGGATGTAGAAGCGCGGGAAGGCACGGCCGTAGGACGACTCGATGTTGAGGCTGGGCACGCGCGCAGCCAGGAAGCGGATGTCATCGCCGGCCGAGCCGAGCACATCCAGCTTCTCGCCCTGGATCGCGCTCAGTGCGACCGGTACGTCCTTGGCGTTCTCGACGCGGCGCTGCGCGGTCACCTGCAGGGCATCGAGGGCAACCGGATCCTTGGCGGCGGGGGTTTCCTGAGCGGCTGCTACCAGCGGCAGCAGGGCGGAAAGAGCGGCAACGAGGGGGCGCGCGACCGGAAGGCGGCCACGGGAAGTACGGGTCGGGGACATGGCGGTAGGCTGTGTTTGGAGGGGTGGTAAAACGGCGCTACCAGATAATTGTTGCAATACAGCACCTACGCCGCAAATGCCCGCCGTTCATGGCCCCGTCGCCGGCGCCCCCGGGCGCTCGCTAGACTCGGGGTTTCCAACGCGACGGACCCGCCGCCATGACCCAGTGGTACTTCCATGCCTCCGCCCAGGCCGAGCGCATCGGCCCGCTTGATGACGAGGCCGCGCGCCGCTACGCGCAGGCCAATCCACGCGCGCTGGCCTGGTGCCAGGGCATGAGCGGGTGGACACCGATCACCGAGGTGGCCGAGCTGCAGGCGGCGGCCCCGGGCATGCCCAACACCCCACCGCCGGTCCCCGCCGGCGCCAGCGGCCGCGCCGACGACATCGAGTTCCGCATCGTCGGCCATGAAATGCAGTTCGTGGAGATCGAGCTCGACCCCGGCGAGAGCGCCATCGCCGAGGCCGGCGCATTGATGTTCAAGGACGCCACGGTACAGATGGACACGGTGTTCGGCGCCGCCAACGGCGACCAGGGGGGCGGCTTCATGGGCAAGGTGATGGCCGCCGGCAAGCGCGTGCTGACCGGCGAGAGCCTGTTCGCCACCGTCTACACGCAGAGCGGGCACGGCAAGGGCAAGGTCGCCTTCGCCTCGCCCTACCCGGGCACGGTGCTGGCGATGAAACTGGACCAGCACGGCGGCCGCCTGATCTGCCAGAAGGACAGCTTCCTGGCCGGTGCGCGCGGCGTGCAGATCGGCGTGCAGTTCCAGCGCAAGATCATGACCGGCCTGTTCGGTGGTGAGGGTTTCATCATGCAGAAGCTGGAAGGCGACGGCTGGGTGTTCATCCACGCCGGCGGCTGCGTGGTGGAACGCGAGCTGGCTGCCGGCGAGCGCCTGGACGTGGATACCGGCTGCGTGGTGGCCTACCACCCGACCGTGGACATGGACGTGCGCCGTGTTGCGGGCATCAAGAGCATGCTGTTCGGCGGCGAGGGCGTGTTCCTGGCCACGCTGACCGGCCCAGGCAAGGTCTGGCTGCAGTCGCTGCCGTTCTCGCGCCTGGCCGGCCGCATGTGGATGGCCGCACCGCAGGGCGGTGGCCAGAACCGCGGCGAGGGTTCGGTACTGGGCGGCCTGGGCCGGATGCTGGACGGCGACAACCGCTTCTGACCGCCTCCGGTAGTGCCGGCCGCTGGCCGGCAACCCCATGGACCTTGGCACGCATCCCGGTAGTGCCGGCCGCTGGCCGGCAGCCCCATGGACCTTGGCACGCATCCCGGTAGTGCCGGCCGCTGGCCGGCAACCCCATGGACCTTGGCACGCATCCCGGTAGTGCCGGCCGCTGGCCGGCAACCCCATGGACCTTGGCACGCATCCCGGTAGTGCCGGCCGCTGGCCAGCAACCCCATGGACCTTGGCGCGCATCCCGGTAGTGCCGGCCGCTGGCCGGCAACCCCATGGACCGTTGCCAGTTTCCCTATGGTTGCCGGCCAGCGGCCGGCACTACCTTTATGAATGGGCGATATTTCCCACCCTGCCCGCCCCGCCACGGCTTCGGTATGCTGGCGCCCTTTCCTGAATCCGGCGCCGCGAGCGCACTGCCGATGAGCCTGTTCCGCCCCCGCATGCTGCTGTCCGTCGCCCTGATCGGCCTGCTGGCCGGCTGCGGTGGCGATCCGGTCCGCCCCACGCCGCCGCCGGCGCCGACCGTGGTGCCACAGGCCAAGCCGGTGAAGATCGGTATCGCCCTCGGCGGTGGCGCGGCCAAGGGCTTTGCCCACATCGGCGTGATCAAGATGCTGGAAGCCAATGGCTTCGAACCGGCGGTGGTGTCCGGCACCAGTGCCGGCAGCGTGGTCGGCGCGCTGTACGCCAGCGGCATGGACGCGTTCCAGATGCAGAGCAAGGCGGTGGCGCTGGATGAAGCCAGCATCCGCGACGTGCGGCTGTTCTCCGGTGGCCTGGTGCAGGGCCAGAAGCTGCAGGACTACGTCAACGAACAGGTTGCCAACCGTCCGGCCGAACGCCTGAAGAAGCCGTTCGCCGCCGTCGCCACCCAGCTGGAAACCGGCGAGCGCGCGATCTTCGTGCGCGGCAACGTCGGCCAGGCGGTGCGTGCGTCGAGCAGCATTCCCGGCGTGTTCGAACCGGTGAAGATCGGTGGTCGCAACTACATCGATGGCGGCGTGGTCAGCCCGGTACCGGTGGATGCCGCGCGCCAGCTCGGCGCCGACTTCGTGATCGCCGTGGACATCTCCAGCAAGGCCAGCGGCAAGGCGCCGACCGACATGCTGGGCATCGTCAACCAGTCCATCTCGATCATGGGCCAGCGCCTGGGCGAGCAGGAACTGGCGCGGGCCGACATCGTCATCCGGCCGAAGGTGCTGGACATCGGCGCTGCCGATTTCAGCCAGCGCGGCACGGCGATCCTGGAAGGCGAAAAGGCCGCGATGGCCGCAATGCCGCAGATCCGCGCCAGGATCCAGCAGCTGCAGCGTGCGCGTGCTGCGGCCGCTGCACCGGCGCCGGTGGCTGCTCCCAAGTGCGAGGAAGCCTCGCGCCTGGGCAAGCTGATGGGCCGCAAGGACAAGTGCTGAGGGCAACCCGCTCCATGCGGGTCACCCCCAGGGGCCTCACGACGGGTCAGGCGCCGATCTGGGCCAGTGCGTCGTTGGCTGCGGCCGTCACCGAGCTGCCGTAGCCATGGATGTACGAGCCGTTGCAGACCAGCGTGGCGTGCAGAATGACGCCATTGATTTCGGCCTTCTCGAAGTTGCAGCTCTGGCCTGCCGCTGTGGAGTAACGCATCAGTCGCATGGCGATGACGTTGGCGTCATCGATGCTGGCACCGAGCCCACTGATGGACCAGCTCTTCAGGGTCTGCGTGTTGCCGCAGTCGTAGCGGAAACGGAACCCCCAGGATTCCGGATAGTACGAACCCTGCAGCGGCGCTGCGCAATGGGTACCCGTGGCCGCCATTTCCGTCGCGATGGCCAGCGAGTTGCGCGCCGCGGTGGTGGGTGAGTTGCCCACGCCGGCGATCGACCAGCCATTGCAGACAAACTGGGCGAAAACACCCTTGCCGTAGGCACCACTGACGATGCTGCTGGCATCCGCGCTGCAGCTCACGCCGGCCTGCAGCACCGCCATGAAGCCGTTGAGGTTCTCCACCGCTTCATTGACCGAGACGCCGATTCCATAGACATAGCTACCATTGCACTGGCGCTTGGCCAGCGTCGACGAGTTGCTGGTCATGCCGACGAATTCAGTGGTACCGCAACTCAGCGCCAGAGGTTGGGCGTTGGCGATCTGGGGGGAAGCACCCGCAGCGGCCGGCATCAGGCCAGCGACAAGCAGGGCAATGACTGGAGCAAGGCAGACTTTCATGTCGATCTCTCCGGACAGGGTTGTCCAGTGAGTCTAGGAAGGCTGATTGCGTCACTCTGTCAGAGGTTCATCCGTCTCGCCGTAGGAAAATGCCTTGCGTCGCCCAGGATGCAAAGCAAGTCACGCTCTCCCACATCCGCCGGATGATCACGACTCCAGCTGCGAAAGCGGCAGTGCCTGGAAACCCTTCACCGTGCGCAGCACGAAGCTGGAATTGGCATCGGCCACGCCACCGGCGTTGAGCAGCCGGTCCAGCAGGAAGTGCGAGAAGTGCTCCAGGTCGCGCACGTAGACGTGCAGCAGATAGTCCATGTCGCCGGTCAGTGCATGGCAGGCCACCACTTCATCCCAGCCCTGCACGCTGTCCACGAAGTGGCCGATGGCGGCCTGGTCGTGCTTTTCCAGCTGCACGCGCACGAAGGCCTGCAGGCCCAGCCGCAGCTGCCGCGGCTCCAGCCGCGCGCCATAGCCGACGATCACACCCTCGCTTTCCAGCCGCTGCAACCGCCGCAGGCAGGCCGAAGGCGAAAGATTCACCCGCGCCGCCAGTTCGGCGTTGGTGGCGCGCCCATCCCGCTGGATTTCAGCCAGCAGGCGTATATCCGTGCGATCAAACTGGACTTCTCCGGCCATTGTTGCCCCGCAACATGGTGAGTACGCAAGGATATTGCGCCAACAGAGCCAACGGGCGCAACTTTTGCAACCCTGTTGCGCGTGCTCTGCCCTAGCATCGTAGGCATCCCGTCAAGGAGTGCCCCATGGACCTCGCCCAGCCCCGCCGCGTCGAACACCAGCAGACCGACAAGGGCTACGTGCCGGTGTACACCACCGCGCTCGTCGAGCAGCCGTGGGACACCTATACCGCCGACGACCACGCCACCTGGAGCACGCTGTACCAGCGCCAGCGCGAGCTGCTGGTCGGCCGCGCCTGCCAGGAGTTCCTGGATGCACAGGACGAGATGGGCATGAGCGCGCACATGATTCCGCGCTTCGACCAGCTCAATGAAGTACTCGGCGCCGCCACCGGCTGGACCCTGGTCGGCGTTGAAGGCCTGCTGCCGGAACTGGATTTCTTCGACCACCTGGCCAATCGCCGTTTTCCCGTGACCTGGTGGATCCGTCGCCCGGACCAGATTGATTACATCGCCGAGCCGGACCTGTTCCACGATCTGTTCGGCCACGTGCCGCTGCTGATGAACCCGGTGTTCGCCGACTACATGGAGGCGTACGGCCGTGGCGGCGTCAAAGCCCACGCGATCGGCCCGGACGCGCTGCAGAACCTCACGCGCCTGTACTGGTACACGGTGGAGTTCGGCCTGATCGATACGCCCGAAGGCCTGCGCATCTACGGCGCCGGCATCGTGTCGTCGAAGGGCGAGTCGCTGTACTCGCTGGAATCGGCCGCGCCCAACCGCATCGGTTTCGACCTGCAGCGGATCATGCGCACGAAGTACCGCATCGACACCTTCCAGAAGACCTACTTCGTCATCGACAGCTTCGAACAGCTGATGCAGGCGACGTCGCCGGACTTCACCCCGATCTACGCGGCACTGGCCAGCCAGGCGCATCTGCCGGCCGGTGACGTGCAGGGCGATGACCGCGTGTTCCAGAAGGGCACGGGTGATGGCTGGGCCGACGGCGGCGACGTGTAAGCGCACGGCGTACAGCGCTTCGCATTGAAAGGAAAACGGCGCACCTGGATGCGCCGTTTTCGTTATTGCCTGCCTGCGCCATTGCAGCGGCGCGGCGAGGGCAGGGCACTCAGGCGTCCACGGCGCGGCAGGAACCACGCACCATCAATTGCGGATGCACGCTGGCTGCGGTCGGCGCCTCCGGTACGTCGGTCTGCACCAGCATCGCGGCAGCCATGCGGCCGATGTCGGACACGTGGCGGCGCACCGAGGTCAGCGGCGGCCACAGCCGCGAGGCCAGCGGGCTGTCGTCGTAGCTGACGATCGACAGCTGCTGTGGCACGGCAATACCCGCACGCAGCGCGACCTGGTAGACACCGGCCGCCATCTCGTCGTTGCCGGCGAAGATCGCACTGGGGCGGCCTTCACCCAGCAGCAACCGTTCGGCGGCATGCACGCCGGATTCGAAGGTGTCGCCCGCTTCCAGCACGCGCTCGCCCGGCAAGGTCAGCCCCACCTGGGCCAACCGGTCAAGGAAGCCATGGGTACGCTCACGCGCCGCGCGCCGGTCAACCGGTCCGGCGATCACCGCGATGTCGCGGTGGCCGAGCGAGAGCAGGTAGCCCGCTGCTGCTGCCGCGCCATCGCGATCGTGGGTGACCACCGCCTGCACGTCTTCTTCCGACGCATGCGCGTTGATCCGCACGTAGCGGCAGTCAATGTCGTCCAGCATCTGCGCGAGTGCAACCGATTCGGATGCACGCGGGCCGAGGATCACCCCATGCAGCTTCTGCTGCTGCACGAAGCGGCGCACGCCCTGCGCGCACTCCGGGTCCTGACTGTCGCAGGGATGCACCACCAGCTCATAGCCGGTGCCACGCAGCGCTTCCAGCGCGCCGTGCTGCAGGTCGACAATGCATTGGGCGCCGGGGTCGTCGTACACCAGCCCGATCAGGAAGGAGCGGCGGAACGCGAGTCCGCGCGCCAGGGGGTCGGGCACGTAACCGACCTCGCGCATCAACGCCTCGACCTTGTCGCGGGTGTCTTTGCGCACCAGCGGCGAGTTGTTGATGATTCTTGAAACCGTTTTCTTGGAAACTCCCGACAGTCGTGCGATGTCGTTGATCGTGGCTGCCTTGCCTTTCGATGCCGGCAACGCGGCATCGCTCATATTTCGCACTGACATGTATAGAACCAGGTAAGTCGGAGAATTCTAGCCTTGCGCCCGTCGGGCGCGAAGTTGCGGAATGTCGCAGCTGGAGCGGCACAGACCGTGTTCGACACGTTCCACCGCGTGAGGTTCCATTGTGATCGCTCTACTGCGTTTGCATCTGAACCGTTTTTCACGCGTGCTTGCCATGAATGCGGGTGCCACGCGCGCGAACACCAACATTCCCTTAACCATGCTCCGCTACAGTCGGGGCATGGACCTGCAGACTTCTCCGTTTCCGGCGTTCCGTGGCCGCGACCGGTTGATCGCCGCAGTCGACGCGGCGATGACCTCCGGTGATGCCGGGCGCATCACCGCCGACCTGCAGCTGGCGCTGCAGGAAGCCATCGCGGACAGCCGCATCGAGCTACCCGAATGCGTGCACCGTCCGGTCAGTGATCATTACGCGCGACGCCCGCTGTACCACAGCCAGGAACACGGCTACAGCGTGATTGCCATGAGCTGGGGCCCAGGGCAGGGCACGCCGCTGCACGACCACGATGCCATGTGGTGTGTGGAGGGCGTGTGGTTGGGGGAACTGGAGATCACCCGTTACGAGCTGCTGGAATGCGCCGGCGAACGCTGGCGCTTCCGACGCCACGCCGCGCTGCGCGGGGGCTGCGGCAGCGCCGGCAGCCTCATTCCACCTCACGAATACCACACCCTGCGCAATGCCAGCGATGAAGCCCTGGCCATTTCGGTGCATGTATATGAAGCGCCGATGGAGCGTTCCGCGGTGTTCGACCCGCTTGGGGGTGACTGGTACCAGCGCCGCATCCAGGCACTGCAGGCCGACGCAGTCTGAATCCGCCGCAGAGCAGGGTACCAGCACCTTCGCAGCGTGCATGGCATCATGCGCCGCTGCGCTGCCGGACCCGGCGGCGATCCGCGATGCCCCATCGGGCAAGGAGCAAGACCATGTCCAGCGCTGATCCGCGCCTGCGCGCGCTGTTGAAGCTGGCACCGGTGATTCCGGTGTACACCCCCGAAGATGTGAATGAGGCGGTCGAAGTGGCCCAGGCGCTGTTCCGCGGCGGCCTGCCGGTGATCGAAGTGACGCTGCGCACGCCGCAGGCGCTGGATGCGATCAAGGCCATGGTCGAGGCCGTGCCCGATGCTGTCATCGGCGCCGGCACCGTGCTCAACGCCGCGCAGATGCAGGCGGCGAAGCAGGCCGGCGCGCGCTTCGCGGTGTCGCCCGGTGCAACGCCGACGCTGTATGCCGCCGCACGCGATGCCGACCTGCCGTACCTGCCCGGTGCCGCCACCGCCTCGGACCTGATCCTGGGCCTGGAGCACGGCACGGACACCTTCAAGTTCTTCCCGGCGGTGCAGGCCGGCGGTGCCGCGCTGCTGGCGGCGTGGCACGGCCCGTTTGCCGACGTGCGCTTCTGCCCGACCGGCGGCATCAGCGCGCAGACCGCGCCGCAGTTCCTGCACCTGCCCAACGTGCTGTGCGTGGGCGGCTCGTGGCTGACCACCCCGGCGCTGCTGCAGACCCGTGACTGGGACGCCATCGAACGACTGGCGCGCGAAGCATCGGTGCTGGCCAGCTGAACCTGCTGCACGGATCTTCAAAGGTTTGATCGTGATCAAAGCGCCGGCCTCGAGCCGGCGTCATTCTGTGGGCAAGCGCACTGCGGAGATCCGAACATGCAATCCACCATGAAGGCCGCCGTCGTACGCGAGTTCGGCAAGCCGCTGGTCATCGAGGAAGTCTCGGTACCGCGCCCGGGGGCGGGCGAGGTGCTGGTCAGGATCGAGGCCTGTGGCGTCTGCCACACCGACCTGCACGCCGCCGAGGGCGACTGGCCGGTGAAACCGAACCCGCCGTTCATCCCCGGCCACGAGGGCGTGGGGCACGTCGTGGCCGTGGGAGGCGGGGTAGGGCACGTCAAGGAAGGCGACAGGGTCGGCATCCCCTGGTTGTACTCGGCGTGTGGCCATTGCGAACACTGCCTGGGTGGCTGGGAAACGCTGTGCGAGACGCAGCGCAACACCGGCTACTCGGTCAACGGCGGCTTCGCCGAGTACGCACTGGCCGATGCCAACTATGTCGGCCTGCTTCCGAAGGAAGTGGGCTTCGTCGAGATCGCGCCGGTGCTGTGCGCCGGCGTGACCGTCTACAAGGGCCTGAAGGTGACCGACACCAAGCCCGGTGACTGGGTGGCGATCTCCGGCATCGGCGGCCTGGGCCACATGGCGGTGCAGTACGCCCGCGCGATGGGCCTGAACGTCGCCGCCGTGGACGTGGACGACAGCAAGCTGGCGCTGGCGCGGCAGCTGGGCGCGCAGATCACCGTGAACGCGCGTACCACCGATCCGGCCGCATTCCTGAAGAAGGAGATCGGCGGTGCGCACGGCGCTCTGGTCACCGCAGTGTCGCCCAAGGCGTTCGAACAGGCTCTGGGCATGGTCCGCCGCGGTGGCACCGTGTCGCTCAATGGCCTGCCGCCCGGCAACTTCCCGCTGGACATCTTCGGCATGGTGCTCAACGGCATCACCGTGCGCGGCTCGATCGTCGGCACCCGGCTGGATCTGCAGGAGTCACTGCAGTTCGCCGCCGAAGGCAAGGTCGCAGCCACGGTCAGCACCGACCGCCTGGAGAACATCAACGACGTGTTCGCGCGCATGCACGCGGGCACCATCGAAGGCCGCGTGGTGCTCGACTTCGCCGCCTGACTGCCTGTGCATGGCCGCCGCTGCTCCGTACCCCTCTCCCACGGGCACGGCGGCCATGCCGATCCATCGGTAGTGCCGGCCGCTGGCCGGCAAAACCCCAGTCGGTTCGGTAGTGCCGGCCGCTGGCCGGCAAACCCCAGTCGGTTCGGTAGTGCCGACCGCTGGCCGGCAAACCCCAGTCGGTTCGGTAGTGCCGGCCGCTGGCCGGCAACGCGGGCACTCTGTGGCAGCCGTACAATACGCGCATGCCTGGCCTGCTCAAGACCCTGTTCCTGTCCATCGTCGCCCTGATCGGCGGCGTGCTGTCGCTTGCGCTGGTCAGCAGCGTCGCCGGCTGGCTGCCGCCGTTGCTGGGCCTGTCGCCGGACAGCAACAGCGTGCAGCTGGGGTGGGACCTGGCCTTCAGCGTACTCGGTGGCGTCGCCGGCATTTCCTTCGCCACCTATTACGCGCCGTGCTGGCCGCGTTCACATGGCTTCTCGATCTGGTCGCTGATCGCGCTGGGCTGTGGCTACGCGATGTGGACGGCGGGTGCGGACTTCCCGTTCTGGTTCGTCATTTCGCTGTTGGCATCGCTGCCGTTGCAGCTGCTGGTGGGCTGGTGGTTCGGGCGCCGCCCCTCGCGAGATCTGCGCTGAGCGCATGCAGGTAGTGCCGGCCGCGGGCCGGCAACCTCGGCCATCCTGCCGTTGCCGGCCAGCGGCCGGCACTACCGCTTCAGCGACGGCAAAGTCTGCTTCAACTGCGCGATGCCCTGCCATGGGTCACTCTTCAGGCGTTGCGCCCTCGCCAGCGCCTTGCCCATGGGAAAGGCGTCGGCAGCACTGATACGCGCCAGTTCCTCCCAGCGCAGCGGCACTGCCACACCGGCGGAATCGCGCGCGCGCAGCGACCACGAACACACGCTGGTGGCACCGCGTGTGTTGCGCAGCCAATCGATGAAGATCACGCCGCCGCGCTTGGCCTTGCTCATCGTCGCCACGTAGCGATCAGGCTGCTCCAGCGCCAATGCCTGCGCGAACGCCTCGCAGAACGCCTTGGCCTCGTCCCAGCCAGCCTTGGGCTGCAGCGGCACCACCACGTGCACGCCCTTGCCACCGGACAGCCGCACGAAGCTCTGCAGGCCCACCTCCTGCAGGCGGTCACGGACATCGCGCGCAGCGGCCTTCACCTGTGCCCAGCTCACCCCTTCGCCGGGGTCGAGATCGAACACCAGACGATCCGGGTGCTCGGGATCGGCCACGGTCGCGCCCCACGGATGCAGTTCCAGGGTGTTCATCTGCACCAGCTGCAGCAGGCCCCGCGCATCGTCGACGTAGACGTAATCCTCGCGGCCGCTCTTCTGCTGCAGGGGTACCGCATGTACCGCGTCCCCCAGGCCGGGGCCATGGTGCTTCTGGAAGAAGCAGGCCTTGCCCACGCCGTCCGGGCAGCGCAGCAGTGACAGCGGACGTCCGGCAATCTCGGGCAGGATCCAGCGCGCCATGCGCTGGTAGTAGTCGGCCACGTCACCCTTGCGCAGTTTCTGCCTTGGAAACACCACCCGCTCCGGATGAGTGATCTCGACCTCGCCTCCGGTCTCGGTATCTGCGGTGCTCATTCCCAGGTCCTCCTTCTGCTTGTCGCTGCGCAGTCGCTTGAAACTGGCCTGGCGCAGCAGGCCTTCCTTGCCCCAGCCACGGAAGGCCACCTCGGCAACCGCCACCGGCTTCACCCAGCGTACGCTGGCAGCGCGGAACGGCACATGCGCCGGCAGCTGCAGCACGGGCGTCTTCACCGCCAATGGCTGCAGTGCCTTGAGCAGCGCGCGCAGGCTCTGGTCGTCGAAACCGGTGCCAACGCGGCCCACATAGCGCAAGCCGCCCTTGTCCGGCGTCGCCAGCAGCAGCGAGCCGAACCCCACCCGTGAACCCTTGGGTGCCGTGTAGCCGACGATCAGGAACTCGTCGGTGTCTTCGTGCTTCACCTTCACCCAGCTGCGCGCGCGGGTATTCACGTACGGGGCATCCACCTGCTTGCTGACGATGCCTTCGAATCCGGCTTTGCCACTGGCAACGAACACCTGCGGGCCATGGTCGATCACGTGCTCGCTGAAGGCCAGGGTGCCAGGCGCCGGCCCAATGAGCTCTTTCAGGAGTGCTTTGCGCTCCAGCAACGGCGCACGACTGATATCCGCTCCAGCCACGCCCGGAAGATCGAACACGATGTAGCGCAGCGGTTGCTTCGAACTGCCGTCGATCACCCGCTGCAACGCTGCGAAGTCACTGCGTCCTTCCTTGTCCAGAACCACCAGTTCGCCGTCCAGGCGTGCATCGCGCACCGGCAGCGCCTGCACGGCCTGCACCACTTCGGGAAAATCATCGGTCCAATCCAGACCATTGCGGGAGCGCAGCTTGACCTCGCCATTGTGCAGATCAGCCAGCAGGCGATAGCCATCCCACTTGATCTCGTGAAGCCAGCGGTCGCCGTCCGGCGCACTGTCGCGATGATCGGTCAACTGCGGTTTGAATGCATGCGGGTAGGGTGCATCACGTGCGCCGTGCAGTTGCAGCGCGCGTGCATGCCAGCGCACATCGGCCTTGCGTGTGGCCGTGCGTGCGACGGGTGCAGCTCGCGCCGTCTTGTCCGCGGAACGCTTCTTCGCCGCAGGTGTTCGTTTCGGCATCGGTGCCGTCAGCAGGTCATCCGCCTCCGCGTCGCGCGCTTCCCCGTCACCGCGCTTGATCAACAGCCACTGCACCTGGCGTCCTTTCATCGCGGTCCGCACCAGCTTCCAGCCACCGGCCAGGCGTTGTCCATGCAGCACGAAGTCGATCTTGCCCGCCGCCAGTGCCTGCAGTGGATCGCCTTCACAGGCCCAGGTGCCGTGATCGAAGACTTCCACGTGGCCCGCACCATAGTGACCTTCAGGAATGTCTCCCTCGAAACCGGCGTAGGACAACGGATGGTCTTCCACTTCCACGGCCAGCCGCTTTTCACCGACGCGCAGGGAAGGCCCCTTGGGCACCGCCCAGCTCTTCAGTACGCCGTCCATTTCCAGGCGGAAGTCATAGTGACGCGAGCTGGCATGGTGCAGCTGGATGACAAAGGTCGGCCGCCGCTTCGGGTCGCCCGGTGCGGGCGTGTCGTCGGGCTCCGTTGTCTGCCCGGCGCCCCCGCCAAGCCGGCGTTTGCGCCGATACTGGTGCAACGACATGGCTCACCCCGCCTTGCGTCGGGGTGCGGTCTTCTTTGCAGCCTTCTTCGTTGTCTTCTTTGCGGCCTTCTTCACTGGCGACTTGGCGGCTGCTTTGCGCGTTGCGGCCTTCTTCGCTGGCGTTCGCTTGTTCGCATCCAGGCTCTTCTGCAGCAGCGCCATGAAGTCGACCACATTGGTACTGGCGTCCTCGCGCGGTGCTGGCTCATCGTCCACCCGCGTGGTGCCGCCCTTGGACTTGATGCGCTTGTTCAACACCTGCTGCAGGCGCTCGCGGAATTCATCGTGGTACTGCGACGGATCCCAGTCGCCGGCCATCGACTCGATCAACTGCTCGGCCATCGCCGTTTCCTTGCTGGTGATGCGATAGTCGGACAGCTTGCCGGTGGGCAGCTTGTAGTCCTCGGGATCCACCAGTTCCTGCGGATAGCGCAGGATCATCAGCACCAGTGCGTCCTCATGCGGCATCACCGCACACAGGTATTCGCGCGTACGCACCACCACCCGCGCGATGCCCACCTTGCCGGTGCTGCGCAACGTTTCGCGCAGCAGCACATAGCCCTTCTCGGCCTTCTTGCCGGGCACCAGCAGATACGGTTTCTCGTAATAGCGCGGGTCGATCTGCGCCGCATCCACGAATGATTCCACCTCAACCGCTTCGTGGCTTTCCGGCGCAGCCGAGCGGATATCACCTTCCTCCAGCACGACATAACTGCCCTTGTCGTACTCATAGGCTTTGACGATGTCCTTCCAGGGCACCTCCTCGCCGGTGTCGGCGTTGACCCGTTCGAAACGGATCGGCTTGCGGTCGCGGGAATCGAGCATGCGGAACTGCAGGTCGACCTTGCGTTCGCCGGACATCAGCGACACCGGCACGTTGAGCAGGCCAAACGACAGCGTGCCGGTCCAGATCGGGCGGGCCATGGGCGTACCTTTGGCGGGGCAGGGCATCCAGCTTCGGATGGGCGGTGTAAACCACCCGTGTCGATACCGTGCACGTGGGTTCTACGCAGATGCGGTAGTGCCGGCCGCTGGCCGGCAGAGCTCGCGGCCTCAAGTTTCCTGGGGTTGCCGGCCAGCGGCCGGCACTACTGCAGCAACGGCCTCACCGCCGCCGCCGGAATATGGTCCAGCGCGCGCCAGGCGTCCTCCACCACCGGCCGCGCCTGCGACCAGCCCAAGCGTGACTGCCCGCGCATCTGTTCCCAGTGCTCGGCCAGTTCCTCGCAGGTATCGGCGGCATCACCGCGTGGCCAATCCGCGGCATGCGTGGTCAACGCGAAGGCATACACCGGGCACAGGTCGCGCCAGTTCCGGTGGCTCTGCCCGCGGCGCTCCTCGTAGTCGCTGAGCATGTACTGCAGGTAGTCCTGCGCCACCGCCTGGGGGTCTTCATGGCGACGCGTACGGCGCTGCGCGGTGCGCTGGCCGAGCGGATCGAGCAGGGCGTTGAACACGGACGGTGCGGGTCGTTCAAGACGGGGCATGGCCGGCTCCTGCAGCGGGGGCGGGTGGGCAGGAATACGCGCGGTGCCGTTACCGGGGGGTGAGCGAGATGTTCATGACGCCAGGTTCGCAACGGCTTTACCTGCGGGGCGGTGTAGTGGAATCCCCCCAAGGGCAGGTACCAGACCATGAGCCGAGAGACCTCGCGAGACCCGCTGCGGGAGAACCACCCGCTCATTCCCGGCGAGCAGCGCGGCAAGCGCGATGCCGACAACGCCGACTACCGCGGCACCGGCGCGCCGTTCTTCGATGCCGAGCACGACCACCTGCCGGTGAAGCACGAGGCTGAACAGGCGGCCCAGGACCGCAAGGATGGCGGCGACCGCCATCGCGGTGGCCAGGAGAGCCCGCTCAAGCGCCGTGAACGCAAGCAGCGCGCCAGCGACAACCAGGACGAGGCGCTGGAGGAGACCTTCCCGGCCAGCGACCCGACCTCGCCGTTCGTGCCAGCCAAGGCCCCCGACTGACCGGTAGTGCCGGCCGCTGGCCGGCAACCTCCTGACGTCGTGCACGGCGCGATGCCGGCCAGGGCCCCCCGATTTACGGGTAGTGCCGGCCGCTGGCCGGCAACGTCTGGGCTGCCCTACACAAAGCGATGCCGGCCAGCGGCCGGCACTACCAACTCAACGCCACGACCATTGCAGGCCGACGTTGGCTCGCCGTCCCGGTCCCGGCTCGTAGAAGCGACCATTGCCGTCATTGACGATCACCGAGCCGATGTAGGCCTGGTCCAGCACGTTCTCCAGCCGGGCGAAGGCGCGCAGCTCGCCGCCCGGCAGCGTCCATCGACGGCCGGCTTCCAGGTGCAGCAGGGCGTAGCCCGGCGCGCGCTCGGTGGCCACGTCATTGACCACGGTATCGCTGCTGGCCGTTGCCTCCAGCGCCCACTGCCAATCGGCAGGGCTCCACTGCAATCGGGCGAAGGCCTGCTGGCGCGGCACGCCGGGCAGGCGGCTGCCTGCAGCGACCAGGGTGTTCGAGGTCAGGTACGGCGAGCGCACCTGCGCCTGCAGCCAGGTCCACGCCAGCTGCAGTTCCAGGTGCTCGGCCAGCGGCTGTCGGTACTGCAGCTCCAGCCCCTGGCGGCGGGTGCGGCCAATGTTGCGGTAGGTGCTGCGTCCGCCGATATTGCTGGCAACGGCCAGCTCGTCGTCGGTATCTGCACGGAACAGGCTGATATCGAGTTGGTTGCCATTCTGTGCGTGCCACTTGCTGCCAACCTCGATGGAGCGGCTGCGCGCGGCGGCCAGATCCAGTGCCAGCCCGGCTTGGCCGTCGGCGCGATAGCCCAGTTCGTTGAAGGTGGGGGTCTCGAAACCACGTCCCACCGCCGCGTGCAGCCGCCACTGCGGGCTTGCCTCGAAGCTGACGCCTGTCACCGGCGTGATCGCCTGGTAGCGGCGGTGGCCACTGTCGTCGGGGTTGGCGCCGACGATGTAGCGGTCATTCGATTCGAATCGCACGGCGCTGTGGCGCAGCCCGGCCAGCAGCGACCAACGCGGGCTCCATTGCCACCAGGCCTGGGCGAACTGATCCACGTTCTGCACGACGTCGATCTGGTCACGACGCAGCCGCCCACGCACGCCCAGGGCGCTGCCGATGAAGTTCTCGAAGCCGGTGCGGTGCTGGCGCTGGCGGTCGGCGCTGAGCCCGGCTACCAGGTCCAGCGGTCGCCCGGCCAGATCACCGTGCCAGCCCCAGCGCGCGTCCAGCCCGCCATAGCCGCCCTGCAGATCGATCACGCCGCCGGCATGCAGCGGGCTGTTGGTCTGGGGTGCCGGCGGAATCGGCAGGTACTGGCGTACCGCGCGCTGGCCGGCATAGCCCATCAATTGCCAGCGCTGCGCTCCCGTTTCACGGGTCCAGCGCAGGCCGGCCTGCTGCTGGCGCACGGTTTTGCGTGTGTTGTACTGGTGCGCGACTGCCGTGGCCTGGCGCGGATCAGCCGCCACCTGGGCACGGGTCAGGCCCAGCGGATCCTGCGCATCGGGGGCGTCAAGCGCATTGAGCAGCAGCTCCAGCCGCCCACCGCCCAGATCACCACCGATGCGTGCGTTGAGCGATTCACGGCGCGCGCGGCTATGGTCCCGCCAGCCATCGGTGCGGAAGTGATTGGCGGCGATGTTGTAGTCCAGCACTTGACCGGCACCCTTCAGCTGCGCACCGACACTGAGCGTGTTGTCGGCGCCGGCATTCACGCGCAACCGCCACGGGTCGCCGGCCTGGCCCTGCGCGCTCCAGACCTGCAGCACGCCGCCGGAGGAATTGCCGTACAACGCCGAGAACGGCCCGCGCAGCACCTCGATGCGCTCGGCGCCCAACAGGCTGGCATGCGACAGCTGACCCTGGCCGTCAGGCATGGTCGCCGGCACGCCGTCGATCAACACCCGCACCCCGCGCACCCCGAAGGTCGAGCGCGCGCCGAAGCCACGGATCGACAGCTGCGTGTCCTGGGCGAAGTTCTGCCGGTCGCGCGCCAACAGTCCGGGGACCCCGGCCAAGGCCTCAGACAGCTGCGCGCCGGTGCCCGCGCGGCTGGCGTCGATCCAGACCGTGTCCTGGCTGGCCGGCAGCGCGAACGGATCGATGCCCGGCACCCGGGCGGCCTGTACCTGCACCGCAGGCAGGGCGGTGGGCGCAGGCTCGGCCACCGCCGCCCAGGGCGACAGCAGCAGGGCGGACAGTGGCAGGCAACGGCGTCGTGCGGCGGGATTCATGATTCAGGTTGATGGATCAGGCGGCAACGCACGCCATGGTACGGGGCCGCGGATGACGATGGCGGCGGCCAGCCCCGGCAGGCTTTGTTACGATGGGCTGTTTCCGGCCGAAAAGCCGCGGACCGCGTAGCGCACTTCCTCCCCCTTTCCGTCTACCGAACGAGTACCGCCGTGTCCTTCTTTGCAAACGTGGAACTGGTCCCAGGCGACCCGATCCTGGGCCTGACCGAGGCGTACAACGCCGACAGCCGCCCGACCAAGGTCAACCTGGGTGTGGGCATCTACTACGACGAGAGCGGCCGCATTCCGCTGCTGCGCGCCGTCAAGCAGATCGAGCAGCAGCTCGCCGCTGAAGCCAAACCGCGCGGCTACCTGCCGATCGATGGCCTGCCGGCGTACACGCAGGCGACGCGTGAGCTGGTGTTCGGCAAGGATTCGCCGCTGCTGGCCGCTGGCCGCGTGACCACCGCGCAGACCGTTGGTGGCAGCGGTGCGCTGCGCGTCGGCGCCGACGTGCTGAAGAAGCTGCTGCCGCACGCCACCGTTGCGCTGAGCAACCCGAGCTGGGAAAACCACCGTGCGGTGTTCAGCGCCGCTGGTTTCGACGTGCTGGATTACACCTACTTCGACCCGAGCACCCATGGCGTCGATTTCGACGGCATGCTGGCCGACCTGGGCAAGCTGGACGCGGGCACCGTGGTGCTGCTGCACGCCTGCTGCCACAACCCCACCGGCGCCGACCTCACGGTCACCCAGTGGAAGCAGGTCGCGCAGCTGCTGAAGGACAAGCAGCTGTTCCCCTTCATCGACATGGCCTACCAGGGCTTCGACAAGGGCATCGAGCAGGACGGCGCCGCCGTGCGCATCATCGCCGAAGCCGGCATCGACAGCTTCATCGTCGCCAACTCGTACTCCAAGTCGTTCTCGCTGTACGGCGAGCGCGTGGGTGCGCTGTCGATGGTGGCACCGACCGCCGCTGACGCCAAGGCGGTGCAGTCGCAGGTCAAGCGCGTGATCCGCACCATCTACTCCAGCCCGTCCACCCACGGTGCTGCGCTGGTGGCCGGCGTGCTGACCAACCCGGAACTGCGTGCGATGTGGGAGCAGGAGCTGACCGAGATGCGCGAGCGCATCCACGCCCTGCGCCAGGGCCTGGTCGAGAAGCTGGCCGCTGCCGGTGCACCGCAGTTCGGTTTCATCAACGAACAGGCCGGCATGTTCTCCTACTCCGGCCTGAGCCGCGAGCAGGTCGAGCGTCTGCGCGACGAGTTCGGCATCTACGCCGTCGGCACCGGCCGCATCTGCGTTGCCGCGCTGAACCAGAACAACCTGGAATACGTCGCCAAGGCCGTGGCCACCGTCGCCAAGGGCTGAAACAACGCTCCAGTAGCTTGAAGACAAAGGCGCCGAAAGGCGCCTTTGTTTTTTTGCTTTTGCTCTTGCCTTTGCCATCCCCACCGCGCTCGCGGCGAACCCTGAAGCGCGTGGGAGGGGGAGGCGCCACGAGCGCAACGCATCTGGAAACGATTACGCCTTCCCGCGCTCACGCACGCCCCCGCCATACGGGCGACAATAGGCGTTTTCCCGCTGCCGAGACCTGCCCGCACATGTCCCGTACTTCGTTGACCCGCTTCCTGATCCAGGAACAGCACGCCGGCCGCATCAACGCCGACCTGCGCCAGCTGATCGCGGTCGTCGCCCGCGCCTGCACCAGCATCTCCATCGCCGTCAGCAAGGGCGCCCTCGGTGGCGTGCTGGGCGATGCCGGTACCGGTAACGTGCAGGGCGAGGCGCAGAAGAAGCTGGACGTCATCAGCAACGAGATCCTGCTTGAAGCGAACGCCTGGGGGGGCCACCTCGCCGCGTGCGCCTCGGAGGAAATGGACCACAGCCAGCCGGTGCCGGACATCTACCCGCGCGGTGATTTCCTGCTGCTGTTCGATCCCCTCGACGGCAGCTCCAACATCGACGTCAACGTCTCCGTCGGCACCATCTTCTCGGTGCTGCGCTGCCCGACCAATGTCGAACTGCCGGGCGACGACGCCTTCCTGCAGCCGGGCAGCAAGCAGATCGCCGCCGGCTACTGCATCTACGGGCCCAGCACCCAGCTGGTGCTGACCGTCGGCCATGGCACCCACGCCTTCACCCTGGACCGTGAGAAGGGCGAGTTCGTGCTGACCACCGAGAACATGCAGATTCCGGCGGCGACCCAGGAGTTCGCGATCAACATGTCCAACCAGCGCCACTGGGAAGCACCGATGCAGGCCTATGTCGGCGATCTGCTGGCGGGCAAGGAAGGCACGCGCGGCAAGAACTTCAACATGCGCTGGATCGCCAGCATGGTCGCCGACGTGCACCGCATCCTGACCCGCGGCGGCATCTTCATCTACCCGTGGGACAAGAAGGATCCGTCCAAGGCCGGCAAGCTGCGCCTGATGTACGAAGCCAACCCGATGGGCCTGCTGGTCGAACAGGCCGGCGGCGCCGCCTGGACCGGCCGCGAGCGCATCCTCGACATCCAGCCCGACCAGCTGCACCAGCGCGTGCCGGTGTTCCTGGGTTCGCGCGAGGAAGTGGCCGAAGCCGTGCGCTACCACCACGCGCACGACGACGCGCAGGGCTGATTGGCGGTTGCCTGACGACGGTCATGGCAGATCGATGACATGACCGTGGGGTGACACCGAGGGCGGCAAACGGCACCATCAAGCCGTTGCCGCCTAAGGAATGCACGCATGCACGAGCAGGGCCCGGTCGATTTCATCGAGGTCATCCACAACGCGGTCCCCAGCGAGGTCTGCGCGGCGATCGTCGAGCGCATGCGGGCGGCGCGTGGCCTGCAGCCCGGTGCCGTGGGCAGTGGCGTGTTCCCGGAACTCAAGCACAGCAAGGATCTGCGCATCAGCGGCCTTGATGGCTGGCAGGATGTGGACCATCAGCTGCAGCACGCGGTGTTCAACGGCCTGCTGACTTATCTACGCCGTTATCCACAGGCGTTGATCGCGCCGCTGATGTTGCAGATCCAGGACAGCAAGGGCCAACCGCGACGCCTGTCTGCCGAGGACTTTCCCGACATGCCGCAGCAGCAGCTGGCCGACCTGGCCCGCACCTGCCTGCGCCCGGGCGCCATCAACCTGCAGTGGTATGCGGCGGGCGAGGGCGGTTACCCGTACTGGCACTGCGAGCTGTACCCCAAGGATGCGCAGGCCGAGACCCTGCACCGGCACGTGTTGTGGACGCTGTACCTCAATGAGGAATTCGAAGAGGGCGAGACCGAGTTCCTGTTCCAGGGGCGGAAGATCGCACCACGCACCGGCAGTCTGCTGATTGCGCCGACGGCGTTCACCCATACCCATCGTGGCAACCGACCGCAGGGCGGCGACAAGTTCATCGCGACGAGTTGGATCCTGTTCCAGAGCGCGCAGAAGTTGTTTGGGGGGTGACGCCGAGCTGCTCGTCGGCCTCGGTGTAGAGTTGAGCCATGCTCGACTGATGGACTCAGAACAACGACCCCTGCGGCGATTCCTTGCGCGGCGGCAACGGCTTCTGGAACCGGCTGCAATCCAGCTTCGGCCAATGGCTGTTCTGCGCATTGAAGCCGAGACGCTTTCGCGCCAGCTTGAAGCGGTTGTTCAACAGATCGGCATACACGCCCTGGCCACGCATGCGGGTGCCGAACTGGCTGTCGTAGTCCTTGCCGCCGCGCAGCTGCTGGATGGTACTCATCACATGTGCGGCGCGATCTGGATGATGGGTGTCCAGCCAGTCGCGGAACAGCGGCGCCACTTCCAGCGGCAGGCGCAGCAGCACGTAGCCTGCGGTGCTGGCGCCAGCATCGTGCGCGGCCTCCAGCACGGCTTCCAGTTCGCTGTCGTTGATCCACGGGATCACCGGCGCCACCATCACACCCACCGGAATGCCCGCTTCATGCAGGCGCTTCATCGCACGCAGCCGTGCATGCGGCGCCGACGCGCGTGGCTCCAGCTTTGCGGAGAGATGCGGGTCCAGCGAGGTCACCGAGAAATGCACGCTGACCAGGTTCTCCGCCGCCAGCGGTGCGAGCAGATCGATGTCACGTTCGACCAGTGCGTTCTTGGTGATCAGCGAGAACGGATGCCTGGTTTCCAGCATCACTTCGATCAGCTGGCGGGTGAGCTTGAACTTGCGTTCGATCGGCTGGTACGCATCGGTGTTGATGCCCAGCGCGATCGGTTGCGGCACGTAACCCGGCTTCGACAACTCCTTGCGCAGCAGCTGCGGCGCATTGGTCTTGGCGAACAGCTTGGTCTCGAAGTCCAGGCCTGGCGACAGGTTCAGATAGGCGTGCGAGGGGCGCGCGAAGCAGTAGGAGCAGCCATGCTCACAACCGCGGTACGGATTCACCGATTGGCTGAAGCCGACGTCCGGTGAGGTGTTGCGGCTGATGATGCTGCGTGCGGTCTCGGCACGTACTTCAGTGCGCAGACGTGGGGCGAGGAATTCCTCGCTCTCATCGACCGCCCAGCCGTCGTCCACCGCCTCGCTGACGGTGCTTTCAAAGCGCCCGGCAAGGTGGGACGTGGAACCTCGGCCCTTGATCGCGATACCCATTGCGGCAGGTTACGCCGCAGCCGTCTCAATGGCTGCGACGGCTGCCTGAAGGGTTCAGCGCGGTGCTGCGTCGAGCATGGCTCAACGCTACAGGGGAGCGGTCAGAGCAACGCCAGGTACCCGCGCACGGTGGCATCCAGCCCGTCATACAGCGCCTCACCGATCAGCGCGTGACCGATCGACACCTCCAGCACGTCCGGCACGTGGGCCAGGAAATCGCGCAGGTTATCCTGCGACAGGTCGTGCCCGGCGTTGACGCCCAGGCCCACCGCCTGCGCCCGCCGCGCCGCAGTGGCGAACAGTTCCAGCATCGCCGCAGCGTCGCCGGCCGCGTGTGCTTCGGCGTAGGGGCCGGTATACAGCTCGACACGATCTGCACCGACGTCGGCCGCCTGCTCCAGCAGTGGGTTGCCAGCATCGACGAACAGGCTGACCCGGCAGCCCATCGCCTTCAGTTCGGCGATCAGTGGTCGCAGCCGCTCGGCATCCCGCTCGAAGTCGAAGCCATGGTCGGAGGTGATCTGTCCATCGCCATCCGGCACCAGCGTCGCCTGCGCCGGGCGGATCTGCGCGCACAGCGGCAGCAGGCCTGGGTAGCCCTCGCGCGGCGGCGCGAATGGATTGCCTTCGATGTTGAATTCCACGCCACGCGCGCGGGTCAGCGTGGACAGCGCCAGCACGTCCTCGGCGGTGATATGGCGGCGGTCCGGCCGCGGGTGCACGGTGATGCCATGTGCACCGGCATCCAGGCAGGCCTGGGCGGCGCGCACCACGTCCGGTTCGGCGCCGCCGCGCGAATTGCGCAGGACGGCGATCTTGTTGACGTTGACGCTGAGCTGGGTCATGGAACGGAACTACTTGGAAAGAGGGGACGGATCGTGGTCGTTGGCGTCGGCATTGCGGCGGGCCTGGGCCTGCTCGCGCAGGCGGCGCAGCTCCTCGGCATCGACAAGGGTGGCAGGGTCGCGCTGAAGGTCGCCGAAGCGGGCAACATAGCGACCGCGCACCCAGGCCAGCAGGAAGGCGAGGGCGGCCAGCAGGCACAGGGTCATCAATGCGGCGCTGGGGGTCTTCAGGGCGAAGGCGAAACAGCCCAGCGCCAGCAGCAGGTACAACCAGTACATAGTCGGGCTCCCCGGATGATCGCCGCAGTGTAGCGCTGCGTCAGAGCAGCGGCGAGGCCAGCCGGGCGAAGGCCTCGGGCAGGCGGTGCAGCCACAGCGAACGGCCAGCCTGGTCGTGCACGCGGGTGGCGCGGTCGAACTCTCCCTGCAGCAGCCCGGCCAGAGCGGCGACGCGGTCACGGTCGCTGATCATCATCGACAGCTCGAAGTTCAGGCGGAAGCTGCGGTGGTCGAAGTTGGCGCTGCCGACGATGCAGACATCGTCGTCGGCGATGAAAGCCTTGGTATGCAGCATGCGCGGGCCGTACTCGTAGATCTTCACCCCGGCGTGCAGCAGTTCGTCGAAATAGGAGCGCGCGGCCTGGGTGACAAACCAGGAGTCGCTCATCTTCGGCACCAGCAGGCGCACGTCCAGTCCACCCAGTGCCGCCGAAGTCAGCGCCATCCGCGCCGCTTCGCCCGGCACGAAGTAGGGCGTCACCAGCCACACGCGCTCGTGTGCTTCCTGGATGGCCGCCACGTGCAGGCGGTGGATCGTTTCCCAGCCCGAGTCCGGGCCGGAGACCAGCACCTGGGCGTTGATCGCACCATCGCCGCGCAGCGGCATGTCGGCCGGCCACAGACGGGCAATGTCCATGCGCGAGGGATCCTGGCCACTGGCATAGAGCCAGTCCTCGGCGAACACCAGCTGCAGGCTTCGCACGACGTGGCCGCGGATGCGCATGTGCAGGTCGCGGTAGGCGTTCGGCTTGCGGCTCTCGTCTTCATCGTCGGTGATATTGATGCCACCGGTGAAGGCCAGCCGGCCATCGACGATCACCAGCTTGCGGTGCGTACGCAGGTTCAACCACGGCCGCTTGAACGGCTTCAGCAGCTGCCGCGGATGGAACCAGACCGCCTCGCCACCGGCATCCATCAGGGGCTGCAGGAAGCGGCGAGGCAGGGCGGAAGAACCCACTGCATCCAGCAGCAGGCGCACCTGCACGCCGGCACGGGCGCGCTCGACCA
Source organism: Stenotrophomonas sp. PE591 (assembly GCF_018320795.1). Lineage (NCBI taxonomy): Bacteria > Pseudomonadati > Pseudomonadota > Gammaproteobacteria > Lysobacterales > Lysobacteraceae > Stenotrophomonas > Stenotrophomonas sp. PE591. The sequence goes on from NZ_JAAOKO010000005.1 coordinate 169,111, forward strand.
GGGCGTCGCGCAGGGCGGTGCCGGCATGGTCCGGATTGAAGATGTAGTACTCCAGGTGCACGTGATCGCGAGCCTGTGCCACCGCTTCCAATAGAGCGGCGTAGGTAGCGGCACCATCCACCAGCCAGGTCACTTCGGTCGCGCTGCTCGGCGCCAGGCCCGTGGTGGCCTGCGCGATCTTGGCCAGCTCGGTGCAGTCGGCATCCGGTGGGCAGACATCGCTGTAGTGCTCCATGCCCGAACGTGCGCGTCCGCGGCGCAGCCGTTGCCGCTTCACCTTCTGCGGGCCCAGCAGGTAGTAGATGAACAAGCCGAGGTAGGGCAGCAGCGCCAACGACAGGATCCAGCTCAGCGTGGCGACCGGCTCACGCTTCTGCAGCATGATCCAGCCCGCCAGCGCGAACAGATACAGCAGGTAGGCCACCGCCAGGATCGAGCCAAGGTGGGCGATGCCGTCGAGCCAATGACGCAGGGAGTCGAAGAGGGCGAGCATCCGCCGATCATAGCGGTCCAGGCCGGCAGGCATAAAAAAAAAACGCCCCTGTCTCCAGGGGCGTCTGCAGTCGCGTCATGACTGTTGTGTTGCGGTGTAGCGATTACTGCTGCACAAAACCGATCTTCTTCATCTGAGCATTCTTCGCGGCGGCCAGAACCTTGGCCATCACGTCGTACTCGGAATCCGGGCTGGCGTCGATGCGCAGTTCCGGCTGGTTGGTCGGGTCACGCTGGACCTCCTGCTCCATCCGCTGCTGCAGCTCGCTGGTATTGATCGGGCTGTTGTTCCACGAGACCTGGTTGCTGGCGTCGATCTTCAGTTCGATCGGCGGCGGCGGTTCGACCAGCTGCGGCGGTGGGTTGAGCACGCGCTGCGGCAGGTCGACGGCGATCGGGTACGTCATGATCGGCGCGGTCACGATGAAGATGATCAGCAGAACCAGCATCACGTCCACGAGGGGCGTGACGTTGATGTCTGCCATGGGGCCCTTGCCACCACCACTACTGAATGCCATGGCTTATTGCCCCTTTTCTTTGGTCGCGACGAAGCCGACGTCCAGCATGCCCTGCTCCTGCGCGACCTTGGTCAGGTCGTTGATGACGCGCATCTTGGTGGTGCGGTCACCACGCAGGTTCAGCGGCGGCTGCGGGGTCTGCTGGGCGGCGGTCGCCAAGCGCGACTCGAGAGTCTGCTTGTTGATTTCTTCGTCGTTCCAGTAGATCGAGCCGTCTTCCTTGACTGCCAGGGTGATCGGTCCGGAACGCTTTTCAGCGTCTTCCGGCTTCTGGATCAGGTTGGCTTCCGGCAGATCCACCTTGACCTTGTGGGACATCAGGGGCGCCGTGATGATGAAGATGATCAGCAGCACCAGCATCACGTCCACGAGGGGCGTAACGTTGATGTCGGCCATGGGGCCGCCGCTGTTACCACTACTGAAAGCCATAACGGGCTCCGTCTAGATCTTGGTGACTACTTACGTTCGTCGCTGGGTGACGCGCGCCGCAATTAGCGGACGCGCGAGCCGGTGGCGAAGAAGTCGTGCAGGTCGTGCGCGAAGGTATCGAACTTGCTGATGGTCGCGCTGTTGATCTTGCTGAAGAAGTTGAAGGCGAACACGGCCGGGATCGCGACGAACAGACCGATCGCGGTCATGATCAGCGCTTCACCCACCGGGCCGGCAACGGCGTCGATCGAAGCGGAGCCGGTGGCACCGATCTTGATCAGGGCGCCGTAGATGCCCCACACGGTACCCAGCAGACCGACGAACGGAGCGGTCGCGCCGACGGTGGCCAGCAGGGTCATGCCCGACTGCAGCTTGTTGCTTTCGCGGGTGACGGCCTGACGCAGGGCGCGGTCGACGAACTCCGAACGGCTCAGGTTCTCACCCACGCCGCCGGTGGCGCCGCCTTCAGCGCGCTGGTGGTGCGCAGCAGCCTGGGCAGCGTCCAGGGCGATCTTCGAGAACGGCTCCGAAGCCGGCTGCTCTTCCATGGCACGGATGGCGTCCTGCGCGTTCGGGGTATCCCAGAACAGGCTGACGACGCGATCAGCAGCGCTCTTCAGGCGGGTCGCACGGAAGATGTTGATGACGGTCCAGTACCAGGACATGGCCGACATGGCGATCAGGGTCAGCAGCACGACCCAGGAAACCGCGAAATCACCCGGCTTGGTGGTCATTTCGTGGATCAGGTGCTCGAAGCCCATCTGCGACAGGGCGTTGGACGGATTGCCCCCGGCAGCAGCGGCGATGAAAATTTCCTGCAGCATGACGCTTACCTTTGTTGTGTGTGGTGATAAAGGGTGTAGCTAAGCTAAACAATCGAACCGGGAGCGGGGGTGGCCATGCGGCCACCCGGGCGCATCAGTTCAGCGCAAAGTTGACCGGGACGCGAACGCGACCTGCCGCCTTCTTACCGCCAGATTCAGCGGCGTTGAAGCGCCACTTGCGAGCCGCTTCCATCGCGGCACGGTCCAGGTCGCGGTTACGGCTGGACTTTTCCACCGTGACATTGGTGACGTTGCCGTTGGCATCGACATCAATGATCAGGATCACTTCGCCCTGGATACCCGCGCGGAAGGCGGCCGGCGGGTAGCGCGGCGGATTCATGGCCTTCGACGAGATGTCCACGCTGGCCTCGATCGAGGTCGCAGGTGCCGGCGGCGCGGGGGGCGACGGCGGGGTGACGATATCGCTCGGGCGCGGCTCCGGCACGTCCACGACCGGCGCCTGCGGCGGCGGCGGGACCGGCGACGGCTTCGGCGGCGACAGATTCTTCACCGGCGGCGGCGGAGTATCGGTCGGCGGCGGCGGCGGCGGCGGCGGGGGCGGCGGCGGCGGCGCATCGACGATGGTCACCATGACGTTGCGCTCCTTCTCAGCCACGGCCTTGGGAGCCACGGCGGGAATGAGGAGCATCATGAAGGCGGCCAGATGCAGGGCAATTACAAACGCGATGCCGACGATGCGAGGCCAGCTCAGCCCCTTGTCATCGGGTTGTTCGTACCGGTGAACGACTAGTTGTTCCGTCATGCGCCAAGAGCTCAATAGTGGGGCCGGGATGCCGGGGGCGGAATCCCTGATCAGCGGTGCATGACACCGCAGGAACCTCCAAGCTTATACCAATCCTGAGCGCCTGCGCATCAACTGGGCAGGCATTCAGGCGTTATTCCTACTTACTTCAGGTTGATGATTTTCTTGGCATCAGCCTGGTTCTTCACACCCTTCGCCAACGCCTGCTGGGCGGCCTGCTTGGCCTCCGGGATGCGACCTTCGGCATGCAGGACGCGTGCCAGGTTCAGGTAGGTCTCACCGTCCTTGGACAGCGGGGCAGCCTTCTGCCACGCATCGATCGCCTGCGGCACCTGGTCGGAGTAGTAGTAGGACTGGGCCAGCGCCAGGTAAACCTGGTAGTCCGGCTTCAGGATGCCCTTCTGCAACCCTTCGTTGATGACCGCGATGACGTCCTTTTCCTTTTTGTCGGTGTTGGCATAGATGGAGTACAGCTGCTTGTACTCGCGCTCTTCGGTGAGCTGGCCGCTGCTGCGCAGCTTGTCCATCACCGCGGCCGCCTTGTCCATCTGGTCGGCCAGCATGTACATGCTGGCCAGGTTCAGCTGGGCCTTCTTGTCGTTCGGGTTCTTGGCGGCCAGCGCCTCGGCTTCCTTGACCGCTTCGCCGGACTGGCCGGCTTCGGACAGGGCCGCCATCAGCAGCTGGTTCCAGTTGTCCTTCGGTTCGGCGGAGCCGGCGATGGCCTGCTTCAGCACCGGAATCGCTTCCTGGTAGCGCTCCAGCTGGTACAGCGCCTGGCCCTTGGCGATCAGTTCTTCCGGCTTGGTCGACTTGCTCTCGGCGAAGTACTTGTCGAGGGTTGCCAGGCCTTCGGCTGTCTGGTCTTCCTGCAGCTGCAACTGGCCCAGCATCAGCATCGACTGGAAGTGGCCGTTGTTGTCCAGGCCGTTGAACTGCAGGACCTGCTTCAGGTAGGCGATGGCAGCCGGGGCGTCATCGGTCTGGTAGGCAGCCTGCGAGGCCAGCTGCGCGGCCAGCGACTTGTCGTACTCGTTCGCGGCGCTGTCAGCCAGGATGGCGTCGGCCTGGGTGCGGGTTTCCGGGAACTTTTCCTTGTTGTAGCTGTCGATCATTTTCTGCAGCTTGCTGCCCATCTTGGCCGAAGCCTTGACCGTCGGCTCCTGGCGGGTCGCGTTCGGGTACAGCGCCTCGGCCTTGGCCTGCTTGCCGCCACGGTTTCCGCGCTCGGAGGAACGCGAGGACTGCGCGAAGGCATCGGTGACCACGGCGCCGGTCAGGGCGGTCGCGACGAGGACGGAAAGCACAGCTTTGTGGTTACGGAAAATCATCGTTCACCTCGATCGAACCGCCGGTTAGCGGCAAAGTCGGACTGTCAGAAAAATCTGAGCCGCCAAACGTATCAGAAACAGATGGCGTGAGAAATCGTTTTATGTGCTGCAATACAGCATAGAACTGCGCACTCATCCGCACTTTGGCCGTAGCCCGGCCGCCTGCGCCTGCTGATAGACCGGCGTCAGGCCCGGGGCATCACGTCGCAGTTCCTGGATCCGGTTGGCCGGATCCGGGTGGGTGGACAGCCATTGCGGGCTGCGACCGCCGCTGGCGGCCATCATGTTCTGCCACAGGTCGACCGCCTGCGCCGGATTGAATCCGGCCTGGGCCATCAGCCGCTGGCCGATCACGTCAGCCTCGCTTTCCTGCGTCCGCGAGCCCGGCAGCAGGAAGGCGGTCTGCGCGCCCATGCCGCCGAGCTGGTTGACGGTGCTGGCAGCACCTTCGCCGTAGGCTGCGCCAGCCAGCGCGCCGAGCACGGCCAGCCCGGTCTGTGCGCCCATCTGGCGGGTGATCCGCTCTTCGTGGTGGCGGGCGATGACATGGCCGATTTCATGGCCGATCACGGCAGCCAGCTGATCCTGGTTCTTGGCCACGGTGAAGATGCCGGTGTTCACGCCGACCTTGCCGCCGGGCAGGGCGAAGGCGTTGGGCTCCTTGTCGACGAATACCGCCGTCTCCCACCGTACGCCACGGTATTGAGCTGGCAGCTGCGCGACCAGGGCGTTGACCACGCACTGCACGTAACCGTTCTGGCGGCCGTCGGTGCTGATCTTTTCCTTCTGCTTGGTTTCGGCGAACGCCTGCGCGCCGAGCTGGTCCAGCTGCGCCTGCGAGACGCCGCCCACCATCTGCCGGCGACCGGTAGGGGAGGTGGTGGTCGCGCAGGCGCTGACCAGGGTAGTGATGACAAGGGCCAGCAGCAGTTGTTTCATGGAAACTCCCCCGTGTTCATATGCGGAGTGTGTAGCGTAGCGGCTTAATCTTTCGTCAAGCGGACGCGGCGTTACGTTGACCCCAGGAACACCATCGCGGCAAGGGCGACCGCATTGTTCAGCGCGTGGGCGGTGATCGCCGCCCACAACGTGCCGGTGCGCCGGTAGAGCCAGCAGAACGCGGCTCCCATGCCACCATAGACCAGCCACAGCTGTGCGATTTCGGCCGGGCCATTGGCACTGGTGCCAGGGATCTCATGGATCAGGGCAAACGCGAGGCTGCTCAGTACCACGCCCAACCCAGGCCGCCCGGCCTGCCACAGGCGGCCAAACAGCACGCGGCGGAACAGCAGTTCCTCGTAGGCCGGCGCCAGGACCACCGCGAACAGCACCAGGAACAACGGGAAACGTGCGATCGCGCTCTGCATCAGCGCCAGATTGGTGGGGACCGGCTCGACGCCGACCTGCTTGGCCAGGAAGGCGATGCCGTTGCTGCCGAGCACGATCAGGGTCGCCACCAGCAGGGTCCAGCCCCAGGTGGAGGGGCGGCGCAGCGCCTGGCGCGAGGCGTGGCGCTCGGCGGCGTTGGCCGGCCGTCGCCAGAAGTACAGCAGCAACGCGGCGCCACCGGTGGCGAACAGTGCCATGAGAATCTGCGCAAGCGCGCCGGGCTGGCCCAGTGACGCCGCGACCGAACTGGCGTCGGGTGCGCCAGCGCCAGCCTGCGCGTTCGCGTAACCAACCACCACGCCACGGTACAGGCCCCACAGCAGGCCGCTGACCAGGCTCAGGCCGAACAGGGTGACAGCGGCAATGCCCAGGTCGATGAAGAACCCCGCCAACGGCGAAACGGCACGCGGCGCGGCAGAAGCCGGCGGAACCGGGGGCGGAGCGGAAACCGGGGCGGATGCTGACATCAGGTACCTGTGTTCAAGAGTCGAAGGCCGGCGCGCCTCCCCGCGCGCCGGCCGTGTCCCGATTGTGTCAGATATCCAGGTTTGCGACCTTCAGCGCGTTGTCTTCGATGAAATCTCGACGCGGTTCGACGACATCGCCCATCAGGGTGCTGAAGATCTGGTCAGCTGCGACAGCGTCCTCGATACGCACCTGCAGCAGTCGGCGGGTTTCCGGGTTCACCGTGGTGTCCCACAGCTGCTCCGGATTCATTTCACCCAGACCCTTGAATCGCTGGATCTGGCGGCCGCGCTTGGCCTCCTCGAGCAGCCAGTTCTGTGCCTTGGCAAAGCTGTCGACTTCGATCGACTTGGCACCGCGGGAAATGGTCGCGCCTTCGCGGACCAGACCGTGCAGCAGCTTCGATGCCTGGTGGATCGCGCGCAGTTCGCCGCTTTCGAAGGCCGACATCGGCAGCACCTGGATGTGCTGTTCGCCCATGTGGCGACGGGTCACCAGCACAGCGGCCGGGCGCTCGTCGTTGGCTTCCTGCAGTTCCAGCGTGAAACGCGGGCTGCCCAGGCTGCCCTGGTTGAGGCGCTTGGCCAGTGCATCCAGACCCTCGCCTTCGCCGGCAGCGCGCAGGCTTTCCAGGTCCATCGGCACGAAATCGACCAGCGCTTCAAGCAGGTTGCGGTCGTAGCGATGTGCGTTGCGCTCGATCGAATCCAGCGCGGCCGCGTAGGCCAGCAGCAGCTTCTCCAGCGCAAGGCCTTCGATGCCGGGCTCGCCGGTGGCCGGCACCAGCGCAGCGTTTTCCACCGCGCTGCTGGCCAGGTAGCTGTCCAGCGCCGGGTCGTCCTTCAGGTACAGCTCCTGCTTGCCCTGCTTGATCTTGTACAGCGGCGGCAGGCCGATGTAGACGTAACCGCGCTCGATCAGCTCCGGCATCTGACGGTAGAAGAACGTCAGCAGCAGGGTGCGGATGTGGGCGCCGTCGACGTCGGCGTCGGTCATGATGATGATCTTGTGGTAGCGCAGCTTGTCCGGGTTGTACTCGTCACGGCCGATGCCGGTGCCCAGCGCCGTGATCAGCGTGCCGACCTGGTCGGAAGACAGCATGCGGTCGAAACGCGCGCGTTCCACGTTGAGGATCTTGCCGCGCAGCGGCAGCACCGCCTGGTTCTTGCGGTTGCGGCCCTGCTTGGCCGAGCCACCTGCCGAGTCACCCTCGACGATGAACAGTTCGGACAGCGCCGGATCCTTTTCCTGGCAGTCGGCCAGCTTGCCCGGCAGGCCGGCGATATCCAGCGCGCCCTTGCGGCGGGTCAGGTCGCGGGCCTTTCGCGCCGCTTCACGTGCGCGCGCGGCGTCGACGATCTTGCCGGCGATCGCCTTGGCTTCGTTCGGGTTCTCCTGCAGGAACTCTTCCAGGCGCGCACCGAAGGCGTTTTCCACCGCCGGACGCACGTCGGAGCTGACCAGCTTTTCCTTGGTCTGGCTGGAGAAGCTCGGGTCCGGAACCTTCACCGACAGCACCGCGATCATGCCTTCTCGCATGTCGTCGCCGGTCAGGTTGATCTTGGCCTGCTTGGCGATGCCGTTCTGCTCGATGTAGTTGTTGAGCACACGGGTCAGCGCACCGCGGAAACCGGCCAGGTGGGTACCGCCGTCCTTCTGCGGAATGTTGTTGGTGAAGCAGTACATCGTCTCCTGATAGGAGTCGGTCCACTGCAGCGCCACATCCACGACGATGCCGTTGTGCTCGCCGGTGACTGAAATGACGTTCGGGTGCAGCGGCGTCTTCAGCTGGGCCAGATGCTCCACGAAGCTGCGGATGCCACCCTCGTAGTGGAAGTCATCGCGACGGCCGTCGCCACGCTCGTCGGCAAGGACGATCTTGACGCCGGAGTTCAGGAACGACAGTTCGCGCAGGCGGCGGGCCAGGATGTCGTAGTGGAACTCCACGTTGTCGTGGAAGGCGACGGTGGACGGCCAGAAGCGCACGGTAGTGCCGCGCTTGGTGGTGGTTTCCAGCTTGGCCAGCGCGGTCACTGCGGCGCCGTTGCTGAATTCCTGCTGGTAGTGGAAGCCGTTCTGGAACACGTCCACCAGCAGCTTCTGCGACAGCGCGTTGACCACGCTGACGCCGACGCCATGCAGGCCGCCCGAAACCTTGTAGCTGTTGTCGTCGAACTTGCCGCCTGCGTGCAGGACGGTCATGACGACTTCGGCTGCAGACACTTCGCGACCGAGCTTGGCACTCATCTGCTCGTGCTTGCCAGTCGGGATACCACGGCCGTTGTCGGACACCGAGACCGAACCGTCGGCGTGGATCGTCACCGCAACGTGGTCGGCGTGGCCGGCCAGCGCTTCGTCGATCGAGTTGTCGACGACCTCAAACACCATGTGGTGCAGACCGGTGCCGTCATGCACGTCACCGATGTACATGCCGGGACGCTTGCGGACAGCCTCCAGGCCTTCCAGGGCGGTAATGCTGTTGGCGTCGTAATTGCCGTTGTTTGCCGGGGTGTTCTGTTCGTCGCTCATTGCGCTTGCCGTAGGCTCCGCAGGTCGGCCACCGCTTGGAGCGATGTGCCGAGAATGAAAGGATTCCAACCCGAATTATACCAGCCGGGGTCGAGCGGCCCTGGTGTGCCCACTATGGCACAGCCACGATCTGTGCATGTTCCACGTGGAACCGGGCGATGTGGGTCAGGTCCAGCAGTGCCGCCGGGGTTTCGGTAGCGGTGATGAAGATCTGTGCCGGCCCATTGAGCAGGCGCTCCAGCACCCGCGCCTGATGGGTGCGATCCAGCTCCGAGGCCAGATCGTCCAGCGCGATCACAGGCCATTCGCCGCGTTGTTCTGCATAGTCCTCGGCCTGCGCCAGCAGGCAGGCCAATGCCGTCAGCTTGGCCTGACCACGGGACAACGCATCACGCCCCGGAATGCTGTGGAAATCCACACTCCAGTCTGCCCGGTGTGGGCCGACCGAGGTATAGCCGGCCTGCCGGTCGCGTTCCCGGGCCAGAAGCAGGGCATCGGCCAAGGGAAGCTCATGCCGCCGCCAACCGGGGCTCAGTTCAAGCCCCTGGATGCCGAGTTGCGGAGCCAGGCTGGCGGCCAAGGCCACCGTGCGCTGCTGCAGACGCTCCAGGTAGTGCTGACGGCGGCTGGTCAGCGGTTCCCCGGCCTCGGCCAGCTCGTGATCCCAGGTATCGAGCATCCGCGACGGCCCGCCCTGCTTGAGCAGAGCATTGCGCTGCTTCAGCGCCCGGGAATAGCGGCGCCACAGGGAGAGAAAATCCGGTTCCACGTGGAACAAGCCCCAATCGAGGAAGCGACGGCGAGGTTCGCCACCCCCACTGACCAGTGCATGGCTCCCCGGCTCGAACGTCACCACGGCCAGCGCTGCGCAGAGATTGCCCAGCTGCGCGACATCCTCCCCGTCCAATCGCCCCTTCCAGTCCTGGCCACTGTGGCGCAGCCCGGCCTTTCGGCGGTGCGGCGGGTGATCGGCACGCTGTTCGTCCCATTCCACGAAGATTTCCAGCGCTTCCTGGCCCTGGCGCACCAGACCGTCACGCACCCGGCCACGGAAGCTGCGCCCGTAGGCCATCAGATGCAGGGCTTCGAGCACGCTGGTCTTGCCGGCACCGTTGTCGCCGGTCAGCAGGTTCAATCCCGGCTGGGGCGACAGGTCCACCGCACTGAAGCGACGCAGTTGGTGCAGGGCGAGGCGGCGGATAAGCATGGGGCGCGAAAGACCATCCGCACGAGGCGGTAGTGGGGCAGGGAATCCATCAGCTTACTGCATCGGTCAAGCCAGCCGTGGCGCGCCAGACATCGCCACTGTGCTGAAGCCTCCGCCTGGCAACCCTACGCGTGTTCCACGTGGTGGCGCTCCCTCACCTGGGCTCGCCTGGGTCTGGATATGCCCGGGAATCCTTGAATTCTGAGCGGCGGCGCAGGGTACAGGCCTTCAGATTTCAGCGATTTCAGCCTCATTCCGCGAGCATCGCCAGGTGCCCCCGACGGCGGGTTGCGCGAACAGCGCGCGGATTTCTTGAAATCTACGATGCGATGCCGTGGAGGGTTCCACAGATTTCAAAGAATTCAGACCATTCGTTTCACGCTGTCCACAGCGGGTCTGTATGACTTATACACAAGGTATGGGCAAACTGTGGATAAAAAAGCCCTTGTGCCCGACCTGCGAAACTATCCACAGGTTCCCCCCCAGCCTGAGGGGCCTCTATACAGGGGGTTTCAGCTGCATAAATCTCTTGAAAATCAATTGGATAATGCATTTTTCCACGAAATCTGGGCCTACCATCACCACCATGCTTTAGATTTATACCCAGATTTAGAAGCTAGGCCAGCGCTGATCCGGCCCCAACCAAGCCTGTGGACAGTGACGTCTGCAAGATGAAGCAACCACTGCGATAGCGGATGCGATCCGCTTTATCCATCCGACCAGATCGGGTCACCTGCAATCAGGCTGAAGACCCGGAACTGCGTACTCGATTGAAGTTGGCTGGGCAGCGCCCAGGTCAGCAACCTGGATTCCTGCCGCGCAGGGCCGATTGCATCGGAGGTGGAACCAGGAACAATCGGCAAGCAGCAATCTCGAGCAAGACATTCGCCCAGACCTGGAGATTCCGCGATCCCCGATGCTCCACGTGGAACCTGCAAAAAAAAACGCCCGGGGAGATCCCGGGCGTCCTTCGGTTCCACGTGGAACAGGCTGCTGTCAGAGACGCAGCGGCATCACCACGTGGCGCGACTTCTCGCTGCTGGATTCACGAACCAGCGCAGAAGAGTTGGAATCGCGCAGCTGGATGATGACCTCCTCATCGCGCAGCGCGGAGAGGGCGTCCAGCAGGTAGTTCACGTTGAAGCCAATGGCCAGATCACTGACCGTGGTGTCGGCTTCGATCTCTTCCTGGGCTTCTTCCTGTTCCGGATTGTGCGCGCTGATCTTCAGGTTGCCCGGCGAGACTTCCACGCGGATGCCGCGGTACTTCTCGTTGGACAGGATCGCGGCGCGCTGCAGCGAGGCACGCAGTGCTTCACGATCAACCTTCACTTCGCGGTCGGCACCGATCGGAATCACCGCTTCGTAATCCGGGAAACGACCGTCGATCAGCTTCGAGGTGAAGGTGACATCGTCGCGCTTGACGCGCACGTGGCTACGGCCGACTTCCAGTTCGATCTCGCGATCGCCGCTCTCCAGCAGGCGCTGTAGTTCGGTCACGCCCTTGCGCGGCACGATGATCTGGCGCTTGGAACCGCTGGGCTTGGCCAGATCGGTTTCACACAGCGCCAGGCGATGGCCGTCGGTGGCGACCGTGCGCAGCGCATCGCCGCGCAGGTCGAACAGCAGGCCGTTGAGGTAGTAGCGCACGTCCTGCTGGGCCATCGCGAACGCAGTGCGCTCGATCAGTTCCTTCAGGGTTGCTTCGCCGATCGCCACGCGCTCGGTGGCTTCCACTTCGTCCACCGACGGGAAGTCGTTGGAGGGCAGGGTGGCCAGGGTGAAGCGGCTGCGGCCGGCCTGCACGGTGATCTTGTCACCGGTCTGCGAGACGGTAATCCGGCTGCCGTCGGGCAGGGCGCGGATGATCTCGAACAGCTTGCGGGCGGGAATGGTGGTTTCGCCGTCCTGGGCATCTTCAACCGCGATCCGCGACACCATCTCCACTTCCAGGTCGGTACCGGTCAGCGACAGCTGGCCGTTCTGCACCTGGACCAGGAAATTGGCCAGAACCGGAAGGGTCTGGCGGCGTTCGACCACGTTGACGACCTGTGCCAACGGCTTGAGAAAGGCTTCGCGCTGCAGTGTGAAACGCATGTGGTTCCGTGCCCCTATGCTTTAAAAAATGTGGAATAAATCAAAAGCTTGGTGGTGCTGGTAGAGACAGAATCGCTGGAAAACAACGCTAAGTCTTTGTAAATAAAAGGATTTCAGGCTTCGAAACCCTCTGTATTACCGACCCCCAGGGGGTGGGGAAAGCTGTGGATAAAACCGACGCGATTTCAAACGCCATTTTTATCCACAACGTGTCCCGCGCTTGCTACCGGATTCTGCACCGTTTTGTGCGATGACGCCTCATCGGCATCCGTGCATCATTCGCTCAGCTTCCGGATCAGCTTGTCCCAGTCCTCGCGGAGCTTGCCGTCGGTTTCCATCAGGGTCCGGATCTGGCGGCAGGCATGCAGCACCGTGGTGTGATCGCGACCGGCAAAGGCATCGCCGATCTCGGGCAGGCTGTGCTCGGTCAGTTCCTTGGTCAGGGCCATGGCGACCTGGCGCGGGCGTGCCAGCGAGCGGGTCCGACGCTTCGACAGCAGATCCTTGATCTGCAGGCCGTAGTAGTCGGCAACGGTTTTCTGGATGTTGGGAATGCTGATCGCCTGCTGCTGGGCGCGCAGCAGGTCGCGCAGGGTTTCCTGGGCGAATTCGGTGGTGATCGCGCGGCCGGTGAAATTGGCGCGGGCGGTCAGGGTATTGAGCGCGCCTTCGAGGTCGCGCACGTTGGAGCGCATCTTCTTGGCGATCAGGAACGCAACATCATCGGGAATCTCGGCACCGCGTTCGCGTGCCTTGGCCAGCACGATCGCGGCGCGGGTCTCGAAGTCCGGCGGTTCGATCGCGACCGACAGGCCCCAGGCAAGCCGCGACTTCAGGCGCGCTTCCAGGCCCTCGACTTCGCGCGGATAGCGGTCGCAGGTCAGGATGATCTGCTGCTTGCCATCGAACAACGCGTTGAAGGTGTGGAAGAACTCTTCCTGGGTGCGGTCCTTGCCGGCGAAGAACTGGATGTCATCGATCAGCAGCGCGTCCACCTGCTGGAACTGGCGCTTGAACTGATCCATGGTCTTTTCCTGCAGGGCCCGGATCATCGCGCTGAAGAACTGTTCCGAACGCAGGTACAGCACCTTCGCGCCCGGATTGGCCTGGCGCATGGCGTTGCCGGCGGCGAACATCAGGTGGGTCTTGCCCAGGCCGGTGCCCCCGTACAGCAGCAGCGGGTTGTGCGCGCGGTCGCCCGGCTTCTGCGCCGCCTGGAAGGCGGCGGCCAGGCCCAGCTGGTTGCTGCGGCCTTCGACGAAGTTGGCGAACGTGTAGTGGTTGTCCAGGTTGCCGGCGAACGGCACCTGCGGTTCGCTAGACACATGCGCCGACGGCGTGGAAACCGGCGCGTTCTGCGCCTCCACAGGGCGCGGGCGCGAGCCGATTTCAAGAAAAACGTCGCTGAAACCGGCGAAGTGCGCCAGCAGTTCGCGGATCCGGGCCAGGTACAGCTCGCGGACCTGGTCGACGATGAAGGCATTCGGTGCATACAGCACCAGGCTGTCCACGCGCAGATCGGCCTGCAGTGGCTTCAGCCAGGTATGAACGTCTTCCGGCGGGAACTCCGCTTCGAGGCGCTCGAGACTACGGGACCAAGCATCCATCAGCAATAATCGTCCGGTGGCCGGGGCATGGACGCGACAAGGCGCCCAAACACAGGCCTGAAAGGGGGGAAATGGATGGCTCAGACTACCACCGAGCGCCCGCCTTCGGAATGCTTGTCCCCTACTTATTCACAAAAACATCCACAGCTATTGCACAGCCCGGTGAATTCGCGTAGCTGCCAGGGGTTGACTTGGGGCAGGGTACCTCTCTAGAATTTCCGGTTCTTTCCGTCCCATTCATACGAGAGGCCCCCAATGGCCACGAAGCGCACCTACCAGCCCAGCAACCTCAAGCGTAAGCGCGACCACGGCTTCCGTGCCCGTATGAAGACCGCTGACGGCCGCAAGATCCTGTCGCGTCGCCGCGCCAAGGGCCGCAAAGTCCTGAGCGCCTGATTGCCATGCCGCACTCCGCGGCAGACGCAATCCCTTCGACAGTGAATACTGCAGACCCGCGCAAGCGATTCCCTCGCTCTGCGCGGGTTCGCACGCGTGCCGAATACTCAACGGTCTTCAACGGCGCCCGCCGTGTGTCCGATCCGCTGATGACCCTGCACTGGCTGCCGGCTGACCGGCCGGCCAGGCTGGGTCTGGCGGTTTCCCGCAAGGTTGATCCGAACGCCGTCGGGCGTAACCGGATCAAGCGCGTCCTGCGCGACATCCTGCGTCAGACACGTACCGACATCCAGCCAGGCGACTTTGTCGTCGTGGCTCGTAGTGCTGCGCGTTCCGCCAGCAACGACGAGATCCGCCAGGCCTTCCTGCGCCTGCTGCGTCGCCTGCGTGCATTGCCCACGCCGGGCGTGGACGGCACAATGCCGCCGCCTGATGGCATCGCAACTCCTTCTTTGACCGAGCCGGCATCGCATCCCGGCCCCGCCGAGCCTGTCCGCTGATGAACCAGACCCGCGTATTCCTCATTTTTGCCTGGCTGATGGTGGCCGTGCTGCTGTGGATGGAGTGGAGCCGTGAAAAGGCTGCTCCGACCCCGGCACCAACCACCACGTCGGCCCCGGCCGCCGCACAGAGTGTTCCGGGCGCGACCCCCGGCGCCATCCCCAGCGCCCAGGTGCCGGGCGCCCCCGGCCAGGCCGCCGCACAGGCCCAGGCCAGCGCTACCCCGGCCAGCCAGCGCGTGACCGTCACCACCGACGTGCTGCGCCTGGTGCTCGACGGCGGCCGCGTGCTTGATGCCGAGCTGCTGCAGTTCCCGCAGACCAAGGACGAAGGCAGCCCGCCGGTCCGCCTGCTGACCGAAGACCCCGCGCACCCGTACAGCGCGATCAGTGGCTGGGCCAGCGAAGACAAGAACACCCCGGTCCCCGGCGCTGACGGCTTCAAGCTGGTGGGTGACACCAAGGACTTCGTGCTGGCCAAGGGCCAGAACGAGCTGCAGATCCCGTTCGTGTGGACCGCCGACAACGGCGTGACCATCAAGCGCACCCTGACCGTCTCGCGCAACGAGTACGCCGTGCGCTTCAAGGACGAAGTCAGCAACGCTGGCGCCGCGCCGTGGAACGGCTATGTCTACCGCACCCTGGACCGCACCCCGACCATCCTGTCGCGGAGCATGACCAACCCCGATTCCTTCAGCTTCAACGGTGCCACCTGGTACGACAACGACAAGAAGTACCAGCGTCGTGCGTTCAAGGACTACCTGGAAGACGGCACGCTGAACCAGAACATCACCGGCGGCTGGCTGGCGATGCTGCAGCACCACTTCTTCACCGCCTGGATCCCGCAGAAGGACCAGACCGCACACTACGTGCTGTCGCAGGTGGCTGGTCGTGACCTGATCGAAGCGCGTGGCCCGGCCTTCACCGTGGCCCCGGGCCAGTCCACCAGCACCGAAGCCCGCCTGTGGGTCGGCCCGAAGCTGGTCAACCTGATCGCCAAGGAAGACGTGCCGGGCCTGGACCGCGTGGTCGACTACAGCCGCTTCTCGATGATGGCGGTGATCGGCCAGGGCCTGTTCTGGGTGCTGAACCAGGTGCACAAGCTGGTCGGCAACTGGGGCTGGGCGATCGTCGGCCTGGTGGTGCTGCTGAAGCTGGTGCTGTACCCGCTGTCGGCGACCCAGTACAAGAGCGGCGCCAAGATGCGTCGTTTCCAGCCGCGCATCGCGCAGCTGAAGGAACGCTATGGCGATGACCGCCAGAAGTTCCAGACCGCGATGATGGAGCTGTACAAGAAGGAAAAGATCAATCCGATGGGGGGCTGCCTGCCGATCCTCATCCAGATGCCGATCTTCTTCGCCCTGTACTGGGTGCTGGTGGAATCGGTCGAACTGCGCCAGGCGCCCTGGTTCGGCTGGATCCAGGACCTGACCGCACGCGACCCGTACTTCATCCTGCCGGTCATCAACGTGGCAGTGATGTGGTTCACCCAGAAGCTGACCCCGGCACCGGGCATGGACCCGATGCAGCAGAAGATGATGCAGTTCATGCCGCTGGTGTTCGGCGTCATGATGGCCTTCATGCCGTCCGGCCTGGTCCTGTACTGGGTGGTCAACGGCGGCCTGGGCCTGCTGCAGCAGTGGTGGATGACCAAGCGCCATGGCGGCGAGCCTGTCCCGGCCACCACCGCGCCGGCCCCGGTCAAAAAGAAGTAATCCCGACCTGTAGAGTCGACTGTTGGTCGACTGGCAGTAGAGCAGTCGACCAACAGTCGACTCTACTACCGCCCCGGTCGATGAGAAGCCCGCCGCAAGGCGGGCTTTTCGCATGCGGCGTTAGAATCGCCGGCACACCGTTCCTCCCACCTTCGAGTCCACCATGCAGCGTGCGTCGTCGTTCCGCCTGTTCCTGCCGTCGCTGTTGTTGACCCTGGTCGTTGCCGGCTGTGGCGACAAGGACGCGAAGGCGCCGGCGACCACGGTCACCCAGCCCAGCGCGCAGGCCGCGGCCGCCGCCGATCCTGCCGCTGCACCGTTGCTGGCCGCGCTGCAGAAGCAGCTCGACGGCTACCGCCGCATCATCGTGCTGCTGGCCGACGAGGAACAGCAGTCGGCTGCCGACCGCGGTACCTCCACGCGCGTGGGCCAGCAGCTGTTCCACGATGGCCTGGAACAGCGCACGGCCATCGCCGCGCAGTTCGACACGCTGCTGCGCGGCTCCAGTCCGCAGCGCTTCGCCACCCTCGGCACCGTGCTGGACTACATCGAGTCGGCGCCGGAACTGTTCGACGCCGACCGCCTGGCCTTCCGCGAAGTGCTGCGTGACCTGCATGAACGGGTCGGCACCGATTCGTCGCTGCCGGCGGTGAAGCTGCACCAGCGCATCGGTGAGGACCTGGAGGCGCTTGATGAGATCGAGCGCAACTACAACCAGGAACTGACCCGCATCTTCAGCCGCTTCGAGCGCACCCGCGCCATCGAACTGAAGCGTGAGAAGTGGGACGACTACATCGCCCACCTGCACAAGGACTACAGCCGCGAAGCGATCCTGCGCGACTACGGCGTGATCGAGCCGTACCCGATGTCGATGAAGGACAGCGACCGCGAGATCTTCGGCCGCGACCTGCCGGCCAAGACTGTGGTGCTCACCTTCGACGATGGCCCGCACAAGGCCTATACCGATGAAGTGGTGGCCATCCTCAAGCGCTACGACGTGCCGGGCGTGTTCTTCGAAGTGGGCCGCAACCTGGGCAAGGTCGAGGCCGACGGCAAGGTCAGCCTCGGCCCGATGGCCAGGATCAGCCGCAACCTGATGGAAGAGGGCTATGCGGTCGGCAATCACAGCCTGACCCACGCCCAGCTGTCGCGCACCACCGGTGACGCGCTGCGCCAGCAGGTGCTGGACACCGACACGCTGCTGAAGGATGTCGACAGCAAGCGCGCGCCGCTGTTCCGCTTCCCCTATGGCGCACGCAATGCCGAAGGCCTGCAGCTGCTCAACGAAGCCGGGCTGAAGTCGATCATGTGGAACATCGACTCGATGGACTGGGCTGACCCGGTGCCGGAATCGATCGTCCAGCGCGTGCTCGACCAGGTGAACAAGGAACAGCGCGGCATCATCCTGTTCCACGACATTCACGATCGTGCGGTGAAGGCGCTGCCGCAGATCCTCGACCGGCTGATCGCCGATGGCTACCAGTTCGCTGGCTGGAACGGCCGCGACTTCACGGTCGCCCGTGCGCGCAAGGGCGCGACCAACGATGCCACCGTCACCACCGGCTACGAGAAGTCCTGGGCGATCGTGGTCGGCATCGACAACTACGCCAAGTGGCCGAAGCTGGAGTACGCCAGCCACGATGCGCAGGCGGTGGCCGATACCCTGACCGGGCAGTTCGGCTTCCCGTCCTCGCAGGTGATCGTGCTGAAGAACGAGCAGGCCACGCGCAACAACATCCTGGCTGCCTTCCACGACCGCCTGGCCGATGACCGCACTGGCAAGAACGATCGCGTGTTCGTGTTCTTCGCCGGCCATGGCGCGACCCGCCAGCTCGCCTCCGGGCGCGACCTCGGCTACATCATCCCGGTCGATTCGGACCCGAAGGAATTCGCTACCGACGCCATCGCGATGACCGACATCCAGAACATCGCCGAGAGCATGCAGGCCAAGCACGTGATGTTCGTGATGGATGCCTGCTACAGCGGCCTGGGCCTGACCCGTGGCGGTCCATCGTCGTCGTCGTTCCTGCGCGAGAACGCGCGGCGCAGCGCGCGGCAGATGCTGACCGCCGGCGGTGCCGACCAGCAGGTGGCCGACGCCGGTCCGAACGGCCACTCGGTGTTCACCTGGGTGCTGCTGCAGGCATTGGCCGGCAAGGGCGACCTCAACGGCGATGGGCTGATCACCGGTACCGAACTGGCCGCCTACGTTGCGCCGGCCGTCTCAGCCGTTTCACACCAGACCCCGGCCTTCGGCAGCCTGCCCGGTTCGCAGGGCGGCGAGTTCGTGTTCCAGGTGCCGGACAGCCAGGAGTTCCTCAATGCCGATACGCGCCAGTTGACCGCCGATGCGATCGCACTGAACAACAAGGTTGAAGCCGCCAGCGAAGCCAAGGGCAGCCAGGCGCCGGTGACGGTGGCCGACCTTCAGGGCGGCAAGGCCAAGCTGGTGGTGCCCACTGCGGGCCCGGCGTCGGATCGGCAGCGCGCGCAGCAGGCCAATGACCGCGGCCTGCAGCTGTACCGCGAGAAGCAGTACGACGAGGCGGTGGCGCAGTTCACCGAGGCACTGAAGCTGCGTCCGGACTTCGCCCAGGCCGCCAACAACCTCGGCTTCGTCTACTACCGCCAGCAGCGCTATGCCGAAGCGGCGCGCTGGCTGGAGAACACGCTGAAGATCGACCCCTCGCGTGCAGTGGCCTATCTCAACCTGGGTGATGCCTACTTCAACGCCGGCGACAAGGCCAAGGCCAAGCAGGCCTACACCACCTACCTGGCCTTGCAGCCGCAGGGCAGTGGCGCGGCCCAGGCGCGCGCACAGCTGGAGAAGCTCTGAGCCATGAACGACGCGATCCGCACCGACACCATCGTCGCCATCGCCAGTGCCCCTGGCGCCGGCGGTGTCGGCATGCTGCGCCTGTCCGGCCCGCGTGCTGCGGCCATCGCCAATGCACTGGGTGCACCTGCACTGCGTCCGCGCCACGCGCACTACGCGCGCCTGCGTGATGCCGAAGGCGAGGTCATCGACGATGGCATCGTGCTGTGGTTCCCGGCACCGAACAGCTTCACCGGCGAGGAAGTGGTGGAACTGCAGGGCCACGGCAGCCCGGTGCTGCTGCAGCAGCTGGTCGCGCGCTGCATCGCGCTCGGCGCGCGCCAGGCGCGGCCGGGTGAGTTCAGTGAACGAGCATTCCTCAACGGCAAGCTCGACCTGGCCCAGGCCGAGGCCATCGCCGACCTGATCGCCGCAGGTGACAACCGCGCCGCGCGCGCGGCACGCCGTTCGCTGGATGGTGTGTTCTCGCGTCGCATCGACGCCGTGGTCGAGCAGCTGGTGCTGCTGCGCATCCACGTGGAAGCGGCCATCGATTTTGCCGACGAACCGCTGGATACGCTCGGTGGCGCGCAGGTGCGGCGTGGGCTGGAACAGGCGCGCAGCGATCTGGCCATTCTGCGCCGCGATGCCGAACGCGGCCGTCGCCTGCGCGATGGCCTGCACGCGGTGCTGATCGGTCCGCCGAACGCCGGCAAGAGTTCACTGCTCAACGCGCTGGCCGGCAGCGAACGCGCCATCGTCACCGACATCGCCGGTACCACCCGCGACACCCTGCGCGAAACCATTCGCCTGGACGGCCTGGAGCTGACCCTGGTCGACACCGCCGGCCTGCGCGACGGCGGTGACGCCATCGAACGCGAAGGCATGCGCCGCGCCCACGTGGAAATCGAGCGCACCGACCTGGCGCTGATCGTGCTGGATGCGCGCGATCCGGCGGCCGGCGAAGCAGCGCTGGGCGAGGCCGTGGCGGCGGTGCCGCACAAGGTCTACATCCACAACAAGTCGGACCTGCTGGAGGCGTTGCCAGCACTGGACGATCCGGACCGCGTGTTCGTCTCGGCTGCGACCGGCGCCGGGCTCGACGATCTGCACGCGCGTCTGCGTTCGATCGCTTCGGCCGGGGCAGGGGAGCAGGTGGACGGCGAGTTCTCCGCGCGCACGCGCCATGTGGATGCAATCGAACGTGCGCAGGAACATGCGCAGCGCGCCGATGGCGAGCTGGCGCACGAGCACCTGGAGCTGGCCGCCGAGGAACTGCGGCTGGCGCATGACGCGCTGGGTGAGATCACTGGGCAGATGAGTGCCGATGATCTGCTGGGGAGGATCTTCTCCAGTTTCTGCATCGGCAAGTAAGCCTTGGTAGTGCCGGCCGCTGGCCGGCAACCCAGCCGAACGAGCTCCCCGGGATCGCTACGGGGTCGGAGCCCCTGCGGGGATCCGACCCCAGGTCCCCCACCTGTCACATTGCCGCCGCATACTGACGCCCATCACATACCGCTTGGGGAAGTCGCAGTGAAGTCGTGGGGTTGTGCGTTGCTGTTGTCGCTGGCCGTGGCACCATCGGTGGCCATGAGCGCTGAATCCTCCACCCCGGCCGCGCACAAGGTGTCGGTCTATGGCCATCGCGGGGCGAGCGCGTTGCTGCCCGAGCACACCCTGGCCGCCTATGCGCAGGCGATCGCCGATGGCGCCGACTACATCGAGCCGGACCTGGTGATGACCAGGGACGGGGTGATGGTGGCCCGCCACGAGAACGAGATCAGCGGCACCACTGATGTGGCCTCGCATCCCGAATTCGCCAGCCGCCGCACCAGCAAGGTCATCGACGGGCAGAAGGTGGACGGCTGGTTCACCGAAGACTTCACCCTGGCCGAGCTGAAGACCCTGTACGCGCGCGAGCGCCTGCCGGAACTGCGCAGCACCGCCTATGACGGCCAGTTCCGCATCGCCAGCCTGGACGAGATCCTCGCATTCCTTGTCCAGCAGGCCGGGCGTGCCAACCGTGGCATCGGCCTGGTGCCGGAGATCAAGCACCCGACCTACTTCCAGTCGATCGGCCTGCCGATGGAAGACAAGCTCCTGACCGCGCTGCGTGGCAATGCCTATACCAACGTCGGCCCGGTCACCATCCAGTCGTTCGAGACCGCCAACCTGCGCTACCTGCGCGGCAAGATCCCGCGCGGCAGCAACATCCGCCTGCTGCAACTGCTGTGGAAGGGCGACACCCAGCCGGCCGACATCGCCAAGGCCGGTGGCAAGCTGACCTACGCGCAGATGATGACCCCGGCCGGATTGAAGGACATCGCCAGCTACGCCGACAGCATCGGCCCGGAACTGCGCTCGATCATTCCGCTGGACGCCAAGGGCGCGCTGAGCACTCCGACCACGCTGGTACAGGACGCACATGCAGCGGGCCTGATGGTGATTCCGTACACCTTCCGTCCGGAGAACCACTTCCAGGCCAGCAACCTGCGCAAGGGCGCCGACAACGCGCGCAATGCCGAGGGTTCGATAGCCGAGATGCGTGCCTATCTGGCCACCGGCATCGATGCGTTCTTCACCGATGACCCGGCACTGGGCCGACAGGCGGTGGATGGCATGGGCGCGGCGGGGAATGCGGCGAACTGACGGACTCTGGTAGATGCCAACCTTGGTTGGCACACAACAACCGCCGACCAAGGTCGGCCACTACCGGATCATGAGGTTGCCGGCCAGCGGCCGGCACTACCGGGGCATTTTCAGCCGCGCGGCTCGTCTGGCCGGCGGAATGGAATCACCACGTAGTCCTGGCCTTCGCGCGGCTGCCACAGCACCGGCACGCGCTGCGGTGACGGCGGCTCCAGCTCATCGTCGGGCAGCGGTTCGACGTCTTCTTCTTCGTCTTCCCAACTGTAACGCGGGCGCGGCGGCAGCGGGTCGGCATTGCGGAACAGCAGCGCGGCGATGATGCCGGCGAAGGCGCCGCCCATGTGCGACTGCCAGGACACGCCGTCGGCGTGCGGCAGGATGGTCATCAGCATGCCGCCGTAGAACAGCATGCCGATCAGGCCGGTGGCAATCGCTGCACGGTCGCGGCGCAGCAGGCCCAGGCTGGCCAGCAGGAACATCAGGCCATGGGTGACGCCGCTGGCGCCCAGGTGCACGCTGCCCGGATTGCCCAGCATCCACGCACCGATGCCCGAGCCCAGCCACAGCAGGGGCAGGGCGCGCACGGTGGCTTTCGGGTAGACGCTGCCGGCCAGCGTGCCCAGGATCAGGATAGCGATGCTGTTGGCGGCGATGTGCTCGACCGAGGCATGCAGCATCGGGCCGCCGATCAGGCCAAGCAGGCCCTTGGCTTCCAGCGGCGCGACCGCCCAGGGCCGCCAGTCGAAGGTGCCCTGCAGGGCGAACACGGCCACCAACACCAGCACGGCGGCCAGGCTGACATTGAACGCCCGCAGGATGCGCGAGCGGTCATTGCGGGGGGCCGGCAGGTCGCCAGCGGGCAGGGGCGCGTTGTTGTCCATACCTCAGCAATGGCGGTGACTGGCGCGAAACCAAGGCCACCGCAACGGGAGAGTGGGTGCGGCCGGCGGGACAATCCCGCCGGCCGGCCATGATCAGGCGTGGCCGGAGCCTTCCTTCGGCGGGTACTTCAGGCTCAGTACCACGGTGGCGGCGATGATCACCGCGACCACGCCCAGCGACACCGGGGTCGGGATCTTGAACAGGTCGATGATCATCATCTTGATGCCGATGAAGCCCAGCACCAGCGCCAGGCCATACGGCAGCAGGTGGAAGCGGTCGGCCATGCCGGCCAGCAGGAAGAACATCGCACGCAGGCCCAGCACCGCGAACACGTTGGAGGTGAGCACGATGAACGGGTCGGTGGTGATCGCGAAAATCGCCGGGATGCTGTCCACGGCGAAGATCACGTCGGTGACCGCGATCAGGATCAGCACCGCGAACAGCGGGGTGAACCAGCGCACGCCGTCGCGCTTCACGCTCAACGCGTTGCCGGCGTAATCCGGCAGCAGGCGCAGGTGCTTGCGCATCCAGCGCAGCGCCGGGTTGGTTTCCAGATCAGGCTCCTGGCCAGCGGCGAACCACATCTTCCAGCCGGTGAAGAGCAGGAAGGCGCCGAACACGTAGAGCAGCCAATGGAACTGGCTGATCAGCACGCTGCCAGCGAAGATCATGATCGTACGCAGCACGATCGCACCCAGGATGCCGATGATCAGCACCTTCTGGCGCTGTTCCTCGGGCACCGCGAAGTAGCTCATGATCATCAGGAACACAAAGATGTTGTCGACCGCCAGCGCCTTCTCGACCAGGTAGCCGGTCAGGAACTCGAGGCCGACCTTGTTGGCCACCACCTGGCCGGCGGTCTCATTCAGGTAGTACCAGAGGCCCGCATTGAACAGCAGCGCCAGCGCGACCCAGCCGATGGACCACCACAGGGCCTCCTTGAAGGTGACCTTGTGCGGTCCACCATGGCGCATCAACACGAGGTCGACCAGCAGGGCGATGACCACCACCGCTGCGAAGCCGCCCCACAACCACACGTTACCGATCGTCTGCATTGGGAATGTCCGTTGGAAAGATGAATGCCAGGCCGGACGGCGAGGATCTGCAACGGAGGATCGGGAGGGGGATCCAGGGACAGAGCTTCGCCAGTACGGCGAAGGTCTCGCTCGCAGTTCCAGTCGGCTGGAACTGCCGTTGCACCGGAGCCTGCGGGCTCGAAATGACGGCGACAACGCCTGGGAGCTACTCCCCTTCTGGCGCCGATTCTGCCGTCTGGCCCCGCCGCCGTCAAATGGGGAGGCCAGGGGTCGGATCCCCAAAGGGGCTCCGACCCCATCGTCGCCACACTGGGGTCAGAGCCCCTGCGGGGATCCGACCCCGGCGCCCGGTTTACAATGGGTGGATGAATACCCCCCTTCCGATTGTCCGCCTCAAGAATGCGTGGCGTTCCAGCCACCCGTGGATCTTCCAGAAACTGGTCGAGAAACCGACCGTCCGGCCCAAGCCCGGTTCCATCGTCGACGTGGTCGGCATCGATGGCGAGTTCATTGGCCGCGGGTTCTACAACGGGCACTCGCGCATCGCCGTGCGCATCCTCGAAACCGACAAGAACGTGCCGGTCGATGCCGGCTGGTTCTCGCGCAAGATCGCCCAGGCGGTGTCGCTGCGCCGTGAGGTGCTGAAGCTCGACGCGGTCTCCGACGCCTGGCGCGTGGTGCACAGCGAAGGCGACGGCCTGTCCGGCCTGGTGGTGGATCGCTACGGCGACCTGGTAGTGGTCGAGTTCTTCGCCGCCGGCATGTTCCGCCACCGCGAATGGATCTACGACGCCCTGCGCGAGCAGTTCCCGGGCTGCCGTTTCCACAGCTTCGCCGACGAACACGTGCAGAAGCAGGAGAGCTTCGACTTCCACGGCAACACCACCACCGAGGCGTCGGTGATCACCGAGTACGGCATCAAGTTCCGCGCCGACCCGGCCGGCGCGCACAAGACCGGTTTCTTCGCCGACCAGCGCGAGAACCGCGAGTGGCTGAGCCAGCAGGTGGAAGGCAAGAGCGTGCTGGACCTGTGCTGCAACACCGGCGGTTTCGCCGTGTATGCCGCTGCGCGTGGCGCTTCGGAAGTGGTCGGCATCGACATCGATGAGGACGTCATCCAGATCGCCAAGGGCAATTCGCGCCTGAACAACGTGCGCCCGAAGTTCATCCAGTCCGACATCTTCCCGTGGCTGCGCGACGCCGCCAACCGCGGCGAGCAGTACGACGTGGTGATCCTGGATCCGGCGAAGATGACCCGCGACCGCGACCAGGTCATCACTGCGCTGAAGAAGTACCTGGACATGAACAAGCTGGCGCTGGGCGTGGTCAAGCCGGGCGGCCTGTTCGC
Source organism: Stenotrophomonas sp. PE591 (assembly GCF_018320795.1). NCBI lineage: Bacteria > Pseudomonadati > Pseudomonadota > Gammaproteobacteria > Lysobacterales > Lysobacteraceae > Stenotrophomonas > Stenotrophomonas sp. PE591. The sequence goes on from NZ_JAAOKO010000005.1 coordinate 194,104, forward strand.
CACGTTCTCCTGCACCGGCCTGGTGGCCGAGGACCAGTTCCTCGACATGCTGCGCCGCGCGGCCTATTTCTCCGGCCGCACGATCCAGATCCTGAAGGTCGCTGGTGCGGGTCCGGACCATCCGTTCATGGCCCACGTGCAGGAATCGCGTTACCTGAAGGCCGTGTTCTGCCGCGTGGTCGACTGACCGCGGGACGATGTAGAGGCGAGCCGCGCCACCTGATCCTGGGGGCGCCATTGTTTCGAACGCATCGCATTGCGCGGGAAGCTGGCCGCTGGGCCGTGAATACGATTCATGCTCGACTCGCGGTGCCTGGCAGCCGAGCGTGAGCCCGACTCTACAAATCTGCCGGCTGCAGCGCTATGGTCGGGCTCTTCCCATTGCCGGTGAGAGCCCATGCCATCGTTGCGCCACCTGTCCGTCGTGCTTGCCCTGGCGCTGTGTGCGCCGCTGTCGGCTCATGCCATCGAGTTCAGCGCACAGGAACTGGCCCGCGCCAAGGCGCTGCAGCAGCGCCTGGTCACGCTCGACAGCCACCTGGATACGCCGGCCAATTTCGGCCGGACCGGCTTCGACATCGAGCAGCGCCACGACCGCAACGCACTCTCGCAGGTGGACTACCCGCGCATGGTCGAGGGCGCGCTGGACGGTGGCTTCTGGGCGATCTACACCGATCAGGGCGACCGCAGCCCAGCCGCGCACCTCGCCGAGCGTGACCATGGCCTGCAGCGGCTGCTGGAGATCCGCGAAATGCTGGCCGCCAATCCCGAGCGTTTCGCGCTGGCATTGACCGCCGATGACGCGGCACGGATCAAGGCCGCCGGCAAGCGCGTGGTCTACATCAGCATGGAAAACGCCAGCCCGCTGGTGGAAGACCCCAGCTTGCTCTCGTTCTACCACCGTGCCGGCCTGCGCCTGCTCAGTACCGTGCACTTCGCCAACAACGAGTTCGCCGATTCGGCCACCGACCCCAAGGGAGCGGAATGGAAAGGCCTGAGCCCGGCCGGCAAGGACCTGGTGCAGCAGGCGGTGAAGCTGGGCATCGTGATCGACCAGTCGCATGCGTCCGACGCGGTGTTCGATGACCTGCTGGCAATGATGCCGGTGCCCTTCGTGCTGTCGCACAGCTCAGCCAAGGCGGTCTACGACCACCCGCGCAATCTTGATGACGCGCGCCTGCGCAAGCTGGCCAAGGCCGGCGGCGTGATCCAGGTGAACGCCTATGGCGGCTACCTGATCGACACGGCGAAGACACCCGAGCGCAAGCAGGCCGAGGAAGCGCTGAGCAAGCAGCTGGGTGGCTGGGAAGGCATGGGCATCGAGCAGGGCGTCGCCCTGCTGAAGGCCGAGCAGGCGCTGGACCACGAACACCCGGTGCGCCCTGCCAGCCTCGACGACTTCTTCGCCCACTTCGAGCACATCCTCAAGGTGGTCGGCCCCGAGCACGTGGGCATCGGCCTGGACTGGGATGGCGGCGGTGGCCTGAGTGACCTGCCCGATGTCAGCCAGCTGCCGAAGATCACCGCCTGGCTGCTGCGCAAGGGCTATACCGAGCAGCAGATTGCCGGCATCTGGGGCGGCAACCTGCTGCGGGTGATGCGCCAGGCGCAGGATTACGCCGCAAAGCAGGGCGGTTGAAACGGCCTGCGGTAGTGCCGGCCGCTGGCCGGCATTGCCCCTATCAACAGGATGCGGGTTGCCGGCCAGCGGCCGGCACTACCGGTGATCCGGTTATTTCGCGATCAGCGCGTGGCGACGGCTGTACAGGAAGTACAGCACCAGGCCGGCCACGTTCCACAGCAGGAAATACAGCTGGGTGGTGTGCGGCAGGCTGAGGAACAGGTAGATGCAGCCCAGCGCGGCCAGCGGGCCGACCACGAAGGCCAGCGGCGTGCGGAACGTGCGCTCGCGGTTCGGCTCGCGCAGGCGCAGCACCACCAGGCAGATGCCGACGGCGGTGAACGCGGCCAGGGTACCGGCGTTGGCCAGCGCGGCAATCTCGTCCAGGCGCGCCACACCGGCCAGCGCCGACACCACCACTGCGGTGAACAGCGTGGTCGCCACCGGCGTGCCGGTGCGCGCGTTGACCTTGGACAGGCCACGCGGCAGCAGGCCATCACGGCTCATCACGAAGAAGATGCGGCTCTGGCCGTACAGGAAGGCCAGCAGCACGGTCGGCAGGGCGATGATCGCGATCACGCCGATCACCATCGCCGCGGTCGGATGGCCCAGCTGGCGCATGATCAGCGCCAGCGGCTCGGCGCTGTGGCCAAACACGGCGTAGCTCATCGCACCCACGGCGGCCAGCGCCACCAGCACGTAGACGATGGTGCAGCCGATCATCGAACCGATGATGCCGATCGACAGGTCGCGGCCCGGGTTCTTGGTTTCCTCGGCGGCGGTGGAGATTGCATCGAAGCCGTAGAAGGCGAAGAAGATGATCGCCGCCGCTGCCATCACGCCGTGCTCGACGCCATCGGGGCCCATCGACTTGGCGAAGCCATACGGCATGAACGGCTGCAGGTTGGCGCTGTCGAAGGCGGGCAGGGCCACGGCCACGAAGATGGCCAGCGCGATCAGCTTGAACACCACCAGGATGGCGTTGAGGGTGGCGCTTTCCTTGGTGCCGGCCATCAGCATGCCGGCCACCAGCCAGGTGATGATGATCGCCGGCAGGTTGATCATGCCGCCTTCCACGTGCGGGCCGGCCGCCAGCCAGGCCGGCAGGTGCACGTTCCAGCCGAACTGGGTATGCACCCATTCGAGGAAGCCGACGAAGTAGCCGGACCAGCCCACCGCCACCGTACTCACCACCAGCGAGTACTCCAGGATCAGACTCCAGCCCACCACCCAGGCAAACACCTCGCCCAGCGCACTGTAGCTGTAGGTGTAGGCACTGCCGGCGGCCGGCATCATCGTCGACAGCTCGGCGTAGGACAGCGCCGCGCAGGCGCAGACCGCACCGGCGATGGCGAAGGAGATCAGCACGGCCGGGCCGGCCAGGTTGGCACCGACGCCGATCAGCGTGTAGATGCCGGTACCGACGATGGCGCCAATACCCAGCGCGATCAGGTGCGGCCAGCTGAGCGTCGGGATCAGACGCCTGCCGGCTTCGTGGACGGTGACGGAATCTAGGGACTTGCGCCGGAACAGGGACATGCAGGCCTCGGAAGGGGTGACTAAGAACGACAAGTTCCCGAGTGTGACCGAACGCAGCGCAGCATTACCACTGACGGGGGTCATGCATGGCGGGGCGCGCGCTGCGCCCCGGCCAGGCTGCCGGAATCGGCACAATCCGGCGGTAGCCACCGGTGTGCGTTCGTCCCGGCCGCTGCTACGACTCGATGTTGGCCATGCCGCTGACCGAGTAGCGTTCACCGGCCGCGGCATGCAGCGGGAAGGCCGCATCCAGTGCGTCCAGCGTGGCCGCGTCCAGTTCCACCTGCAGCGCAGCGAGGTTCTCGTCCAGCCGTGCCCGCCGCGTCGTGCCCGGGATCGGCACGATGTGCTCGCCGCGCGACAGCACCCAGGCCAGCGCCAGCTGCGAGGCGGCGATGCCGCGCTCGGCGGCCAGCGCCTGCACGGTATCCACCAGTGCCAGGTTGCGCTGGAAGTTTTCGCCTTCGAAGCGGGGCGAGGTGCGCCGGTAATCGTCGGTGTCGAAGTCATCCGGGCTGCGGATGGCGCCGGTCAGGAAGCCACGGCCCAGCGGCGAATACGGCACGAAGCCGATGCCCAGTTCCTCCGTGGTGGCCAGCACCGCGTTCTGCTCCGGCTCGCGCGACCACAGCGAGTACTCGCTCTGCACCGCCGTGATCGGGTGCACCGCATGGGCGCGGCGGAGGGTGGCCGCCGAGGCCTCGGACAGGCCCAGCCAGCGCACCTTGCCCTGTTCCACCAGGCGTGCCATCGCACCCACGGTGTCCTCGATCGGCACGCTGGGGTCGACGCGGTGCTGGTAGTAGAGGTCGATGTGGTCCACGCCCAGCCGGCGCAGGCTGGCCTCGCAGGCGGCCTGCACATAGTCCGGATGGCCGTTGACCTGCCGCGCCTTCGGGTCAGCCGGGTCCAGTCCGATGCCGAACTTGCTGGCCAGGAACACCTGGTCGCGGCGGCCGGCAATCGCGCGACCGACCAGCACCTCGTTGGTGTGCGGGCCATACACATCGGCGGTGTCGAGCAGGCTCACGCCACGGTCCAGCGCGTGCCGGATGACGGCAATGCCGTCATCGTCACTGCCGCGGCCGCCGTAGTAGGCGCTCATGCCCATGCAGCCCAGGCCAAGGGCGGACACGGTAGGGCCGGCAGGGCCGAGAGTACGGGTCTTCATGTGGATCTCCTTGGGGAAGGCGCCACGCCTGGAGGGGGCCGCGGCGAGGGCACAGCATCCTCCACGCCATCATGCGGATAAACTGCCGATCACCGCACTTACCTTGAAGGTTGGCTTCACAATGGATGCCTACCCCCTCACCGCTGTGGTCGCCTTCGTCCACGTGGCCGAGCATGCCAGCTTTACCCGCGCCGCCGATGCCCTGGGCGTGTCGACCTCGGCGCTGTCGCAGAGCGTGCGCGCGCTGGAAGCGCGGATGGGCGTGCGCCTGCTGCAACGGACCACGCGGCGGGTCAGCCTGACCGAACACGGCGCGCGTTTCCTGCAACGCGTGCGCGGCGGCCTGGACCAGATCGACCAAGCCTTTGCCGAACTGGACAGCGCGCGCTCGGTGCCTGCAGGGCGACTGCGTGTCACCCTGCCGCGCATCGTCGCTGATCGCATGGTCCTGCCGCGGCTGCCCGACTTCCTTGCGCGTTACCCGCAGGTGCAGGTGGAACTGTGCGTCGACCCCGCGCTGACCGATCTGGTGGCCGAGGGCTTCGACGCCGGCATCCGCCTGGGCGAATCACTCGCACAGGGCATGATCGCGGTGCCGGTCGGGCCACCCGAGCGGCAGGTGGTGGTGGCCACGCCGGCCTATTTCGAACGCCATGGCGTGCCGCAGACCCCGCATGACCTGCAGGGCCACGCCTGCATCGTGCACCGGCTGGCCAACGGCCGGCTGATGCCCTGGGAGTTCAGCCGCGAAGGCCACGACCTGGACGTGGAAGTGAGCGGGCGGCTGGTGTTCAACGATGCCGGCGTCGCCCATGGTGCCGTGCTGGCGGGGCTGGGCATGGCCCAGGGCTTCGCCTCGTTGATGGCCGACGACATCAACGCTGGGCGACTGCAGAGCGTGCTGCAGGACTGGCAGCCGCCATTCCCCGGCTTCCACCTGTACTACCCCGCGCGTGAGCAGATGGCGCCCAAGCTGCGGGTGTTCATCGACCACCTGCGCGCGGAGATGCACGACCGGTAGATGCCAACCTTGGTTGGCATGCTTCAATCGACCACGCGCGCCGCTACGCCTCCCGGCCAATGGCAGCCATCCTCCTGCCACGCCTCGCCGTCATCGTGGAAGGTGGTGCGACGGCCATCACGGGCGCGTTCGTAGCTCAGGTCCAGCACCAGCGCGCCCTGCGTGCTCAGCAGGTAGCGGCCGTTGAGGCGCCCGTCGATGCGTTCTTCCCAGACGCTGTCGAACTGGTACGGGCGGTCTTCGTCCAGCACCGTCGTTTCCTGCGACACCCGTTGCAGCTGCAGGCGGCCGCGCTGCCCGGCGTACTGCACGTCGGCGCTGCCATCGTCCAGCCAGCGCCACAGCAGGTGGATGCCGTCGTTGCGACCGCCCGTCAGGCAGCGATGGTCCTGCACGCTGGCCGCTGCGGTGTCGGCCAGAAGCCCGATGAACACCAGCACCAGCACGCGCCGGATCATCCGTTCAACCCCAACCGGATGCCGAACCCGACCAGGAACAGGCCGGCCACGCGGCGCAGCGCATCGCTGATCCGCGGATGCTGGATCAGGCGGCGACGGGCCAGGTTGCCCACGCCGATCAGCATCGAGCAGTAGGCGATGCTGACCACCAGGATGATGCCGGCCAGGGCCGCGAAGGTCGCGATGCCCTGGTGTGCCTTCGGATCGATGAACAGCGGCAGGAAGGCCATGTAGAACAGGATCGCCTTCGGATTGAGCAGGCTGACCAGGATCGCCTGCTGGAAGTAGCGGCCCGGCTGCATGCGGATCGGACCAGCATCACCGCCCTCGTGCTTCGGCGTGCGCAGCAGGCTGATGCCCACCCATACCAGGTAGGCCGCACCCAGGTACTGCACAGCGTGGAAGACCAAGGGGTTGGCCTTCAGCAGTGCGGCGACACCGGCCAGCGCCAGCCACATCAGGATCTGGTCGCCGACCAGCAGGCCGGCCAGTGCGGTGTAGCCGCCGCGCACGCCGCCCCGGCCGGTGGCGGTCAGCAGGGTGAAGGTGCCGGGGCCAGGCAGGGCGAGAAACACCAGCACGGCGACCAGAAACGTCCACAGGTCCTGGATGCCCATCCACGGCATGGCGGTGTTCTCTCTTACGGGGGGCTGCCATTGTCGGCCAGCACCGGGGTGGGCGACAGGGGGCGGGGAAGTCCATCGGGCATGCCAGACAGCAGCGGTTGCAGGTGCTGGCGCAGCTGCGCATGCAGTTGCCGTACTGCGGGCGAGAACTGCTTGCGATGCGGGCACACCAGCTGCAGCGGAATGTGGCTGCCGACGCCGTCGAGCAGCAGCCGCAGGCGTCCGGCCAGCACGTCTTCGCGCAGGTCCAGCCAGGATTTGTAGGTGATGCCTTCGCCGGCCACCGCCCAGCGCCGCACCACGTCGGCGTCGTCGCAGACCAGCGGGCCGCGCACCGGGATCACGGTGCGGCGCCCGTCGACCTCGAACGACCAGCGATCGTAGGCGCGGCCACTGAGCTGGTAGACCAGGCAATCGTGCTCACGCAGTTCGTCCAGGCGCAACGGCGTGCCCCGTCGCTGCAGGTAATCGGGCGACGCCGCGAGCACACGACGGTTGCCTTCGAGCAGGGGCAGGGCCACGTAGCTGGCGTCGTCGAAGTGGCCGATGCGGATGGCCACGTCGACCGGATCGCGGAACACGTCGGCCACTTCATCGGACAGCCGCAGGTGCAGGCGCAGCCGTGGATGCGCGGCTCGGAACGCGGTCAGCCACGGCAGCAGCAGGTTGCGACCGAAATCCGACGGTGCCGACAGCTGCAGCGTGCCATGCAGTTCGGCGTCCTCGCCCTGTACGCGGGCCCGCCCTTCGCGCAGGGTAGCCAGTACCTCCTGCGCATACGGCAGGTACAGCGCGCCCTCGCCGGTCAGGCGCAGGCTGCGGGTGGTACGCACGAACAGGCGCAGGTCCAGTTCGCGTTCCAGCCGCGCCACGGCAGCAGCGACCTGGCCGGGTAACAGATCGGCCTCGCGGGCCGCCTGCGAGAAGCTGCCCAGTGCGGCCGTGCGGACGAACAACTGCAGGTCGTCGAAGCGGATCATCTTCATTGCCGGAGTGAAAGTGCTGCCCGATTCTGCGCCTTTCTGAGCGACCGTGCGCGGCGCAACCTGTGCACTCCTTCCCCACTGGACCGCTGCCATGCGCGCCATTGCCTACACCCACGCCGGCCTGCCGATCGACGACATCCGGGCCCTGATCGATATCGAACTGGAACTGCCGCAGCCTGGCCCACGCGACCTGCGGGTGGCGGTGCGCGCGGTGGCGGTGAACCCGGTCGACACCAAGGTCCGCCGCGGCGTGGCCACCGACGGCCCACGCGTGCTGGGCTGGGATGCGGTCGGCATCGTCGACGCGGTGGGCAGCGAAGTCACGCTGTTCCAGCCTGGCGACGCGGTCTACTACGCCGGCGTGATCGACCGCCCGGGCAGCAATGCCGAGTACCAGCTGGTGGACGAGCGCAGCGTCGGCCGCAAGCCGGCCAGTCTCGACGATGCGGCCGCCGCCGCGCTGCCACTGACCGCGATCACGGCCTGGGAGCTGCTGTTCGACCGCCTGCGCATTCCCGAGGGCGGCGGTGAAGGCCAGGCCCTGCTGGTGATCGGTGCTGCTGGCGGTGTCGGTTCGATCCTGGTGCAGCTGGCGCGGAAGCTGACGAAACTGACGGTGATCGGCACCGCATCGCGCCCGGACACCCAGGACTGGGTATATGCGATGGGCGCGCACCACGTGATCGACCACCGCCTGCCGCTGGCCGAGGGACTGGCACGGCTGGGCATCAGTGAGGTGCAGCACGTGGCCAGCCTGACCCACTCCGACCAGCACTACGCGCAGATCGTGGAGCTGCTGGCGCCGCAGGGCCAGTTCGGCCTGATCGACGATCCGGGCCAGGTGGACGTGACGGCGCTCAAGCGCAAGGCACTGTCACTGCACTGGGAGTCGATGTTCACCCGCCCGCTGTACAAGACCGCGGACATGCAGCGCCAGCACGACCTGCTGAACCGGGTGGCCGAGCTGATCGATGCCGGCGTGCTGCAGACCACCCTGGGCGAGCATTTCGGGCGCATCGACGCGGCCAACCTGCGGCGCGCCCATGCGCTGCTGGAGAGTCACCGCGCCAAGGGCAAGATCGTGCTGGAAGGCTGGTAACGCTGGTTGTTCCCGCGTCCTCGGGGTCAGATCCCTTTCCCTTTGGGAAAGGGATCTGACCCCAGCCTCAGGCCACGCCGTTGTCGACGTGTTCGGCGAAACCGGGCTGCTGGCGCAGGCGTTCGAACCACGCCGCGAGGTGTGGCAGCGCGGGCTTGTGGCCGGGTGTGCTGCGCCAGCGCTGGGTCGACAGCCCCAGCACGATATCGGCGAGGGTAAAGGTGTCGCCCGCCACATAGCCGTCGGAAGCGGCCAGCTGTGCATCAAGCACCCCCATCAACCGGTTCCACTGCGCCAGGCTGGCCTCGGCACGGGCATCGTCCGGGTAGTCCGGATGCTGGCGCACGCGCGCCATGAACACATGGCGCCAGGCGCTGTTGAGGTCGCTGGCCTGCCAGTCCATCCACTGCTCCACCCGGGCCCGGGCCTGCGCTGCTGCGGGCAGCAGGTCGTCACGGCCGGCGCGGGCGGCCAGGTAGCGGCAGATGCTGTTGGACTCCCACAGCACGAAGTCGCTATCGCGCAGCACCGGTACCTGCCGGTTCGGATTCAGTGCGGCCAGCAGGTCCGCGGGTGGCGCAGGCTCGTGGCGCAGGGGCAGATCCAGCCCCGCGCACAGCCACAGCACCTTGCGCACGTTGATGGAGGTGGGCTTTCCGTACAGAGCGAGCATGGTCCTGGCGCAGCAGCTGAGACTCCGCCAGCCTACACTTGCCCCATGCAAACCGAATATCTGCTCATTGGCGGCCTTCTATTGGCCGTGCTCATCCTGCAGCTTGTCGCCCTGCTGCGCCGCCCGCCGCACGACCGCCTCGAACAGGCGGTGCGTGAGGAGGCGCGCGCCGGGCGCAGCGAGCTGCGCGAACAGCTCGATGGCTTTGCCCGCGCGCTGACCGATCTGTCCACCCGCACCGACCAGCGCCTGGACCTGCTGCGCGAGGCGCTGGGCGAGGACGCCCGCAAGGCGCGTGCCGAGGCGGCGGAGAGCCAGCAGCGTGGCGCCGCACTCATGGGGCAGCGCCTGCAGGAACTGCGCGGCCAGCTGGAAACCTTCGGCCAGCAGCAGGAAGCGCGCATCCACGCCTTCGGCCAGCAGCTGCAGGAACTCACCGGGCGTACCGATACCCAGCTGGGTGCGTTGCGCCAGACCCTGGTGGACGATGCGCGCAAGGGTCGTGAGGAAGGTGCGCAGTCGCAGCAGCGCCTGACCGAAAGCCTTGGCCTGCGCCTGCAGGAACTGACCCAGCGCAACGAACAGCGCATCGCCGAGATGCGCGCCACGCTGGAAGAGCAGCTGCGCGCGCTGCAGAACGACAATGCGCAGAAGCTGGAGCAGATGCGCCACACCGTGGACGAAAAGCTGCAGTCGACGCTGGAAACACGCCTGGGCAACTCCTTCAAGCTGGTTTCCGAGCGCCTGGAACAGGTGCAGCGCGGTCTTGGCGAGATGCAGCAGCTGGCCACCGGCGTTGGCGATCTCAAGCGTGTGCTGACCAACGTCAAGAACCGTGGCAGCTGGGGCGAAGTACAGCTGGAGAACATCCTCGAACAGACGCTCACCCAGGAACAGTACGCGCGGGCAGTGAAGGTACGCCCGGACAGTGGCGAGATGGTCGATATCGCGGTGCGCCTGCCGGGTCGCAGCAGCGACGACACGCCGGTGTGGCTGCCGATCGACTCCAAGTTCCCGCGCGAGGACTACGAGCGCCTGCTCGACGCGCAGGAACAGGGTGACGCCGAGGGCGTGCGCCTGCAGGGCATCCAGCTTGAACGCGCGGTGCGCGTGCAGGCCAAGTCGATCTGCGACAAGTACATCGCGCCGCCGCACACCACCGACTTCGCGGTGATGTTCCTGCCCACCGAAGGCCTGTATGCCGAAGTGATCCGGCGCCCGGGCCTGGTCGACCTGTTGCAGCGCGAGCACCGCGTGGTGGTGGCTGGACCGACCACGGTCACCGCGCTGCTCAACAGCCTGCAGATGGGCTTCCGCACGCTGGCCATCGAGCAGCGTTCCAGCGAGGTGTGGAGCCTGCTGGGTGCGGTGAAGAGCGAGTTCGGCAAGTTCGCCGGCATTCTCGAGAAGGCCGAGAAGCAGATCACCACGGTCGGCCGCAGCATCGGCGAAGCCAGCCGCAAGACGCGCACCATCGAACGGCGCCTGCGTGGCGTGGAGTCGCTGGCGTCAGAGCAGGCGCAATCCCTGCTGGGCGGCCTGGCCGATGCTGATGCCACGGCCGAGGACGAAGGCAACGAAGGCGACGACGGCGACGAAGCCTGAGCTACGTCGACACGCCGCCTGCATGGTCGATGCGTATGCTGGCGGCCTGTCCTACTGGATCAGGTAACGCCATGCGCCTGCGCCTCTGCACCAGTCTCATCCTGACCGCGCTGCTTGTCGCCTGCAGCAGCGCACCGCCGGCTGCCAATCCGGCGGCGGCACCTGACGCAGCCACCAGCCCCGAAGCGGCCGAGGCCTACCGCGAAGCGCGCGATGTGGACTGCCAGGCCGCTGGCGGTACCCTGCAGCGGCTGGGCCGGCTGCAGCGCGAACAGTGCGTGATTCCCTACGCCGATGCCGGCAAGGCCTGCAGCCGCAAGAGCGACTGCACGGGCCAGTGCCTTGCCGGCGGCGAAGTGGCGGTTGGCAGCCCCGCCACCGGCACCTGCCAGCGCGATGCCCGCCAGAACTTCGGCTGCCGCCAGCGCATTGATGAGGGCAAGGCGCAGGGCATGATCTGCGTGGACTGATCGTAGTGCCGGCAGCCTCATGAACCCTTGCGAACGATCGCACGATTGCCGGCCAGCGGCCGGCACGACCGACATCGCGCGGCGCTATGCTGGTGGGCCATTCCCCGCTGTTGCCGGAGCCCCCGCGTGAGCACTTCGATCCAGGACATTTCCCTCACCACCATCGACGGCCAGCCGTCCTCGCTTGCCGACTACCAGGGCAAGGTACTGCTGCTGGTCAACGTCGCCTCCAAGTGCGGCCTGACCCCGCAGTACGAAGGCCTGCAGGCGCTGTATGCGGAAAAGCACGCACAGGGCCTGGAAGTGCTGGGCTTCCCGGCCAACAACTTCCTCGGCCAGGAGCCGGGCAGCGAAGCGGAGATCCAGCAGTTCTGCCAGCTCACCTACGATGTCAGTTTCCCGATGTTCTCCAAGATCAGCGTGGCCGGTGACGACACCCACCCGCTGTACCAGCAGCTGACCGCTGCGCAGCCGCAGTCGATCGGCGAAGGCCCGCTGCGCGAGCGCCTGGCCAGCAAGGAGATTCCGATCCACGCCGCGCCGGCGGTGCTGTGGAACTTCGAGAAGTTCCTGGTCGGCCGCGACGGCAAGGTCATCGCCCGCTTCGCACCGGACGTGGCGGCTGACGACGCGCGCCTGCGCGAAGCCATCGAAGCCGCGCTGGCTGCCTGATCGGCCGGGGTCGGATCCCTTTCCACGGGAAAGGGCTCCGACCCCACCCACGGCGCCAAAGAAAAACCCCGCCGAGGCGGGGTTTTTCATGCGTCGCTGAAAGGACTCAGTGCGTCCACTGCGGCATCGGCATCGCATCGACCGGGATCGGCGAATTGGCGTCGTCGTGGCCACGCTCGCGCTTGCCGCGCAGATCGTTCTCGATCTGGTAGTTGCGACGCTGCATCCATGCATCGCGCACCAGCGAGTACTCGTCCACGGCAGTGTCACGCAGGTCGTCGATCGCCAGCAGCTGCGCGCGGGTATCGACCAGCTGCAGGCCCTGCAGGCCGATGCGGACCTTGTCCTCTTCGATACGGCGGATCGGCGACAGCGGAATGTCGCCGGCCAGGCCGAACACGTCGCGCACGGTACGCGGGCCGAAGAACGGCAGTTCCACGTAGCGCGAACGACGCCAGCCCCAGGCACCCAGGGTCTGGCCGAAGTCCTCATTGCGGCGCGGTACCATCGCCTTGCTGGCCGGATCGAACAGGCCACCGATGCCCAGCGTGCTGTTCATCAGGAAGCGGCCGAGGCTGTCCCATGCATCGGCACCGCGGCCCTGCAGCAGCTGGTTGGTGATGGTCACCGGCGCGCGCAGGTTGCTGAAGAAGTTGCTGACGCCGGTGCGGGCGAAGCGCGGCACCACGTGGGTATAGGCGGTGGCCAGCGGACGCGCGACGCCGCGGTCGACCGCGTTGTTGAACTTGTGCACCTTGCGGTTGAACGGTTCCCACGGATCGTAGGCCGCTGCGTTGGTGGTGTTGCCGGCACCGCCATAGAGGGCATCGAAGTCGTCATCGCCACCGGGCGCGGTGGCGGCTGAGGCCTTCGCCGCGCTGCCGTCGCCGCTGTCGGTGGGCGCAGCCGGCGACGATGCGGCAGCAGCCGGCGGATTGGCCACCGGCGCGACCGGAGCAGCGTCAGCCGTGCCGGCATCGGTGGCCGCGGCGGCGGGCGAGGTGGAAGAACTGGCCGGGACCACGGTGCTGGCTGCCGGTGCATCGCTGCGCGCGGGCTTGCCGGCACAGGCGGTGAGGGCGGTGGCCAGGACGATCAGGGGGAGAGTGCGCACGACGTTCATGTCAGCTCGCAGCAGAAGTAGCGTTGAAATCCAGGTTGGGCGACAGCCGGTAGGCCGCGCTCAGTTCGTTGTAGCCAGCCGGCGCGCCGGTGATCACCAGCGGATGGCCGGCCTTGCGCGCACGTGCCGCCAGCTCGGCCAGCAGGGCCAGGCCGGCGCTGTCCACGCGTTCGACCTCAGCCAGATCCAGCCGTGCCAGCTTTGCCGGCAGGGCCTGCAGCTGCGGCCATAGCGCGATCACCGCAGCGCGGTCGAGCACCCCGCGCAGGCGCAGGGTGTCGCCTTCCAGCAGTGCCAGTGCGTTACTTGCCATTGCCCGCGGGCCCGGCCTGCATGCTGCCGCTGTGCAGCTCGCTGGCCACCTGCTTGATGCCCTTCTGGCGCAGCGGGGTGTCGAACTGGTTGCGGAACGTCTGCACGTAGGAGATGCCTTCGATGTTGACGTCGAAGATCTTCCACTGGCCGTTCACGTTGCGCATCCAGTACTCGACCGGGGTCGGCTCGCTGCCGGCACGCACCAGCTCGGTGCTCACGCGCACGCCGCGGTTGCCCGGCAGCGGGCTTTCACCCTTCAGGCGGAAGCTCGGCTTGCCCTGGATGTTGAGCAGGGTCGAACCGTAGCGCTGCATGAGGCTGTCGGCCATGGCATCGGCGAACAGCTTGATGTCGGCATCCGAGGCACCACGGGCGTGCGGGCCCAGCACCAGGCGCGCGGCATAGTCGCGGTCGAAGGTGCGGTTCAGTTCGCTGTCGATGTAGTTGCGCAGGCTGGCCGGGTTGCTGCCGAATTCGCTCCTGCGCTGCTGCAGGGTGGTGAGGATGCGCGTGCTGGCATCGATCACCACCTTGCCGGCCTGGCCCTGCGCCGCGGCAGCGGCGGGGGCGGCGGCCTGGGCCTGGGCGAGGAACGGAGTAGCCACCAGCAGCGCCGAGGCGAGCAGGGCCGGGATCAGTTTCATCTTCATGGTTGCGGTTCCGTTGCAGGCGCCTGCGCGCCATCGTTGGGCTTCTGAGCAGCGCCGCCACCGGCGCCGCCACTGAACATGTACTTGCCGACCAGCTGGATCAGGTCAACCGCCGGCTGGGTGAAGACAATTTCGTCGCCGGCCTTCAGCACGTCCGGATCACCGCCCGGCTGCAGTCCGATATAGCTCTCGCCGAGCAAACCACTGGTGAAGATGCCGGCCGAGGTGTCCGCCGGCAGGTCCTTGACCTTGCTGTCCATGCGCAGGGTCACGATCGATTCGAACTTCACCGGGTCCAGGTCGATGGAGGCGACCTGGCCGACGGTGACGCCGCCGATCTTCACCGGCGCCTGCTTGCGCAGCTGGCCGACCTGGGAGAAGCGCGCCTTCAGCTCGTAGCCCTGGCTGCCCCAGCTCCAGCGCTGGTTGGTCGAGGCCACCGCCAGCACCATCAGCGAGGCCAGGGCCAGCAGCAGGAAAGCGCCGACGGAGAATTCGAGTCTGGGACCGCGGATGGCCATGTGGATTACCTGATCGAGTCGTGGTGGCCGCGCGCGCCTGCGCACCGCCGGTGGAGGGGTTAGGTGAACAACATTGCCGACAGAACGAAGTTGAACATCAGCACCAGCAGCGAAGCGTTGACCACTGCACGGGTGGTCGCCACCGACGTGCCTTCAATGGTCGGCTCGGCATGGAAACCAACATAGGCGGCGACCAGCGCGGCGGTGCCGCCGAAGATCGCCGACTTCAGCATCGCCACGCCGAAGTCATCCCAGAAATCGACGCTGTTGCGCAGCGCCGACCAGAACACGCCATTGTCCAGGCCCAGCACGTGCACGGCCTCGAAGTAGCTGGCACTGATCGCCAGCGAGCAGAAGATGCCGGTCAGCAGCGGCACGGTCAGCACCGCCGCCCAGAAGCGTGGCGCCACGGCCTTGGCCACCGGGTCGATCGCCATCAGCTCCAGCGCCTTGATCTGGTCGGTGGCGCGCATCAGGCCCAGCTCGGCGGCGATCGAACTGCCGGCGCGGCCGATGAACAGCAGCGCGGTCAGCACCGGCGCCAGTTCGCGGTACAGCGACAGGCCAAGCAGGGTCGACAACGCGTCGGCCGCGCCGAAGGTGGTCAGCGTGCGGTAGCCCTGCAGGGTCAGCACCAGGCCGACGAAGGCGCCACCGACGGCGATGATCGGCAGCGAGCGCGCGCCGATCTTGTAGATCTCGCGGGTCAGCTCGGCCAGGAAATCACGGGTCGGCAGGGAACCGCGCAGCACGGTCAGCGAGAACAGCCCGGCGCGGCCCAGCGAGCGGGTGGCTTGGACGAACGGCATCAGGCAACCCTCGCGCGTGGCGCGGCATCGAACGGAATCGGGCCATCCGGCTGGCCATGCAGGAACTGCCGCAGCAGCGGATCCTGGCTGGACTGCAGTGCCTCGGGCGTCCCCTGGAACACGACGCCGCCATTGGCGATGGCGATCACCTGGTCGCAGATCGGCAGGGTCTCGTGCACGTGGTGGCTGACGATGATGCTGGTCAGGCCCAGGCTGTGGTTGAGGCGCTGGATCAGGCTCATGATCACCCCGGAGGCGATCGGGTCCAGCCCGGTCAGCGGCTCGTCGTAGATCATCAGCGGCGGGTCCAGCGCCAGCGCACGGGCCAGCGCCACGCGGCGCGCCATGCCGCCGGACAGTTCGCGCGGCCAGGCGTCGGCGGCGGCCAGCAGGCCCACCGCATGCAGCTTCATCTCCACCAGCCGGCGCAGCACGGCGGCCGGCAGGCGGGTATGCGTACGCAGCGGCAGGGCGACGTTCTCGGCCACGGTGAGGTC
Organism: Stenotrophomonas sp. PE591; assembly: GCF_018320795.1. Lineage (NCBI taxonomy): Bacteria > Pseudomonadati > Pseudomonadota > Gammaproteobacteria > Lysobacterales > Lysobacteraceae > Stenotrophomonas > Stenotrophomonas sp. PE591. The sequence goes on from NZ_JAAOKO010000005.1 coordinate 209,960, forward strand.
GGTCAGCAGACCATTGCCCTGCAGCAGCACGCCCACGCTCTTGCGCATCTCCAGCAGCGCGCTGCTGTCATGCGGGATCGGCTTGCCGAACAGGGTGACGTCGCCGGCCACCGGTCGCAGTTCGCCGGTCAGCGCCGCCAGCAGGGTCGACTTGCCGCTGCCGGAGGGTCCGAGCACGGCGGTGATGCTGCCCTGCGGCACCTGCAGCGACACGTCACGCAGGATCGTGCGTCCGCTCCGGTCGATGCGGACGTTGGACAACTGCACCAGACTGGAGGTGGAAGCCGACATGGGCACCATTAACGTTTTTTAGACATCGAAGGATCGGGCCAGCCGGCTGAACATAAGCAGACTGGACGGTGCAGTATTGTTGCACGGCAGGGCGTGGCGCAGGCCGGGACAATCGGCCGGCAGCCCGGAACAATCCGTACCGTCGATGGGCCGACCATTGAATACTGCCTGCCGTCCTGCACACTGTGCATGATGAGTGACCCAGGCAGCGATTTCCGCCTCTACCATTCCAACTCGCTGGACGTGCTGGCCGCGCTGCTGGCGCGCAACGTGCGTGCGCCGGTGCCAGGCCAGCCATTGCTGGCGCCGGAAGTGGTGTTGATCCCGCAGGTGGCGATGCGCCGCTGGCTGCAAGCGACACTGGCCGCCGAATTCGGTGTCGCCGCCAACCTCGAATTCCTCACCCCGGGCGAGTTCGTGGCCCGCGCGCTGAAGGCCAACGTCAGCGGCGAGCAGGACGATCTGGACGCGGCCGGCCTGCACTGGAAGCTGTACCAGGCCCTGCGCGCCCCGACATTGCTGGCGCAGCCACCGATGCGTGCGCTGCAGTCCTATCTTGCCGGCGGTGACGCATTGAAACCCTGGGCGCTGGCCGGCGAGCTGGCCTCGGTGTTCGAGAAGTACCAGGCCTGGCGCCGCGACTGGCTGCTGCGCTGGGCAGCCGGTGCCGATCCGGCCGACCCGCAGGCGATCCTGTGGCGCACCATCACCCGCGGTCACGACTACCGTGCCCGCCGCATCCAGGAGTACCTGGACCGCTTCGAAGGCGCCGGCCAGCCCCTGCCGCAGGGCCTGCCGCCGCGCATGTCCGCGTTCGCAACGCTCAACATCTCGCCTGACGTGCTGCGGGTGATGGCCACCCAGGCACGGGTAGGCGAGCTGCACTTCTACATGCCCACCCCGGTGCAGTCGTACTGGGGCGACCTGCAGACGCTGGCCGAGCGCCTGCGCAGTGGCGCACCGGATCCCTTCGGTGAAGCGGCCGGCGAGAACCGGCTGCTGGAAGCGTGGGGTGCGGCCGGGCGCGACTTCATGGCGGTGCTGGGTAGTTACGAGGTGGTGCATCCGGCCGGCGAGATCGCTGCCTATACCGATCCGGAGGAGGACACCCGGCCGACGCTGGACGAAGGCGGCCTGTCCGACAGCCTGCTGCATCGCCTGCAGCGTGACCTGTTCCACCGCCGCGCGCTGCCCTCGGGCGAGCTGCGTGACGGCCTGCGCAGCGACGACCCCAGCCTGCAGGTGCATGCCTGCCATACGCGCCTGCGCGAGCTGCAGGTGCTGCACGACCAGCTGCGCAGCCTGCTGCAGGACCCGCGCTTCGACCCGCCGCTGCAGGCGCGCGAGATCGCGGTGCTGGCACCGGACATCGATCCCTATGTGCCGTACCTGGAAGCGGTGTTCGGCGGTCGCGGCGGCGAGGAGGAACACATTCCGTATGCGCTGGCCGACAGCAGTCCGCTGGCCGGCGAGCCGTTGGCCGATGTGTTCGTTCACCTGCTGGGCCTGCCGGTCTCGCGCTTTGGCTTGAACGAAGTGCTGGACCTGCTGGCCAGCGCGCCGCTGGCCGAGGCGGCCGGGCTGGAAGCGGTGGACTTCGACCGCCTGCATGGCTGGCTGCAACAGGCCGGTGCACGCTGGGGCCTGGATGCGAAACACCGCAACCAGCACCAGGCACCGGCCGACGACGCCTACACCTGGCAGTTCGCGCTGGATCGCCTGGTACTCGGCCATGCCACCGGCAGCGAGGCCGACCTGGCCGGCGTGGCGCCGTGGATCGAACTGGAAGGTGGCGCGCTGGACGCGCTGGACCGGCTGCTGCGCCTGCTGCGCGTGCTGGCCATCTACCAGCGCCGACTGGGCGAGCTGCTGACCCCGGCGCAGTGGCGGCAACGCCTGCTGTCGCTGCTGGATGCACTGCTGCCCACCGCGCCCAGTTCCCCCAACAGCCAGCGCGCGCTGGAGCGCCTGCGCAAGCTGCTCAACCAGTTCGCCGAAGATGCCGCCAAGGCCGGCTTCGAGGAAGGCGTGCCGCCAGAGGTGGTGCGCGCGCACTTCGCCGGCGCGCTGGGCGAGGCCGATACGCGCGCACCGCTGCTGACCGGTGGCATCAGTTTCGGCCGCATGGTGCCGATGCGCCTGCTGCCGTTCCGGGTGATCTGCGTGCTCGGCCTCAATGATGGCGATTTCCCGCGCCGTGACCCCGCTGCCGGTCTCAACCAGCTCACCGCCGAGCTGGATACGCCGCGCCGCCGTCCGGGCGACCGCTCCACCCGCGAGGATGACCGCTTCCTGTTCCTGCAGCTGTTCGCCGCCGCGCAGGAGGTGTTCTATCTCAGCTATCTCGGCGCCGATCCGCGCGATGGCAGCGTGCGCGAGCCGTCGGTGCTGGTCAGCGAACTGATCGATGCCGCCGCCGCGTATCACCTCGATCCGCCTGCGGCGGTCCGCGACTTCACCGTGCGCCACGCCCTGCAGCCGTTCTCACCGGCGGCGTTCGGCGATGGCGATCCGCGTCGCTTCAGCTATCGCCGCCAGTGGCATCCGGCCGCCGGTCGCCTCACCGGCCAGCGCGGCGGCCTGCAGCCGTGGTTCGATGCACCGTTGCCGCCGCCGCTCGACGACGCGGTGGAGGAGGAGGTCGCGCTCGATGCCCTGCGCCGCTTCCTGTGCGACCCGGCCGGGCAGTTCCTCGCACAGTCGCTGGGCCTGCGCCTGGCCGACGAGGTCGAGGAGGTGGATGACCTGGAACCGCTGGTGCTGTCCTCGCGCGGGCCGGAAAAGCGCAGCGTGCAGGCGGCGGTAGTGCGCGCCACGCTCAGCGGCGATACCGAGCCGTTGTACCCACGCCTGCGCGCGCGTGGCCTGCTGCCGTCGGGTCCATTGGGCGAGCGTCAGTTCGAGGTGGAGCAGTTGAAGACACGCCCATATGCCAGTGCGCTGCTGGGCTGGATGCAGGGCGAACCACTGGAAAGCCGTCGCTACGAAGTGGACATCGATGGCGTGCGCCTGCATGGCCGCGTGGCCGATCGGCATCCCGAAGGGCTGGTGCGCCTGCGTGCCGGCACGCTCAATGGCAATGCAGTGATCCGCCACGGCCTGGACTGGCTGCTGGCGAACGCGGCGGGCGACGCGCTGCCGCTTGTGCAGTTCCATGATGGCGGCGACGCCGGTCCCGGCCCGCATGTACTGCCGGCACTGAGCGTTCCCGCTGCACGTGCGGCGCTGCGTGCGCTGCTGCAGCTGCGCCAGCGTGGCCTGCGCGAGCCGCTGCGCTTTGCCCCGTACACCGGTTGGGTGCTGTACAACGCGCCAGCAGAAAAGCAGCGCAGCGAAGGCTGGAAGCAGTGGCACGGCAGCGACCGCAGCTGGGGTGAATCCAGCAGCGACGCCTGGCAGCTGCTGCTGCGGGGTGCCGACCCGTTCGCTACCGATGCCGGCTACGCTGACCTGCTGCGCAACAGCCAGCTGGTCTTCAGCGCGGTGCGCGAAGGCCGCGCTCTCGGCACCGAAGCACGCCAGGAGGGCAACGCATGAACACCGCCATCGCCGAAGACGGCCTCGAACCCCTCAGCCGCGATCCCTACCTGGCGCTGTCGCTGGAGGGCATCCGGCTGATCGAAGCCAGCGCCGGCACCGGCAAGACCTTCACCCTGGCCACGTTGTTCACCCGCCTGGTGGTGGAGCAGGGCCTGCGCATCGGCCAGATCCTGGCGGTGACCTTCACCGATGCCGCCACGCAGGAACTGCGCAAGCGCATCCGCGAGCGCCTGGCGCTGGCCGCGCGCCTGGTCGACCTGGAAGCGGCCGACGGTGAAGCACCGGAGGTACGATTGACGCGCGACGTGCTGCAGCGCCATCTGCAGGGCGGCACCGAGAGCGCCGCCGCACTGAAACGCCGCCTGCAGGTGGCCGCAGACGAGATCGACCTGGCGTCCATCTTCACCATTCATGGTTTCTGTACCCGCGTGCTGCGCGAGCATGCGCTGGAAAGCGGCCACACCTTTGATCCGCCGGAACTGCTGGCCAGCGACCGTGAACTGCTGGAGGAGCTCGCGGCCGATCTGTGGCGCGTGCATGCCAACGACCCGGCCACGCTGGAGCCGCTGACCTGGCTGTGGTCCAGCCCCGATGGGCTGGCCGCCGATCTGCGCGCGCTGCTGGGCACACCGCCGCTGCATCCGCTGCCACGGCCGGCGGCGCTGGCCGATCCACGCCCGGCATTGCAGAGCGCGGCGGAAGCACTGTCCGCAAGCGTGCGCGAGCATGGCGAGCAGTTCTTCATCGACCTCTGCGATGCCGTCGACAACAAGTGGCTCAACGGCGTGTCATACAAGCTGGGCTGGCTGCACCCGCTGGGCCGGCAGCTGCTGGCCTGGGCCGAGCGCGCCGACCCGCGCGAGCTGCTGGCCAGCGATCGCCTGCCGGCACTGCTGCCGGAGGTGCTGACCGACAAGACCAACAAGAAATTTCCTGATCGCACGCCGTCGTCGCCATTGCAGGCGCCGTTGGCGCGCTATGTTGCGCTGCTGGCCGAACGCGATGCCTGGCTGCGTGGCACCGCGCTGGATTTCCTGCACACGCTTCGCGCCGAAGCCACGCAGCGCCTGCAGGCGCTGAAGCGTACGCGCCGGGTACAGACCTACGACGATCTGATTGATGGCGTAGCGCTCGCCCTGGAAGGCCCGCAGCGGCTGACGCTGGTCAGGCAACTGCGTGCGCAATACCGCATCGCGCTGGTCGATGAGTTCCAGGACACCGACGATCGCCAGTGGGGCATCTTCCACACCGTGTTCGGCGATTCGCCGGAGGTGCGCGAACTCGACCTGGCGCCGGCGCTGTTCCTGATCGGCGACCCCAAGCAGGCGATCTACGGTTTCCGCGGTGGCGACATCCACACCTACCTGAAGGCCAAGCAGGTGGCGCAGCAGGCGCCGGTGCTGGACCAGAACTTCCGCTCGCGACCGTCTGTGTTGCGCGCGTTGCAGGCGCTGTACGACAACGGTGGCGAAGACGCCTTCCTCGAACGCGACATCCGGTTCGAGCCGGTGCGGCCCGGTGGCGTGCGCAGCGATGCGGACTACGTGCGCGACGGCCAGGCCGCCAAGGCACTCACCCTGCGCGTGCTGCGCAGTGGCGGCGACAAAGCGTTGAGTGCCGACGCCTCGCGCGATGCGGCGACCCAGGCTTGCGTCGCCGCGATTCACCAGATCCTGGTCGATGCGCGCGCGGGCAATGCCGTGTTGCGTGGGCGACCGGTGCAGCCCGGTGATATCGCGGTGCTGGTGCGCTCGCATCGCGAGGCCACCCTGGTACAGCGTGCGCTGGCCGCGGTCGGCATTCCCGCGGTGGCGGCCGGCAAGCAGAGCCTGTTCGCCACTGCTGAAGCCCGCGACCTTCGTGCGCTGCTTCTGGCACTGCTGCAACCGGCCGACGAAGGCCGCCTGCGCGCAGCGCTGGCCACCGTGCTGCTTGGCCTGCGGGCCAGCGCGATCGCGGCAATGGAACGCGAAGGTGACCTGCAACGCGGGTTCCAGGCACAGCTGCTGCATTGGCGCGAGCGCTGGCAGCGCGGCGGACCGTTCGCAGTGATTGCCGATGTCTGTGCCGCACAGGGTGAACGCCTGCTGGCGCTGATCGATGGCGAGCGCCGCCTGACCAATTATCTGCAGCTGGGTGAACTGCTGCAGGAGGCCTCGGCGCAGGCGCTGGGCATGCATGGCCTGCTGGACTGGCTGCAGGGGCAGATGGCCAGTGCCGACCAGGATGACGAGCAGCAGCTCCTGCGCCTGGAGTCGGATGCGCGCCGCGTGCAGATCATCACCCTGCACAAGAGCAAGGGCCTGGAGTATCCGCTGGTGTTCCTGCCCTTCGTCGGCATCGACGGCGGCGCGCCGAACACCGCCTCGCACTGCACCGTGCACGTTGGCGGCCAGCGCCAGCTGCACTGGAAGCTGGACAAGGACGAGGCCTGGGAAGCGGCCAACGCGCAGCGTGAGCGCGAGCAGCGTGCCGAGGATGCGCGCCTGCTCTATGTGGGACTGACCCGTGCCGAGCATGCGCTGTGGATCGCCGTGGGTGATCTGGCCGGGCTCGGCAGGACGCGTCTGGCGCCACTGCTGGGTGACCTGCAGGCGCTGCGCGCGCACGCCGATGTGCATATTGATGACAGCGAGGCACCGGCCGCGCTGCCGCAGCTGGCGGCCGAAGTGGAAGGCGACCTGCCGGCGGTACGTGCACTGACCCGGCGCGTGCCGCATGACTGGTGGGTGTACAGCTTCACCCAGCTGGCGCATGCCGATGCGGGCGCTGGCAGTGATATTGAAGCCGCCGCCACCGAGCTGCCGGCACCGGCCGCCGATGAACCGGCCGGCCCGGAGCTGCCGCTGGAACCGGCGCTGCCCGAACCCACCGCCGTCGTCGAAGACAGCGCGCCGATCGACCCGCGCTTCATGGGCAGCCGCTTCGGGAACGTGCTGCACGAGGCGATGGAGAACGTCGACTTCGCTGCCTGGGGTGACTGGCAGCCGGGCCGGGAAGCGCCCGAGGGGCAGGCCGATGTACTGCGCAAGGCGCTGCACGACGAAGGCTATGCCGACGTCGACCTGGACGATGGCGTGGCCGTGCTGGTGCCGCTGGTCGGCCACACGCTCACCGTGCCGCTGCCCGAAGGCGGCGCCCTCTACAGCCTGGGCGAAGGCGAGCGGCGCGCGGAAATCGACTTCCATTTCGCCATCGAGCCGACCACGGTGCCGGCGCTGCTGCAGGTGCTGCATGCCCACGGTGTTTCCAGTGGTCGTCGAGGCTTCGGCCAGCGCCGCCGCCTGGAAGGGCTGATGACCGGCATGATCGACCTGACCTACGTGCGCGACGGTCGCTGGTACGTGCTCGACTACAAATCCAATCGTCTGCCCGGCTACAGCCCGGACCTGCTGGCCATCGCCATGCGCCACAGCGAGTACGACCTGCAGGCGCTGATCTATACCGTGGCCCTGCATCGCTGGCTGCGCTTCCGCCTGGGCGCGGCCTACGACTACGAGCGTGACATGGGCGGCATCCGCTACCTGTTCTGCCGCGGCCTCGATGGCACCGGCAACGGCGTGCATGTGGACCGTTTCCCGCTGGCGCTGGTGGATGCACTGGATGCGTTGTTCGCCGGTGGCGAACAGGCCCAGGCCGAACTGGCCGCACGTGCCCGTGGGGCCGGCGCATGAGCCTGCTGAAGGAACTGCACCAGAAGGGCCTGCTGCGCACCCTCGACCACGCGTTGGCGACCAGCCTGATGCGGCTGCGCGGCGACACGCCGGAGAGCGTGGCGCTGGCGGCGGCGCTGGCCTCGCTGGCGGTGGCGCAGGGCCACGCCGGCTTCGATCCGGCGCAGCCGCAGCGCCTGCTGGAAGGGGTGCCCGAGTGGCCCGCCGCGCAGGACTGGCTGGCACAACTGCGCGCATCGCCTTGGGTGGCTATACCCGAGCAGGCCGACGCCATCGCCGAGGATGCGCCGCTGGTGCTGGAGAACGGTCTGCTCTACCTGCGCCGCTACCGCGAGTACGAACGGCAGTTGGCCGCCGGGCTGCAGCGCATCGGCCGGCATCCGCTGCCGGCACCGGACATGGCAGCGCTGGCACCGTTGTTCGCGCAGCTGTTCCCGCACGCATCGCGCGGTGAAGATCACCAGGCACGCGCAGCCGGCGTGACGCTGCGCCATCCGCTGGCGCTGGTCACCGGCGGCCCCGGCACCGGCAAGACCACCACCATCGCACGCCTGTTGCTGCTGCTGGCCGCGCAGGCCCGGCACGCCGGCCAGCCGCTGCCCGAGGTGGCGCTGGCCGCGCCCACCGGTCGCGCCGCCGAGCGGATGGCCGAGAGCCTGCGCATGGCCGTGCAACGCTTGCAGGAACAGGGACTGGATCCGACACTGTGCGCGGCACTGCCCAGCAGCGGCACCACCCTGCATCGACTGCTCGGCGTGATTCCCGACTCACCACGCTTCCGCCACCACGCCGACAATCCGCTGGCGGTGGACGTGGTGGTGGTCGACGAAGCGTCGATGATCGATCTGCCGATGATGGCCAAGCTGGTCGATGCGATTGCCAGCGGCACCCGCCTGATCCTGCTCGGCGATCCCGATCAGTTGCCCTCGGTCGAAGCCGGTGATGTGCTCAGCGCGATCCTGCGCGCCAGCGGTGATGGCATCGGCACCCGCGCCGACGATGCGCTGGCGCTGCATGGCCTGCTGGCACCGGCCACCTTGCAGCCGCAGGCCGCACCACGCGCCTTCGCCGGCCGCCGCGTGCAGCTGCAACGTGGTTACCGGCAAAGCGATGCGCTGGACCTGGCACCACTGGCGCATGCCGTGCGCGAAGGCGACAGCAGCACCGCATTGCAGCTGCTGCGCGGTGGGTCGCTGGCAGGCGTGCATTTCCACGAAGGCGAGGCCGATCCATTGCGCGGCCAGCGCGAGCACCTGCTGGGCCGCTGGCGTGCACTGGCCGACGCGGCCGATCCGGCGCTTGCCCTGCAGCAGGCCGGGCGCCTGCGCGTGCTGACCGCGCTGCGCGAAGGCCCGCAGGGTGCGCGCGGGCTCAACAGCCGCATCGAACAGCTGCTGGCCGGCAACACCCCGGGCTACTTCCAGGGCCGCCTGCTGCTGGTGACCGAGAACAGCTACCGGCACCGCCTGTTCAACGGCGATATCGGCATCTGCCTGCGCGATGGCAGTGGCGCGATGGTGGCCTGGTTCCCCGGCGACAGCGTCGACCAGCCGCGCGCCTTCCACCCGGCCGCACTGCCCGCGCACGAAAGCGCCTTTGCGATGACCGTGCACAAGGCACAGGGCTCGGAGTTCGATGAAGTGTGGTTGCAGCTGCCACGCCAGGACAGCCGCGTGCTGTCGCGCGAGCTGGTCTACACCGGCCTGACCCGCGCCCGCCAGGTACTGCATGTGGCGGGCAGCGCAGAGGTGCTGCAGGCCGCGTTGAAACGCCACGCCAGCCGATTGGGTGGCCTGGCCTGGCGGCTGGGTGCGGAAGCGGTGGCCGAAGCACCGGCGCGCATCGAACAGCCCACTGTGCAGGGCCAGTTGTTCTGAATCGGGGTCGGATCCCGTTCCCATCGGGAACGGGCTCTGACCCCATCGCCCCGATGTCGCATTTGCCCTTTGATGACGCCGCCGGCGCTACCTATCCTGCGTTGCTACCCCACGACACAGGAACCGGCACATGGCCCTGATCGCCTTGGATGACCCTCGCTGGGCCGAACTGCAGCATGCCTACGGGGCTGCGGATGACATTCCGGAGCTGCTCGCCAATCTGAGTATTCCGAAGGGTGAGAGATCGGAAGACGATCCGATCGAGGACACTTGGCACGAGTTGTGGAGCAGCCTGTGCCATCAAGGGGACGTCTACAGTGCTTCGTTCGCGGCGGTGCCGCACATCGTCAACGCATTGCCAATGGACGCTGACTCAAACGATTGGCAGTTCATTTCTCTCGCACAATCCATCGAGACGCTGCGATGCCACCAAGGCATGGCGCTTCCTGCTGGATTGGAGCCGGAGTATTCGCAGGCCATTCAGCGCATGGGGAAACATGCTGCAATGCTAGTCGCGACGCCGCAGGAAGCATGGAAAACTTCAGCATTCTTTGCAGCCATTGCTATCGCGCACGGCCACACCCCGATGGCCAGACTGCACACCGAGATCATGTCCGACGAGATGGACGACGCAGTCAACATCTTCTTCGCAGAGGTAACACGGGACAAATAGCGCTTCCGCTGGTGAGCGGGAATACTGCCTCCATGATCCTTTCGCGTCAGTCGAGCATGGCTCGACTCTACAACAGCGTACTTCGATCATTCCGGCGTTCATCCGCGCATACCGTGGATCTACCGTGTCGACCAAGGTCGACACCCACCAGAGCAGGACGCCGTGCCGACAGATCGCGGAAAACTGTCGAAGGCGGGGTGGGTCCGGTTGAGGGGGCGTGAGCCGCATGGATGCGGCGACCGAGCTTACATGGACGTACTTGCAGCGTCCCCCTCAACCGGACCCACCCCGCCTACCCACGGATAGCACGCATTTGACGTTGCCGTTGCCGTTGATTCGGCAGGTGCAGGGCGCGCCCCTGCCGCCACACCTATTCCGCGATCAGCACCAGCCCATCCGGGAACACGATCGCCGCTTCATCGGCACTCACGTCGAAGAAGCCCACGCCGTGCTTCTCGGCCAGGTCCTGCACGCGACCGTGCGCGCGCTCGGCCACCGAATAGGAAAACGCGCCGTAGATCACCTCGCGGCCGATGCTGTACTCGGTCACCTCAGCACGGTCGTCATCGTCGTTGCTCAGTGGTCCGTCCATCGGCGGGAATTCCTCCGCCATCTCGGCGAACCACGCCTGCAACGCGGGACTGCTGACCACCGGGTCATCGTACTCGTGGCGCTCGTTCCACTGCGTCTGCTTCTCGAACCAGGCGATGAAGGCCGCCGCCTCGCGTGGCGCGGCGCTGGCCTCGAACACCATCATGTCGTAACTCATTGAACCGTCCTGTTGCAGCGCCAGGGTCGGATCCCTCTCCGCAGGAGAGGGCTCTGACCCCTGCGCGGGGTCTGTGGCTGCACAGGGTATCGCGCTACGGCTGTCCGGCTGCACTCATCGCCAGGCCCGGCGCCAGCGCCTTCGCCTCCGGGAACAGCGCGAAGCGCAGGCCGATCAGGCCCATCAGGGCTTCATCGCGGGCCTTGCAGGCGGCCACGCTACCGACCCGTCCCAGCGAGGTATCCAGCCGCTCGCGCAACGCGTCGGCCGCCACAATCGGCTTGCGCGCGGCGATCTGCCGCCGGTAGTGCACGGCGACCTCTTCCAGAATGTGCTCGACCGCCTCGCGACTGCGCTCGGGCAGTTCCAGCCGGGCGCGGCGCAGCTGCAGGATGTTCAGGCCGATGCGTGCTTCATTGAGCATGTCCACCGAGGCGATGTCGCTGCCCTCCGGCGTCGCCGCCAGGCGCGGCGCGAGCAGTCCCAGCAGGTCGAGCATGCGTGCGGCGAAGCGCTGGCGGTCCTGCTGGCCACGACCTGCGGCGGCTTCGGCCAGCGTGGTCCAGCCCTGCCGCACCAGCCGGCGCGCGGTCCACTCGGCGCCCACCGAACGGAACAGGCGCGTCATCACCACCGCAAAGCCAATGCCGATGAACATCGCGATGGACGAGTTGAGGAAGGTCTGGATGTTGGCGCTGTAGGTGTTCTGCAGGCTCAGCAGCGCGGCCAGGTTCACCGTCAGCGGCAGCGCGAACAGCGCGCTCTTGGGGTGGTGCAGCATCAGCCCCAGCGGCAGGAACGCCACCGCCAGCACCAGCGCCAGCAGGCCGAAGTCGTGCACGGCCGGGAACACGCCGAACAGGTACACGCCGGCCACCACCGAGGCGACCATCGCCCACACCAGGAACGACACCATGCTCGGTGCCGGATCGTCCTGCGCGGCGAAAAATGCGGCGGTCACCGCGGCCATCATCGCGCCGTTGCCGCCGCCTTCCCACCCCAGCGCGATCCACAGCACGCAGTAGCTCATCAGCGCCGCGCCGGCACTGAGCGCGGAGAACAGCGCCATGCCGTAGTCGACGTGCTTGTCGGCGGCCACGCGTTCGGTGCGGATGCGGTAGTGCGCACGGTCCAGCGGCGCGGTGCCCTGGTCGATCGCGTGCTGCAGGGTGCGGCAGTCCTGCCACAGGTCCACCAGTTCCTCCAGGCGCAGCAGCAGGCTGGCCAGCTGCAGGTGCTGCAGGTCGCGGTCCACCTGCGGCTTCAACGCACTGATGCGCGCGCGCAGGCGCGCGTATTCGCTGGCGTTGGTCGGGCCATCCAGCCAGTCGTGGATGTCATCGACCAGTGCCGGCAGCCCCTCGGGCAGGTCCTGGCCGTCGCTGCGCAGCGCACTCAGGCGGTCGGCAATCGACGACAACACTGGCAACAGCAGCAGCATGCGTTCGCGCAGCCGCTCCATCGACACGGCCGAACCGGCATGGCGCGGGTCGTCGCGGCGCAGGAACTCGATCAGCGCCTCGAACTGCACCAGGTCGGCGGCGAGCCGGTTGCGCGGCGCGTGCGCGCGGCCGCGTTCGAGGATCTGCCGGCACCACTGCGCGGCGTCCTCCATCCAGTTGCCGATGCGGGCGCGCAGCATCGGGCGTACCGAGGCCGGGAACAGCAGCGAAGCAAACAGCACCGCCACCACGGTGCCGAGGATGATCTCCTCGCTGCGCGCCACCACGGTGTCGAAGATGGTCTCCGGCGAGGTCACTGCCGGGAAGCCGATGAAGGCGGTGGTGTAGCCGGCCAGCAGGAACGCGTAACCGCGCGGGCCGCGGTTGAGCAGGGCCATGAACAGGCACCCGGCCAGCCAGATCGACATCGCCGCGCTCAGTACCAGCGGCGTTTCCACCAGCGCCGGCAGCACCAGCAGGGTGGCCAGGCCGGCCACCAGGGTGCCAACGATGCGGTACACGCCCTTGGCGCGGGTTGGGCCCAGCAGCGGCTGGCTGACGATGTACACCGTGCCCATCGCCCAGTACGGGCGCGACAGGTTGCCGGCCATGGCGATGTACAGCGCGGCCACCGCGGCCAGGTAGGTCTTGATCGAGAACAGCCAGGCCTGGCGATCGGTCAGCGCGTTCATGGCTTACTTCGCCGAGGCCTGTGCGGTGGACGGCGCGGGCGGGGCAACCGATGCCTGCCAACCGCCACCCAGCACCAGGAACAGGTGGATCTGGTCGCGCGAGACCTGCGCTTCGGCGGCGGCCAGGGTGGCGTCGCTGGTGGCCAGGCTGCGGTCGGCATCCAGGCTGGACAGGTACGGCGTACGGCCACCCTGGTACAGCCGGCGGTTCTGCTCGGCGGCCAGCGCGGCCTGCTCCTGCGCGATGCGCAGCGACTGCAGCCGGCGCAGGTCCTGCGCATAGCGGTCCAGCGCGGTCTGGGTCTCGCGCAGCGCCTGCAGCACGGTGTGGTCGAACTCGGCCAGCGCGGCATCGGCACCCGCCTCGGCGGCGTGGATGCGTGCGTGCGTGCCGGAGGACGGCAGCGTCCACGAGATCAGCGGGCCGATCGACCACTGCTGGGTCATCGGCGTGCCGAAGTCTTCCAGCAGGCCGGCGGCACCCACCGAGGCACCCAGGCGGATGTCCGGGTACAGCTCGGCGGTGGCGACCCCAATCCGCGCCGTGGCCGAGGCCAGCTTGCGCTCGGCCTGGCGCACGTCCGGGCGGCGCTGCAGCAGCGCCCGGCCATCACCGACCGGCAGCGGCTGCGCCAGGCCGGGGGCGTGCGCACAGTCGATCACGCCGGCCGGCAGCTGGCCCGGGGTTTTCCCAAGCAGCGCGGCCAGCGAATAGGCGGCCGCCGAACGCTGCGCGCGTAGCGGCGGCAGCGCGGCTTCCAGCAACGCCACCTGCGCATTGGCGCGGGCCAGTTCCGGCGGCGTGCCGCGGCCGGCCGCGATCAGGCGCTCGGTGACCGTGCGGCTGCGCTGCTGCAGCTGCAGCGAATGCTCGGCCACGTGCAGTTCGTGGTTGGCGTGGCAGATTTCCAGGTAGCTGTCGGCGACCTGCGCGACCACGCTGACCTGGGCCAGGTCGCGCGCCGCAGCGACCGACTGCTCGTCGGCACGCGCTGCCTCGGCGCCGCGCTTGAGCTTGCCGAACAGATCGAACTGGTAGCTGACCGCGAACTTGCCATCGGCCAGGTTGATCACCGGCAGCTCGTGCTCCTGCAGGAATGATTCGGCCGACAGCTGCGCGCGGCTGACGCCGGCCTTGGCCTCGTACTCGAAGCCACCGGCGTCCAGCGCCTGTTCGTAAACGGCGGCTGCACGCCGCAGATGCGCATCGGCAGCCTTCAGTTCCACGTTGTCACGCAGCGCCTGGGTGATCAGGCCGTCCAGCACCGGGTCGTTGTACAGCGACCACCAGCGGTCGGGCAGCGCCTGGTTGGCGGCCACCTGCGGGTTCTGCGTATCGATGAAGGCTGCATTGGCCTCCGGGCGCTTGAAGGCCGAGCCTTCCGGCAGTGCATAGTCCGGGCCGACGGTTTTGCACGCGGCCAGGCTGGCCAGCGCGACGATCAGACCGAGACGGGGCAGGGCGGCGTTCACAGGCCCGCCTGTGTCGGCGCAGTGCCGGCCTTGTCGTTGTGCGGATGGCGGCCGGTGTCCACGGTCACCGTGGCGGTGCGGCCGGCGATCAGTTCCACGCCCTTGGGTACTTCGTCGATGGCGATGCGCACCGGAATGCGCTGTGCCAGCCGCACCCAGTCGAAGGCCGGGGTCACGTTCGGCAGCAGGGTGCTGCCGTTGCTGCGGTAGCGGTCCTCGATGCCGGCGGCGATGCTCTCGACATGGCCGCGCAGCGGTGCCGATTCGCCCATCAGGCGGATGCCCACACGCTGTCCCGGGGCGACGCCGCGCAGGCGGGTTTCCTCGAAGTAGCCATCGATGCGGAACGAGCCGGTATCCAGCAGCGCCAGCACCGGCTTGCCGGCCACCACGTAGTCGCCCACGCGCAGGGTGCGGTCGTTGACCCGGCCATCGGCCGGCGCGCGCACCTCGGTGCGGCCCAGGTTGAGCTCGGCCAGGTCGACCGCCGCCTGTGCGGTGGCCAGCGCAGCCTGTGCGGCCTGCAGCTTGGCGCGGCGCACTTCTGCGTCCTCGGCGGCGACCAGGTCCTGCAGGCTGCGGTCACGGCCGATCTCGCGGCGCAGCTGCGCCACCGATGCCTGGCGCTCGGCCAGGCTGGCGCGGGCCTGCTCCAGCGCGATGCGGTAGCGGGCGCGATCGACCACGAACAGCAGGTCACCCTTCTTCACCGCCTGGTTGTCGGCCACCTGCACCGTTTCCACCAGCCCGGACACGTCCGGCGCCACCTGCACCACGTCGGCACCGACATGGGCATCGCGGGTCCACGGCTCATCCATGTAATAGACCCACAGCTGGCGCAGCACCAGCAGGGCGATGATCACGGCTGCGCTGGTGAGCAGCACCGGCAGGGTCTTCTTCACGATCTTGTTCACGATTGCATCCAACGCAGGAGGTGGAACAGCAGGCCAAGCACGATCCCGTACAGGGCCAGGTTGAACAACGCCGGGTGCCATACGTGGCGATAGGCGCCGGCACGCTGCAGCAGCGCGTGCAGGCCGCTGTTGACCAGGTAGGCCAACAACATCAACCCGAGCAGGGTCGGGACGAACACTCCGTGGAGACTGAATTCACCGGGCATCGGTAGGGGCGGGGGCGAGGTGGGGGGAGGGGAGGAACAACGAAACAACGGCAACGGGCAAAAGCCGCTGGCGTGTGCACGGCAGCGGCGGTGTTCAGGGGCAGCGGTCTTACGTGATGCGGTCGGCGGCCTCGGCCAGCAGGCGCCATGCCTTCAGCACGGCGTGCAGTTCATCCATGGAAAGCTCGCCGAACACGTCCTGGCGCAGGCCGATCAACTGGTCTTCCAGCTCGCTGACCAGCGCATGGCCTGCGTCGGTCAGCCACAGCAGGTTGGCGCGGCGGTCGCTGGCGTCGCTCTCGCGGCGGACCAGGTCGCTGGCGCACAACTTGTCCAGCAGGCGCACCAGAGAGGGTCCTTCCATGCCCAGCTGCTGCGCCAGCGCCACCTGACGGATGCCACCGCCGGAGCGGCCGATCATCAGCAGCGGCATGGTGCAGGCGGTGGAGATGCCGTAGCTGCCGAGCCGGCTGTCGGCCAAGCGCTGCCACTGCCGCCCTGCGTACAGCAGGCCGGAGCTGAGCTGCATCTGCAGCACGGTGCGCTCGTCGAGGGGTCGGTCCATAAGAGATAGATAGGATACTACTAATTTCATTCCTATCAATAGGTTTTTCTGAATGAGGGGGTGTAGTGAGGAAAGCGTTGCGCCTGCCTGGTGTCGGGTGGGGCAGCGGGCGCCGGACGGTGCAGGACACGCCGTGAACCCCCCTCCGGGGTCCGGCCCAGCCGCTGGCGGCCGTGCGTTCGGGCGCTTGCGAGGCATGCCTCGCAAGCAAGCGCCCTCACCCTTGGGGGCTCGGCCGCGGCTTGCTCGTGTGCGCTTCCTGCGCACACCGCAAGACCGGGGTTGGGCGTCCTGCCCAACCCGCCCGAGGCATGCCTCGGGCCCATGCCGCGGACGGTCCTGCCCCGCCCGGCCCCCGCTGCCTTCCCATCCCCCCGCGAGCGCGGTGGGTTGGCTCTTGGAAGCAAGAGCAGAAGCAGTGCGGACCAACGGTCCGCACCCACCAAAGCACAAAACACCACAGCAGCGGCGCGCCGCTTCCGAAGCCATGAACCCCGCTTTTGCCCCCGCTTTCGGGCGGTCCGGCCGCGCCCGCGGGAAACTGTCAGGGATGGGGAAGGGCGGCAGGGCAGGACCGTGAGGCGCATGGATGCGCCGACCGAGCCCCCATGGACGGGTTTACGGCGTGTCCTGCGCTGCCCCCTCTCCCCCTCCAAACCGATAGCAACGACGCGCCAACAACGACCCCCGATGAACCGTCCCAACAGGACGACCCACCCCCCGGTCGGGTACGATGCTCGCCCCCCGTTCGGGACGCTGTACGCAATGAGCAAGAACAACGAAAAGGCCGCCCCGCAGGGCGACGTGACCCAGGACCAGGCCGAGGATGCCGTGCGCACCCTGCTGCGCTGGGCCGGCGAGGACCCGTCCCGTGAAGGCCTGCTGGATACCCCCCGCCGTGTCGCCGAAGCCTATGGCGACTGGTTCAGCGGTTACCGCGACGACCCGCGCGCCTACATGGAGCGGACCTTCGAGGAAGTGGCCGGCTACGACGAGCTGATCGTCCTGCGCGACATCGAGTACGAAAGCCACTGCGAGCACCACATGGCGCCGATCATCGGCCGCGTGCACGTCGGCTACCTGCCGGCCGGCAAGGTGGTGGGCATCAGCAAGCTGGCCCGTGTCGTCGAAGCCTACGCCCGCCGTTTCCAGGTGCAGGAGAAGATGACCGCGCAGATCGCCCAGTGCATCCAGGATGTGCTGCAGCCGATCGGCGTCGGCGTGGTCGTCGAAGGCGCCCACGAGTGCATGACCACCCGCGGCATCCACAAGCGCGGCGTCAGCATGGTCACCTCCAAGATGCTGGGCAGCTTCCGCGACGACGCGCGTACCCGCGCCGAGTTCCTGCGCTTCATCGAAGTGGGCGGCAAGCGCTGAGCCGCTTGCCCGCACCACGCCGGCTCCTGCAGGCCGGCATGCCCACGGCTGTCCACGCGGCAGCTGTGCATGGCGGTTTGTCCCTGTCAGCCCTACAGACTTCTTTCGCTGCATGAAGCATCGCGAACGCATTGCCCGTTACCGCCACCTGCGCGAACAGCCCCAGTGGAAGCTGCTTGCCGCCGACCACGCTCCGGAAATCATCGGCCTGCTGCAGGGCCTGCTGATGGACGGCGAGCGCACGTTGCCGTCCTCGGTACTGAACGAGCGACTGCAGCGCGCGCTGGACCAGCTGGCCGGCGATGAACTCTCGCGCGAGCTGCCGCGCACCGCCCAGGCCTACATCGCGCACTGGCTGGCCCAGGGCTGGCTGGAACGCCGTCTGCCCGAAGGCGCCGACCAGGAGCAGTACGAGCTGGCGACCGCGGCACTGCAGGCGATCCGCTTCGCCGACGGCCTCGAGCAGGCCCGCGTGGCCGCCACCGAAAGCCGCCTGGCGCTGGTCATTGAGCAGCTCTCGGCGCTGGCTGCGCAGACCGAAGCCGATCCCGATGCGCGCCTGTCCGCGCTGCACGACGAGCGCGACCGCATCGATGCCGAAATCGCCCGGGTCGGCACCGGCCGCGTGGTTGCGCTGGACGGCAAGCGCGCGCTGGAACGCACCCGCCAGATCATCGGCCTGGCCGACGAGCTGACCGAGGACTTCCGCCGCGTGCGCGATGACTTCGAGCAGCTCAACCGCGATTTCCGCGAACGCATCATCGACGACGAGGGCGAGCGCGGCGATGTGCTGTCGCAGCTGTTCGAAGGTGTGGATGTCATTGGCGAAAGTGACGCCGGGCGCAGTTTCCAGGCCTTCTGGCGGCTGCTCAACGACGCCGAACAGAGTGCCCAGCTCGATGCCGCGCTGGAAGCAGTGCTGGCGCGCGGCTTCGCCCGCCGCCTGGACCGCAACGAACGCAACTTCCTGCGCAGCTTCACCAGCACCATGCTCGAGCGCGGTGGCCAGGTGCACGACGTGCTGCAGAACTTCGCGCGCAGCCTGCGCGGCTTCGTGCAGAGCCGTGGCTACCTGGAACAGCGCCGCCTCAACCAGTTGTTGAAGCAGGCGCAGTCCGAAGCCCTGGCCCTGCGCGACGAATTCCCCGCACAACGCGGCATCGGCCGCGACCTGCAGCTGACCACCAGCCGCCTGCGCTCGTGGTCGCAGTGGAAGCTGCATGATCCGCGCAGCGCCCAGGTCGACGGCAATGTCGAGTACAACGACGCGGCCGCGATCAGCCTGGAGAGCGTCGGCGACCTGGTCGCTTCGTCCGAAATCGACTTCCGCACCCTGCGCCGCGACCTGCACGACCTGCTCGATGCACAGCCGCGGCTCAGCATCGCCCAGGCCCTGTCGCAGCGCGAAGCGCCGCAGGGTCTTGGCAGCGTCATCGGCTATCTGTCGCTGGGCACGCGCTTCGGCAACGTGGTCGCCGGCGAGCAGGAGCTTGCGCAATGGCGTGGTGGCGACGGCCAGATCCGTCGCGCCCGCATCCCGCTGGTTTGGTTCACCCAGGAGAGACGCCATGAGCTGGCATGAAGATCCCATCGACGCAGCGCAGGCCGACGTGGCGGAAGACGCCTACGAGGCCGAACCGGTGGCGGCCGTGGCGCAGCCCCGCCGTGGCAACGACGTCTATTACCTCGGCGACACCGGGCGCCTGCCGCTGGATGCGCGCCGCGCGCTGTGCCAGCTGCTGATCGGCCCCAGCATCGACCAGCTGCGCCACGCCAAGCTGTGGCCGGCACTGATCCGCAGCGAAGCGGCCATCCGCTCGTCGCTGGCGGACCTGTTCCTGGAACTGGTGCTCGACCGTGACAGCGGCGTGGCGTTCACCCGCCAGGCCGATACCGAAGACGTCGACGCGCCGGTGCTGCTGCGCACCTCGCCGCTCACCTTCATCGACTCGGTGCTGTTGCTGTACCTGCGCCAGCAGCTGGCCGAAGCCGATGCGCGCGGCAACCGCGCGGTGGTCGCCGATGCCGAAATGGCCGAAGCACTGGCCATCTACGAAAAGAACCTGTCCACCGACCGCGCCGGCTTCAACCGCCGCGTCGCCTCGGCGGTGCAGAAGATGAAGGACAACCACATCCTGACCCGCCTCAGCGGCCAGGAAGACCGCCACGAAGTCTCGCCGGCGCTGAAGCTGCTGTTCTCCGCCGAAGACGTGTCCCAGCTCTCGGCGGTCTACCGCCAGCTGCGCGAAACCCCGGCCGCCGAGGCCTGAGAGACCCGACCATCGCATGGCTATCTCCAAGCACACTCCCGCCCTGTTCAACGAAGGCCTGCCGGACCCGCGCCTGCAGCAGTTCCGCATGCGCCGCCTGCAGGTGCACAACTGGGGCACCTTCAACGGCCTGACCGAAGTACCGATCGCCGAGCGCGGCTTCCTGTTCGTCGGACGTTCCGGCTCGGGCAAGTCGACACTGCTCGATGCCATGTCCGCGCTGCTGACGCCGCCGGCCATCGTCGACTTCAACGCTGCTGCGCGTGAAGCCGAGCGCAGTGGCCGCGACCGCAACCTGGTGTCCTACGTGCGTGGCGCGTGGGCTGACCAGCAGGACAGCGGCACCGGCGAAATCGCCACCCAGTACCTGCGCAAGGGCGCCACCTGGACCGCACTGGTGCTGGAATACCGCGCCGGCGATGGCCGCGTGGTCAGCCTGGTGCGCCTGCTGTGGATCTCCGGCAACGGCACCTCGGCCGGTGACGTGCGCAAGCACTACATGATTGCCGAGCGCCCGTTCGACATCGCCAAGGATCTTGGTGGGTTCGACCTGGACCTGCGCAAGCTCAAGCAGAAGCTGTCCGACCTGCACCACTTCGACACCTTCTCCGGCTACGCCGAGCGCTTCCGCGACCTGCTCGGCATCGACAACGAGATGGCGCTGCGCCTGCTGCACAAGACGCAGTCGGCGAAGAACCTGGGCGACCTCAACGTCTTCCTGCGCGACTTCATGCTCGACACGCCGAAGACCTTCGACGCCGCCGAGCGCCTGGTCAGCGACTTCGCCGAGCTCGATGGCGCGCACCAGGCGGTGGTCACCGCCCGTCGCCAGGTGGAGACTCTGCTGCCGGCACGCGCCTACTACAACGACCTGAAGGAAATGCACCGCCGGCGCGGCGACGACGAAGCCCTCAAGCTCGGCGTCGACAGCTTCCGTGAAAGCCGCCGCCAGGCGCTGATCGAAGCGCGCCTGCGCGAGATGGACGTGCGTGACCGTGGCCTGCTCGGCGAAGAAGCCCAGCGCCGTGCCGCACTGGACAATCACACCGAGCGCCTGGCCGAACTGGAACTGCAGCGTCGCCAGCAGGGCGGTGAGCGCATTGAAGAACTGGAACGCGAGCAGGGCCGCGCCGAAGCCGAGCGCGACCGCCGCCAGGCCAAGCGCGAGCAGGCAAGCCTGGCCGCGCAGCAGCTGGGGGCCGAACTGCCGGACGACGCACACGGCTTCGCCGAACTGGTCGAGCGCGCACAGAACGAGCTGCAGGACCGCCAGCGCGCCTCTTCGGCGCTGGACGATGCGATCAGCGATCGCCTGGGTGGCAAGCGCGATGACGAGCGCCGCTTCGGCGAAGTCCGTGCGGAACTCGAAGCGATGCAGCGCACGCCCTCCAACATCCCGGCGCCGATGCAGAAGCTGCGCGCGCGCCTGGCCGAGGAAACCGGCATCGCTGAAGCGGCGCTGCCGTTCGTCGGCGAACTGATCCAGGTCCGCTCGGAAGAGCAGGGCTGGCAGGGTGCCATCGAGCGCGTGCTGGGTGGCTTCGCGCTGTCGCTGCTGGTCGACGACAAGCATTACAACGACGTCGCCGAGTGGGTGAACCGTACCCACCTGGGCATGCGCTTCACCTACTACCGCGTGCGCCGCAACGATGATGCGTTCGCCCGTGAGCCGTCGGCGAAGTCGCTGCTGCACAAGCTGGAACTGCGCGAACACGTGTTCGAAAGCTGGCTGCGCCGCGAGCTCGGCAAGCGATTCGACTACGAGTGCGTGGATGCCAAGCAGCTGCGCAACGTCGACCGCGGCATCACCCGCGAAGGCCAGGTCAAGCATCCGGGCGACCGTTTCGAGAAGGATGACCGCAGTGCGGTGGGCGACCGCCGTCGCTGGATCCTCGGTTTCAACAACCACGACAAGGTGGGCGCCTTCGAGCGCGAAGCTCAGGAACTGGCCAAGCGCATCGCCAGCTGCGAGACCGACATCGCGCGCCTGCGTGGGCAGCGTGACCGCGACAACGAACGCCGCCTGGCCTGCCACGAGCTGGTCAGCATCAGCTGGAACGAGATCGACATCGCCGCTCCGCAGCAGCGCCTGAGCGACATCGAGGCCACGCTGCGCGACCTGCGCGAAGGCAATGCCGACCTCGCCAAGCTGGCCAAGCAGATCGACGCCGTGCGCGCCGACATCGAGCAGGCCCGCCGCACCTATGAAGACGTCCGCGTCGAGCGCGGGCAGCTGGTCAAGGAACGCGACCGCCTGGACCGCGCGCGCCAGCAGAGCCGTGCGCTGGTGCTGCCGAGCCTGGCCCAGGAGCAGGAAGCCGGCCTTGCCGAGCGCCTGCAGGAGCAGGGTCCGCTCAGCCTGGAAACGCTGGAAGCGCACATGCGCCAGGTCAGCAACGCGCTGAACGAGCAGCTGTCGTCCTCGCAGCAGGACCTCAACCGCATCGAGAACCAGCTGATCGGCTGCTTCCGTCGCTTCATCCAGCAGTGGCCGGAGGAATCGGGCGACTTCACCGTGTCGGTGGCCTCGGCCGAGGACTTCCTCGCACGCCTCGAACGACTGGAGCGCGATGGCCTGCCGCAGCACGAAGAGCGCTTCTTCGATCTGCTGCAGAACCAGAGCAAGAACAACCTGCTGGCCCTGCAGCGCCACAGCGCCGAGGCCCGCAAGTCGATCGGCCAGCGCCTGGATGAAGTGAACGCCAGCCTGGAACAGGTGCCGTTCAACCGTGGTACGTTGCTGACCATCGAACTGAGCGACCGCCGTCTGCCGGAAGTGGGCGAGTTCCAGCTGCAGCTGCGCGAAGTGCTGTCGCAGCAGCAGACCGAGCAGCGCGAGCTGGCCGAATCGCAGTTCACCGTGCTGCGCCAGCTGGTCAACCGCCTGGGCTCGCAGGAAGGCGAGGACAAGCGTTGGCGCGAGCTGGTGCTGGACGTGCGCATGCACGTGGAGTTCATCGGCGTCGAGCTGGATGCGGAAACGCGCCAGCAGGTCGAGATCTACCGCAGCGGCGCCGGCAAGTCCGGTGGCCAGCGCCAGAAACTGGCTACCACCTGCCTGGCCGCGGCACTGCGCTACCAGCTCGGCGGTGCCGACAGCCAGCTGCCCAGCTACGCCGCAGTGGTGCTCGACGAAGCCTTCGACAAGGCCGATAACGAGTTCACCGCACTGGCAATGAACATCTTCGACAACTTCGGCTTCCAGATGGTGGTTGCCACCCCGCTGAAGTCGGTGATGACGCTGGAACCGTTCATCGGCGGCGCCTGCTTCGTCGAAATCAGCGGTCGCCACGATTCCGGCGTGCTGCTGATCGAGTATGACGAGGAAGGCAAGCGCCTGAAGCTGCCCGAGCGCAGCCGCCAGCAGGCCAACGAACCGGAAGAAGCCGACGCCTGACCTGGCCGATTGAAGGGGAATGCCGGCCAGCGGCCGGCACTACATGGGCGGGGTTCATGACCCGATCGGATGGGGAATGCCGGCCAGCGGCCGGCACTACCCATGGGCGGGGTTCATGACCCGGTAGTGCCGGCCGCTGGCCGGCAACCGCGTTCACGCAGCGTGGAACGTATCCCACGCCATCCGCGCGATCAGCACCACCACCAGCCCCACGAACAGCTTGCGGATGAACGGCGTGCCGCCCTTCAGCGCCAGGCGCGTGCCCACCACCGAACCGATGATGTTGGCCGCCGCCATCGGCAGCGCGAACAGCCACAGGATGTTGCCGGTCGGCACGAAGAACGAGATCGCCGCCACATTCGTCGCCAGGTTCACCACCTTTGATGCCGCCGAGGCGCGCAGGAAATCCAGCCCGAAGAAGCGCACGAACAGGAAGATCAGGAAGCTGCCGGTGCCCGGCCCGAAGAAGCCATCGTAGAAGCCGATCGCCGCACCGATCGCCAGCGCGATCACCAGTTCGCGGCGGCCGATCTCCTGTGGCCGGTGCAGCGCGCCGAAGTCCTTCTTCCACAGTGTGTAGGCCAGCATCGCGACCAGCAGCACCAGCACCAGTGGGCGCACCGCGTCCTTGGGCAGCAGGCTTACCGCGGTGGCGCCGGCGAAGGAGAACATGAAGGCCGTGCCGGCCGCGAACAACACCGGCTTCCACGGGAAGCGCACGTTGCGCGCATAGCGCCAGGCGGCCGCACCGGTACCGAACATCGAACTGAACTTGTTGGTACCAAACAGCATCGCCGGCGTCTGCTGCGGCAGCACCGTGAACAGGCCAGGCAGCTGCACCAGCCCACCACCACCGACGGCGGCATCGACCAGCCCGGCGATGAAGGCGATGACCACCAGCCACCACAACTCAGGGGGAACCAGTTCCAGCACGGCGATCAATCGATATGGGGGCGCGACAGCATACGCCTGTCCTGCACTGGTTGACCGGTGCCCCGCGTGGATCCATCCGCACAACCCGGCGACAATGTCCGCATGAGCCGAAAACCCACCGATCCCTGCCCCTGCGGCCTTCCCGCCGAGTACGCCGCCTGCTGTGGCCGTTTCCATGCCGGTGAGGCCGCCCCCGATGCCGAGCGCCTGATGCGATCACGTTACAGCGCCTATGTGCGGGGGCTGGCGGACTATCTGCGCCAGAGCTGGCATCCGGATACCCGTCCCGCCGAGTTGTCGCTGGATGATGCGCCCGGCCAGCGTACGCATTGGCTGGGCCTGACCGTGCACGAGCACACCGTCACCGGCGCCGACAGCGCCGAAGTGCGCTTCACCGCCCGCTACCGCGTGGGCGGCGGCAGCGCGGTGAAGATGGCCGAGCACAGCCGCTTCCTGCGCGTCGACGGCCGCTGGTACTACCTCGACGCGGTGTGAGCCTCAGCCGCCGCGTGCCGCCAGCACGCGCTGGCCGGCATGCGCGCGGACCTGGTTGCGGCCACCGTCCTTGGCTGCGTACAGCGCCTGGTCGGCGGCCTTGATCACTGCCGCTGGCCGCTCATCCACGCGGCTGTCTGCCAGCCCGATGCTCACCGTCACCTGCACTGTCTGCCCGCTTCCGCCGCGTCCGCGCTGCCGGCGCCCCGTTTCATCGTCGCGGCTGCGTGTGCTCCGGTCGCGCAGCTGCATGCGGGTGTCCTCGATGGTCTGCCGCAGCGCCTCGACTGCATCCACGCAGGCGGCTGCGGGACGATCCAGGAACACCACCGCGAACTCCTCGCCGCCATAGCGGAACGCCCGGCCACCATCGCCCACCCGGCCCAGGCGCGAGGCCACCAGGCGCAGCACGTCGTCGCCGGTATCGTGGCCGTGGGTGTCGTTGAACGACTTGAAGTGGTCCACGTCCACCATCGCGATGCTGTAGGTGCCGCGCGCCCGCTGCAGGGTCTCATTGAAGGCGCGGCGCCCCGGCAGGCCGGTCAGCTCATCGCGGAAGGCCATATGGAAGGACTCCTGCAGCATCGCGCCCAGCATCAGCAGCAGGGCCGCGCTGGCCAGTGCCGACAGCAGCACCGGCTGCAGGAACACCCGTGGCAGCATCCACCACAGGCACAGCAGGGCCAGCAGCATCGCCGTGTGCAACGGGCGCGGATGCCGCCAGGCCTGCCAGCCCAGCGCGGCGGTTGCCAGAAGGAACAGCAGCGCTGGCAGCTGCGCCAGCGCGTTCCAGTCGACCGGGATCCACGCCCAGTGACGGTTCGACAGCAGATCGTGCATGCCGCGCGGCTGCTGCGTGGCCAGCAGCAGGAAGATCAGCAGTGCCGTGCCGCTGGCGACGGAGCGCAACAGCAGGTCGTGGCGGCGCCGCCCGCGCTCGGGCCACAATGCCAGGCCCGCGAACAGCAAGGGCAACCAGGCCGAAATGGCATGGAAGCGCAGCGGTGTCAGCGCCGTGACATGGCCGCTGTGCAGGTAGCCGCCCACGTCCTGGTGCAGCAGCGCGAACATGACCGCCACCACCAGCAGCAGGCAGAGCGTACGCACCTGGTGGTAGAGCAGGGCAAGGCCGGCACCGAGGCAGGCCAGCAGCCAGGGCAGGATGCGTTGGGCCGGACTGGCAACGTCTTCGTTGCCCAGTGCTGCCCACAGCACCACGGCAACCAGCACGGCGGGCAGCACGAACAGGTAATGCGCAGGCTGGCGGAGCGGATGCAGGGGCAAGCAGGAATTCCAGCGCGGTGACGACGCGGCCGCAGCATTGCCGTTAGCGGCGTTCGCACCGGCTTCTTGAATGCGGGATGGTCACGCATGTGAACGCGTTGACGTCGAACGATGACATCGCACTCACCCTGTTGCGCAGATGCTGCCCGGATGGACAGCGTAGCCACCGCCGTCGCTGCCCCGCAGCGCGATCTCGCCCGCCAGTACGCATGTGTGCGGAACCGCAGCATGCACTTGGCAGCCCCCCTCAGCGCCGAAGATGCCATGCTGCAGAGCATGGCCGATGCCAGCCCGAGCAAATGGCACCTGGCCCACACCACCTGGTTCTTCGAACGCTTCGTGCTGGCCGGCTTCCCACCTGCACCGGCGCATGACCCCGCCTGGGACTACCTGTTCAACAGCTACTACAAGAGCCTCGGCCCGGCGCATGCCCGGCCGCAGCGTGGGCTGCTGTCGCGGCCATCGCTGCAGCAGGTGCGCGACTACCGCCAGCAGGTCGATGCACAGGTGCAATCGCGGCTGGCGGCAGGCGACCTTGATGAGCAGGCACTGCAGCACCTGCAGTTGGGCCTGCAGCACGAACAGCAGCACCAGGAACTGCTGCTCACCGACATCAAGCACGCGTTCTGGTGCAATCCGTTGCAGCCGGCCTACCGCGAGGACCTGCAGCCTGCAACCAGCGCTGCCAGTGCGCAGGGCTGGATCGAGTCGCCCGAGCGCATCGTCACCATCGGCGCCGCAGCCTGGCCGCAGCACACCGCCTTCGCCTACGACAACGAATCGCCGGCGCATCGCGTGCTGCTCCCCGCGCACGCACTGGCCGAGCGCCCCGTCAGCAATGCCGAGTACCGCGCCTTCATCGACGCCGGCGGCTACCGCGAACCGCGCTGGTGGCTCAGCGAAGGCTGGGCGCTGCGCGAAGCCGAGGGCTGGCAGCACCCGCTGTACTGGGATGACGCCCTGCAGCGCGAGTACACCCTGGGCGGTTGGCGCGAACTGGATCCGCATGCGCCGGTCTGCCACCTCAGCTACTACGAGGCCGATGCCTGCGCCCGCTGGGCCGGTGCGCGCCTGCCCAGCGAGTTCGAGTGGGAGGCTGCCGCCGCAACGCTGCCGCCTCGCGGTCATTTTGCCGATGACGATCGGCTGCACCCGCAGGCTGCAGGGGGCAGTGGACTGCGTCAGCTGTTCGGCGATGTATGGGAATGGACCCACAGCGCGTATGGCGCCTACCCGGGCTTCCGCCCTTTCGCCGGCAACCTCGGTGAATACAACGGCAAGTTCATGTGCGGGCAATGGGTGCTGCGCGGTGGCAGCTGCGCCACGCCGCGTGGCCACGTGCGTGCCAGCTACCGCAACTTCTTCATGCCCCCGGCGCGTTGGCAGTTCTCCGGGCTGCGCCTGGCCAGGGACCTCGCATGAGTACGGTGCACGACGCACTGCAGGCGCTGACCGATCTCACCCCCGGCCGCCAGCAGATCCTCACCGACGTGGTGGCCGGGTTGTCGCGCACGCCGCGCCAGCTGCCGTCCAAGTACTTCTACGATGCGCGCGGCTCGCGCCTGTTCGAGCAGATCACGCAGACCGCCGAGTACTACCCCACGCGCACCGAGCTGGCCCTGCTTTCACGGGTACTGCAGGACATCGCCCGAAGCGTCGGGCCGCATCTGCACGTGGTGGAACTGGGCAGCGGCAGTGGCCGCAAGACCGCGTTGCTGCTGGCCGCCCTGCACGACCCGGTGGCCTACACGCCGATTGAAATCTCGCGTGCCGCGCTGCTGTCCAGCATCGACCATCTGGCCCCGGCGCTGCCCGAGGTGGAGATGCTGCCGGTCTGTGCCGACTTTACCCGTCCCGTCGCCGTACCCATGCCCGAACGCGACCCCGCGCGACGGCTGCTGTTCTTCCCCGGTTCCACGCTGGGCAACTTTGAAGGCGAGGACGCGGTCGCGCTGCTGCGCGCGATGCGCCAGACCATGGGGCGTGATGGCCTGGCCCTGGTCGGCATCGACCTGCACAAGGACCCGGCGTTGATCGAGGCGGCCTACAACGATGCGCAGGGCGTCACCGCCGCATTCACCCTGAACCTGCTGGCCCGCCTCAACCGCGAGGTCGGCAGCGACTTCGATCTGCAGGGCTTCCGTCATCGTGCCCGCTACAGCGTCGCGCGGCTGCGCATCGAGACCGATCTGGTCAGCCAGCGGGCACAGGACGTCCATCTGGATGGCCGGACCTTCCATTTCGAGGCCGACGAACCGATCCGCGTCGAATACAGCCACAAGTACACCGACGAGAGCTTCGAAGCGCTGCTGCGGCCGGCTGGCCTGCAGGTCATGCAGCGCTGGGATGCTGAAGGCCCGGCCTATGGCCTGCGCCTGTTGCGTGCCATCTAGGGCGGACGGCCAGCCGGTACCGCTTCAGGTTCAGCAGCACCGCTACCCCTAAGATGGCCGTGCAACGGCAACACGGAGGACGCCATGCCCATTCTGACCACGCTCGGCCTGGCGGCCGCTCTTGCCTCGGCGCCGACAGCGCCCGCCGCTCCTGCCGGCGACATCGATCCGGCGTTCAACCGCTGCCTGTCGGGCCTGCAGGCCACCGCTGTGACACAAGGCATCAGTGCCGACCGTTTCAACGCGATCACCGCCGGCCTCACCCCGGACCCCAGCGTGCTCGGCCTGCTCGATGCACAGCCCGAATTCACCACGCCGATCTGGGACTACCTGGCCGCGCTGGTCGATCGCCAGCGCGTGGCTGATGGCCGCGCCCTGCTGCAGCAACATCGCGATCTGCTTAATCGCGTCTCCGCGCAGTATGGCGTCGATCCGGCCACCATCGTCGCGGTCTGGGGGGTGGAGAGCGACTATGGCCGCGTATTCGGCAAACGCCCGCTGCTGCAGTCGCTGGCCACGCTTTCCTGTGCCGGCCGCCGCCAGGCTTTCTTCCGTGGCGAACTGCTGGCGCTGCTCAAGCTCATCGATCGCGGTGACCTGCAGGCCCAGGGGCTCACCGGGTCCTGGGCCGGCGCCTTCGGGCACACCCAGTTCATGCCCAGCACCTACGCCCGTATCGCGGTCGATGGTGATGGCGATGGCCGCCGCGATCTGGTCGGCAGCATTCCTGACGCGCTGGCCTCCACCGCCAACTATCTGAAGCGTGCCGGTTGGCGCAGTGGCGAACCGTGGGGCATGGAAGTCCGTGTTCCCGCCGGCTTCAACGCCAGCCAGGCCGGCCGCACCCAGCGTCGCGCCCTGGCCGACTGGCGTGCGCAGGGCGTGACTGCGCTGGATGGCAGCGTGTTGGCTCCGGCCAACCTGCCGGCGGATGCGCGCGCCGCGCTGCTGCTGCCGGCCGGCAACAAGGGCCCGGCATTGCTGGTGTTCCGCAACTACGACGCGATCTACAGCTACAACGCCGCCGAAAGCTATGCGCTGGCGATCGCGACGCTGGCTGACCAATTGCGTGGCGGCAACGGGTTGGCCACCGCCTGGCCGACCGATGACCCGGGCCTGGGCCGCGATGAGCGCCGCCAGCTGCAGACCCTGCTGCTGGCCCGCGGCCACGATATCGGTGCCGCCGACGGCATGATCGGTACCGCCACGCGCCGCGCGATCCAGGCCGAGCAGCAGCGCCTGGGCTGGAGCGAGGTGGACGGCCGCGCAGGCCAGCGCATCCTGCGCACGCTGCAGGAAGAGGCGACCGCCATCGCACCCGCTGGGCAGAAAGCCTTGCCGGCGGCACGTTGACCGCGACATCATCGCCGCGGTCTTCAAGGAGCGTCATCGCATGCAGTCGAATCCGGACATCAGCACCGGCCTGTATCACGGCCTGGAGGCCTGGCAGGTGCGAACCGCCAACGCCACGGCGGTCGTCAGCGTGTTCGGCGGCCAGCTGCTGTCGTTCATTCCCGATGGGCAGCCCGATCTGCTGTGGCTTTCGCCCACGCGCGCCGAGCTGCCCACGCCCATCCGCGGTGGCGTCCCGGTGTGCTGGCCGTGGTTCGGTCGCCAGGGCCAGAGCGCCGATGTACCGGCGCATGGCCTGGTACGTACCGCGCGCTGGGAGCTTCTGCAGGCCAGCCAGCGCGATGATGGCGAGGTCGAGCTGCAGTTGGCGCCTGCGCCCGGCGCCGATCGCGGCCTGCGCCTGCAGATGCAGTTGCGCATTGGCCGCCAGCTGCGCCAGCAGCTGGTCACCGAGAACACCGGAACCTCGCCGGTGACATTCACCCAGGCCCTGCACAGCTATTTCCGGGTGGGCGATGCCAAGCGGGTCGAGGTCGAGGGCCTTGACGGCCTGCAGTACCTGGACAAGTACGAGGACTATGCACAGCTGCGCCTGCAACAGGGACCGTGGTCATTGCGCGATCCACGTGATCCCGGTCGCAGCGATCGCATCTACACCGGTGCCGGCGGCCATTACGTGCTGCATGATCCCGTACTGCAGCGGCGGATCGAGATCCGCAGCGAAGGCAGCCAGACGCTGGTGGTCTGGAATCCGGGTGCCGAGGCGGCAGCCAGGATGGCCGATGTCGGCGAGGGCTGGCGCGATTACGTATGCCTGGAAGTGGCCAACGCAGGCCCGGAGCAGATTACGCTTGCGGCGGGTGCGCGCCATCAACTGGTGCAGACCCTGGGCAGTACCGCGCTGTAGGCGCGGGCAGCGATTTCAGTTTGTCGATGCAGGTAGCAAGGACGGAAAAACATGCAGGAAGCACAATGGTGGTACGCCAATGGCAGGCAGAGCAGTGGGCCGGTGGATCTGGCCGGTCTTCGCCAGCTGCAGCAGGAAGGGACGGTTACGGCGCGCACCCTGCTCTGGTGCGAAGGCATGCCCTCATGGCGGCCGTTGGCGGAACTGGAGCAGGCTTCCACCCCCGTCGAGGTGGCTCCGGCCCTGGATATCGACGCAGCCCCTGCGGTTGAGGGCATCGCGCCGAATGTCGGCGATCCGTCCGATCCCTATCGTGCGCCGGCCGCCGCACCGGACAGGGCTGCGGCTGCCGGGCTGGAGGGCGAGATGGCCTTGTACGCCAGCGTGGTCGGCGGCAACTTCCCGATCTATCGCCAGCGCTGGCGGCTGGATCAGGGCGTTGCCACGGGCAGTGGCACCTGGCATTGGCCGGCCTTCCTGCTCGGGCTGATCTGGATGATGTACCGCAGGATGTACCGCCTGGCGGCGATGTGGGCTGGCCTGCTGCTGCTGATCAGCGTGGTGGAGACCTGGCTGGATGTGCCGGATGGCCTGTCGCTGGTCATCACCTTCGCGCTGAGCATCACCACCGGCATCTTTGGCAACAGCTGGTACCTGGCACACTGCCAGCGCCTGATCGCCCAGGCCCGTGCCGTCACCGGCGACGATGATGCACGGCTGCGCAGCGAGCTGACCGCGCGTGGCGGCACCAGCGTGGTCGCCACACTGATCGCCATCGTCATCGCGGTGGCGCTGAGCACCGTCGGCGCCGCACTGGCGGGGTAGGGCTGGTCAGCGGCCCTGACGGGGCCGCAGCACCAGCAGGCACAGCGCACCGGCCACCAGGCCCCAGAACGCCGAGCCGATGCCGGCCAGTGAGACGCCCGAGGCGGTGACCAGGAAGGTGACCAGTGCCGCCTCGCGGTCCCGCTCTACCGCCAGCGCACTGGCCAGGCTGTTGGCGATGGTGCCGAACAGCGCGATACCGGCCACGCAGGCCACCAGCTCCTTGGGGAAGGCAGCGAACAGTGCGGCCACGGTGGCACCGAACAGCCCGATGACGATGTAGAAGGCACCTGCCGCCATGGCGGCGGTATAGCGTCGTGCCGGGTCCTCATGGGCATCACGGCCCATGCAGATCGCGGCGGTGATTGCCGCCAGGTTCAGCGCGTACGCACCGAACGGCGCCAGTAGTGTATTGACCACACCGATCCAGCCGATCAGCGGCGACACCGGGGCGTCGTAGCCGGATGCCCGCATCACCGCCACGCCCGGAATGTTCTGCGAGGCCATGGTGACCACGAACAGGGGCAGGGCGATGCCGGCCACCGCGGTCCAGGACAGGGATGGGGTCACCCATTGCGGTACCGCCAGTTGCAGCTGCACCTGCTGTGCGTGCAGCAGGCCACGGCTGGCCGCAACCGCGATGCCGACCAGCAGGGTGGCGATGACCGCATAGCGCGGGAACAGGCGGCGTCCGGCCAGCCACGTGGCGAACATAGCCAGCGCCAGTACCAGCTGGGTGTTCATGGCCACGAACACGTCCAGACCGAAGCGCAGCAGCACCCCGGCCAGCATGCCGGCGGCCAGCGCCATCGGCACCCGTTGCATCAACCGGGCGAAGATGCCGGAGAAGCCAGCCAGCATGCCCAGAACCGCAGCGAGCAGGAATGCACCGGTGGCCTCGGAAAGAGATGCGCCGCCGGCACCGACCACCAGCATCGCCGCGCCCGGTGTCGACCATGCGGTCACCACCGGTACCCGATAGCGCAGTGACAGCCCGATGCAGGTGACACCCATGCCCAGTCCCAGTGCCCACATCCATGAAGCGATCTGCGCCTGATTGGCACCGACAGCTTGTGCAGCCTGGAACACGATGACGGCCGAACTGGCGAAGCCGACCAGCACAGTAATGAAGCCGGCAACGAGGGCCGGTACTGAAAGGTCGCGCCACCACGCTTGCCGCACCTGCATGTTCATTGCCGTCTCTCCACTGTGCATCCGTGCATTGATAGCCCTTGTGGCGTTGACCGCGCAACGCGCGGTCAACGCCACAGTGATCTTCGAGCGTATGCCATGCGTGACGTCGCCTTGGTTCTGTCATCACCCTGCAAAAAAATGCTTGACGAAATCTGCAGGATCTCTAGAATTCGCTCCCTTGCTGCAGCGCACCGCTTCTTCGGAAACGGCACGCAAACAGCAACGCCACCACCGACGGACGAGATGATCGAACGAAGGTGTTGACGGACTCGAAAAGTCCGGCATAATAGGCGGCTCGCAACGACGAAAGGCCTTCGGGTCCAACGACGAAGCGGCATCGGCAACAACGTCCACCCCGGTGAGACGGCCTTGAAAAAAAGGTGTTGACGAAGCGGAAAAGCCGGCTATAATGGGCGGCTCGCTACGAAGGAAACTTCGCAGCACACGGGAGCGGCGCTGAGGCCACTTCCCAAGATCTTTGAAAGTATGCGCAGGTATCTTGTGAAGGCGCCTGCAGGAAGGATGATTGTCCATCTTGCAGACGTTTGATCAAGCAACTATTAATTGTTTTAAAGCAAGCGATACGTTGCCAGAATCAATCATCTGCAGCTTTAAATTTTGATCTTCGGATCATGCAGTTTTAAGTGAAGAGTTTGATCCTGGCTCAGAGTGAACGCTGGCGGTAGGCCTAACACATGCAAGTCGAACGGCAGCACAGGAGAGCTTGCTCTCTGGGTGGCGAGTGGCGGA
>NZ_JAAOKO010000006.1:0-239915 GCF_018320795.1 Stenotrophomonas sp. PE591
AGGGCCTTACGAGCCAGGAATCATCCAGTCGGCCACAAGCGCGTGGCACGGTTAATGGCCGAGGAGCGAATCCAGGGCAAGACCAAAGGCCGATTCCGACCCAAGTCCTCTGGCGGCTCATCTCAGCTCGNCCCCAACCTGCTGGATCGGCAATTTGCCCCCGGAACCGGACCGACGGCGTGGGTCGGGGATATCACGTATGTCCCCACCCGCCAGGGATGGCTGCATCTGGCCGTGGTCATCAGCGTCCAGACCCGGCAGGTGCTGGGCTACAGCGTTTCCAAGCGTCTGACTGAAGAACTGGTGGTGAAAGCATTTGCCAATGCTTGGGCTCTGCATCCACAACGACCCGGCCTGATCTTCCATTCAGATCGTGGTGGGCAGTACTGGGGAAACGAGTTTCGCCAGCTGCTGCAGTCCCATGGCGTGGTCCAAAGCATGAGCCGGCCTGGCAATTGCTGGGACAACGCGGTGGCCGAGAGCTTCTTTGCGACGCTCAAGACAGAAGAGGCTGCCGAGCCTTACGCCAGTAGGGAACAAGCCAGCCAGTCCATCGCTGCTTACATCCACGGATTCTACAATCCAGCCCGGCTACACTCGGCGCTGGGCTACCACTCGCCTAACAACTACGCCCGGCAGCTCCGGGCTGCCGCCTGAAACGGCTTCATGGCGTCCGTTTTCAGGGGGCCAGATCANGAGTTTCGCCAGCTGCTGCAGTCCCATGGCGTGGTCCAAAGCATGAGCCGGCCTGGCAATTGCTGGGACAACGCGGTGGCCGAGAGCTTCTTTGCGACGCTCAAGACAGAAGAGGCTGCCGAGCCTTACGCCAGTAGGGAACAAGCCAGCCAGTCCATCGCTGCTTACATCCACGGATTCTACAATCCAGCCCGGCTACACTCGGCGCTGGGCTACCACTCGCCTAACAACTACGCCCGGCAGCTCCGGGCTGCCGCCTGAAACGGCTTCATGGCGTCCGTTTTCAGGGGGCCAGATCACACGCCCCCGCAACCTCACCCCTCCCCACCTTCGACACTCTCCCGGCGCATCCGGTGGATCCACGCCATGCGTGGATGATGGTCATTCCCAGCGACCAGGGCGCCCGACGATGATCATCTGCGGCCAAACCAGATGGTCTTCTGTATCCAGCCTGCGCCGCCCATGCAGCCCATGAAGTGCTCGTGATTCTCCTTGGCGTTGACGTCCACGGTGTGGCGCTCGGTCTTTGGCATCAGCATCTTCTTGTATTTGCCATCCACGTCGCATGTCTCGCCTTCCTTGCAGACGGTCAGCACCCCGATCTCCTCGGTGCGCTCGACAACGTCCATCTTCTCCGGCCACTTCTCGTTGGCCTCTGCCCTGCAGCGCCACCGCGACTCATCCAGCGGATCAGCATGATCACTGAAGCGGGCCCATTCGGTCGCACAACCGCCGGTCAACAGCGCAAGCCCCGCAGCAACGGCCATTCGCATACACGTAGCCACCTCCATCATCACTTCTCGATTTCCGGTCGCAGCACGCGCTCGTACTTTCCATCCACGTCGTACGTGTTCTTGTCCTGCCCCCTGCTCGTCTCCAGCCTCAACGCCTGAACGGTTCGCAGAGCCAGATCATTCTCCGCTGGCCCCTGTTGCCTCGACTCCGTTGAGCAGCAACCGGTCGAGCCCCTGTCGTCCGCTGCGCCGGCCCCGCCTAGCGGCGATTGAACCAGATGAGCTGCTGCTGCCAGCCGGCACCGGCCATGCAGGCATTGAACTCGCTGCTGCGGTCGGACGCATTGACGTCCACGATGTAACTCTCCTCTTTCGGCATGGGTACCATGTTGTACTTGCCGTCAATGGCGCAGACTTCATCAAGCCTGCAGGGCACCTTGCGGTCTTCGTAGACGGTGCGCGTGGCCACTTCATTCCTGACCGGCCAGTGATCGTCGGCCTGCGCCCTGCAACTCGAATGGGCGGGGCCGAATGACCGCGCACCCGCATCCATCTTCACCCATTCCATCGTGCAGCCACTGCTGGCAAGCATGATGCCAATCGCCCCCATCATCCCCATCGCGCGCGCGATCATCGAAGTACTCCTTTCCTTGGCGCTCGCCGGAACTTCTGCGGCAATCCGATGATGTTTCGCGGCAAGAGGGCTGTCCACGACCGGAATCGCTTCCAGCGGGAGCGCTGCCGCCCCCATTCAGCCAGCGCTGTGCTTGCCTCGATCCAACCCCTGCGCGCCGCCTGCCAGCACACCGCTTCGCGTTGCCCACGCAGCAGGCAGGCGGTACCCGCGCGGGCCCAGCATCGGGCCGGATCACGTAAAATGCCGTCCATGGACACCCCCACCTTCCCCTACGACACCGCCCGCCTGGGCGAACTGGCCCAGCTGCTGATCGACAACGTCCGCGAACTGGCCCAGGCCGGCTGGACCCCGGCCACCAGCAGCAACTTCTCCCACCGCCTGGATGACCGCCACGCCGCGATCACCGTCTCGGGCAAGGACAAGGGCCGCCTGATCGAGGACGACATCATGGTGGTGGACTTCGATGGCAAGGCCGTCGGCCGCCCGCTGCGCCCCTCCGCCGAAACCCTGCTGCACACCCAGCTGTACCGCCGCTTCCCGGAAATCGGCTGCGTACTGCACACCCATTCGCCGGTGCAGACCATTGCCTCGCGCCTGTACGCGCCGCAGGGTCATGTGCACCTGGAAGGCTACGAACTGCTGAAGGCCTTCGCCGGCAACAGCACCCACGAGATGGCCATCGACGTGCCGGTATTCGCCAACACCCAGGACATGAACGTGCTTTCGAAGCAGGTCGATGATCTGCTCGACCGCCAGAACCTGTGGGGCTACCTGATCGACGGCCACGGCCTGTACGCCTGGGGCCGCGACATGGCCGAAGCGCGCCGTCATCTGGAAGCCTTCGAATTCCTGTTCCACTGCGAACTGGAACTGCGCAAGCTGCGCGGCTGAACCCGCGCGCAGGTGCAGATGCCGATCCGGAATCTGCACCCCGCCCCCGCCCTGCTACCCTGTCTTCCCCCCCGAGACGTTCAAGCTGCCGCCATGAGCCGACTGCGCATCTACGACGACACCCGCCCCGAATCGCCGCTGTTGGACACCCAGGACGGCGCGGTCATTGCTGCCGAACTGCAGAAGATCGGCGTCACCTTCGAGCGCTGGCAGGCCACCGCGCCAGTCGCGCCGGGCGCCAGCCAGGAGGAAGTGTTCGCTGCCTACCGTGCGGACATCGACCGCCTGGTCGCCGAGCGCGGCTTCAAGAGCGTGGACGTCGCCTCGATCGCCCCGGACAACCCGAACCGCGCCGAGCTGCGGAAGAAGTTCCTCGACGAGCACTTCCACAAGGAAGACGAGGTGCGCTTCTTCGTCGCAGGCTCCGGCCTGTTCACCCTGCACGTGGGTGACAAGGTCTATGAGATCGAGTGCGTGAAGGACGACCTGATCGCCGTGCCCGATGGCACCACCCACTGGTTCGACATGGGCGATGAACCGAGCTTCGTGGCGATCCGCTTCTTCACCGAGCCGGACGGCTGGGTGGGTCATTTCACCGGCACCGACATCGCGCAGAAGTTCCCCCGTTACGTACCTACCCAGGCGTCCTGATCCATGCAGCCCCGCGTCATCCTGACCGACATCGAAGGCACCACCAGCAGCATCTCGTTCGTCAAGAACGTGCTGTTCCCCTATGCCCGCAAGGCCTTGCCGGCGTTCGTCGCCGAACATGGCCAGCAGCCGGAGGTCCGCCGCTGGCTGGACGCGGTGGCTACCGAGATCGGCGGCGCCTGCCAGGACAGCCTGGTGGCCGAGACCCTGCAGGGCTGGATCGACCAGGACCGCAAGCACACCGCACTGAAGGCGCTGCAGGGCCTGATCTGGGATGAAGGCTACCGCCGCGGCGACTACACCGCGCACTTCTACCCGGAAGTGGCGCCGGTGCTGAAAGGCTGGCATGCCGCCGGCCTGCCGCTGTACGTGTACTCCTCCGGCTCGGTGCCGGCGCAGAAGCTGTTCTTCGGTTTCAGCGATGCCGGTGACCTCAGCCCGCTGGTGTCGGGCTGGTTCGATACCGAGATCGGTGGCAAGCGCGAGGCCGACAGCTACCGCCGCATCGTGCAGGCGATCGGCGTGCCGGCCGGCGAGATCGTGTTCCTGTCCGATGTGGTGGAGGAATTGGACGCCGCCCGCGAAGCCGGCCTGCAGACCCGCCTGATCGATCGCCTGGATGATTACCCGATGCCGCGCATCGGCCAGGCCGCCAACGGCCATGAACGGGTCGAGAACTTCCAGCAGATCCAGCTGTAAAGAAGAGAGGTGTGCGGACCAACGGTCCGCACCTACCCGGCTCCGCTTCTGGTGGATGCCAACCGAGGTTGGCACCTACCAAAGCAGGATGCGCCGCCCTCAACGATCGTTGAGGGTCTTCAGCTTCATTGCTTCGCGCAGGGTCGTCAGGTCCACCGGGCCACGCACCGCGATATCGCGGGTTTCGCCGGGCAGCAGGTCCAGCAGGTTGTCTTCGACCTGCACATCCAGCGCGCCGAAATCGATCCACGTCGCGCGCACGTAAGCCGCGCTGTCCAGCCGCAGTCGATAGTGATCGCCTTCGATGGACAGGGTGGCCTTCAGCTTCTGCCGCGGCAACACCTGGTCTTTGGCTTCGACGAATCCGACGATCTGGCGGGCACTGACCGCCCCGTTCTGCAGCAGCTCGAACACGGCCACCGTGCGCTTCGGATCGGCACCGGCCAGCAGCTCGGCATCGCGGAAATCACCGATCGAGGTGACGCCCGCCGCCGTCAACGCCACCGCGTCCTCGCGACGACGCAGCACCTTGCCATCCACATCCATCACCCGCAGCCGCCAACGTGCATCTGCGGCAGCGCCATCATTGATCAGGCGCACCCGCGTACTGCCCTCATCACGCAATGCCGCCAGCGTGACCGGCGCGAAGAAGCGCCGCGCGGCGTAGTGCAGCGCCTTCCAGCGACCGAAGTAGTCCACGCTGGACCATGAAGCACCCGGCCAGACGTCGTTGAGCTGCCAGTACAGCGAGCCCATCGTGTACGGCCGCGAGGCGCGATGGTGCAACGCGGCCAGCGCGATGCCATCGGCCTGCATCACCTGGCTGAGGTAGACGAAGTCCTCGAAGTCCTTCGGCGTGCCGTAGCCCAGTTCGATGTAGTGCAGCAGGCGGCTGTTGCCATCGCCGGCCATGAATTTCTGGTGCGCGCGGATCACCGGGCTGTCGATGCGCTGCTCGGCGCGGGTGGCGATCTGGTCCACGGTGGCCACCGACGGCCATGCCTGCAGGCCGTACTCGGACATGAAGCGCGGCGTCTCGCGCAGGTAAGCCTGCACCGGCAGCGCCGGATTGCCCCAGACCTGCCAGTAGTGCTTGTCGCCACGGGTCGAGTCGTTCGCCTTTTCGCCCAGGTCGTTACTGGGCGAGCTGGACCAGTACGGCACGCCCAAGCCCTCCTCACCCACTACCTGGCGCAGGTCGTTGCCGAACAGATCGACGTAACCCTGCCAGACCTTTGCCGCAAACGCCGGGTCGGCCGCCTTCAGGTCACGGCCGTGGCCCCAGTCCTTCCAGGCGGTTTCTTCCTCATTGTTGCCACACCACAGCACGATGCTGGGGTGATGGCGCAGCCGGCGCACGTTGTCGCGCGCCTCGGCCACCACGCTGGCACGGAAGGCCGGATCGTAGCCCGGCTGCATGCCACCACCGAACATGAAGTCCTGCCAGACCAGCAGGCCCAGTTCGTCGGCGATGTCGAAGAACGCATCGTCCTCGTAGTAGCCGCCACCCCAATTGCGCAGCATGTTCATGTTGGCGTCGCGTGCGGCGGTCAGCACCTGGCGCAGGCGCGCGGCGTCGACCCGTGCGGGGAAGGCATCGAACGGAATGACGTTGGCGCCCTTTGCGAAGATCTCCACGCCGTTGATGACGAAGGCAATGCCCTGCCCGCCCTTGCCGTCTTCCTCGCGGCGCAGTTCAACCGTGCGCAGGCCGATGCGCTGCTCGCGCACCAGCGCTGCATCGGCGCCATCATCCAGGCGCGCCTGCACGGTGTAGCGGTCCTGTGCACCGTGGCCGACCGGCCACCAGCGCTGCGGCTTGGCCAGTTCGACCGGTACTTCGACAGCGTTCTGGCCGGGCTTCAGCAGCACCGTGCGCTGCACCTGGGCCACGCTGCGACCCTGCGGATCGCGCACATCGACATGGACCACCGCAGAACCGGCAGCGTTACCCTGCTCCACCTGCAGCAATACCGCCAGCTTCGCCTGCTCCGCGCTCAATGCATCGGTACGCACGGCAAGATCGGTCAGGCGGTGCGCATCCCAGGCCTGCAGGTCGACCCCGCGCCACACGCCGGCGGTGACATAGCGCGGGCCCCAGTCCCAGCCGAAGTGATAGGCCGGCTTGCGCGCGAAGTTGCCGACCATCGCGTCCTTGGGCTCATCGCCATGGGGCGAAGGATAGTTGCCGGCGATCTTGTGCCGCATCGCCTGCACACCCGGCAAAAGCGTGCGGATCGGTGAGCGAAACACGATCTGCAGTTCATTGCCGCTCGCGCGCAGGCGCCCTTCCACGCGCGCACGCCAGGTGCGGTGCGCATTGTCCGCGCGCAGCAGCGGCCTGCCGTTGAGGCTGACTTCGGCATAGGTATCCAGCCCGTCGAAGCGCAGCTCGGCATTGGGCTTGGCCAATGTCGCCGCATGCACGTCGAAGCGGGCGCGGTACTCCCAGGCAGCCAGGCCGATCCATTGCAGCTCGGCCTCAGACGCACCGACGTACGGATCGCGGATCAGCCCGTGGGCCAGCAGGTCGGTGTGCACGCTGCCCGGCACCTTCGCCGCACGCCACTGCTGCAGGCCCGGGTGGGCGGCGCCCTGCGCATCGCCGGGCAGCATGCGGAATTCCCATCGCGCCTGCAGCGGGGCTGCAGCTGCCGGGAAGGCGGAGGCTGCGATCAGCAGCAGGAGCAGACGGACAACGAGGGAAAGACGATGCACGCGGAGCTCCTGTTTTTCCGCCGGGCGTCGCCCGGCGCTACCGATTCCGGATTGCCAGGCATGGCCTGGCATTACTGCATTCAAACGATCTTCAGCGCACCACGTTCAACACTTCGTAGCACGCGCCCATGGTGTGGTAATCCACCTTGCCGGCCGGGCTCTTCTCGTCGCTGTACTTGCGGTTGTCAGCATCGAGGATGCGGAACCAGGCACCGTACTGGTGGTCGACGAAGTGCTCCCACGAGTACGCCCAGATGCGCTCGTACCACTGCCAGTAGCGGTCATCGCCGGTGCGCTTGGCCATCAGTGCGGCGGTGGCCAGCGTTTCGGCCTGCACCCAGAAATACTTGTCGTCGTCGCAGACGAAGCTGTCGCCACCGATCGGCGCACCGTTCATGCCCGGCTGTCGGCGCGTTTCCGGTGCGAAACCGTAGTACAAGCCACCGCGCGCTTCGTCCCAGCTGCGCGCCACAGCCACATCGAACAGGTGCTGCGCGGTCGGCACCAGCCAGTCGGCCTGCACGTGGCGATCGAGGATCAGCAACAGCTTGGCCCATTCGGTCTGGTGGCCGGGCTGGAAGCCCCATGGGCGGAACAGGTGCTTGGGGTCGTCCAGGTTGTAGTCCCAGTCGATCTCCCAGTTCTCATCGTAGTGCTCCCAGACCAGCCCGCCGGCCTTGGCCGCCTGGCGGCGGGTCATGTTGTCGGCCAGCTGCAGCGCACGCTGGACATAGCGCTGCTCGCCACTGGCCTCGAACGCCGCCAGCATCGCCTCGCACATGTGCATGTTGGCGTTCTGGCCGCGATAGCCGGTGAAGTTCCACTGGCCATCGGCCTCGTCCTTGTACAGGCCGTGCTGTGGCTCCCAGAAGCGCGCTTCCAGCAGCTTCCAGGTTTCGTCCATCCACACACGCGCCTGTTCGATACCGGCCTTCAGCGCGCAACTGTAGGCCAGCAGCACGAACGCCACGCCGTAGCAGTGGTTCATGTCGTCCTCGACCTTGCCATCACGCAGGGTCCAGGCGTAGCCACCGGTGGCCGGGTTGCGGTGCACCTCGCGCAGGTAGCGCACGCCGTGCTCGACCGCCTCGCGGTATTCAGCATTGCCGAATTCGCGGTAGGCCATCGCGTAGTTGAAGACGAAGCGCGTGCTGCTCACCAGGTGGCGGTGGCTGGCATCGTAGACGCTGCCGTCATCCCGGAAGTAGTGGAAGAAGCCGCCGTCCGGATCGATGCAGCGCGGATGGTAGAACGCCATGGTATCGGCGATGTGCGCGCGCAGGAACGCGGGCGAACGGAAATCGGGCGAGGTGCTCATGCGGTAATGTCCTGGGCCTGCAGCAGCTGCTGCACTTCATCGAGCGAGGGCATTGCGGCGAACGCGCCCTTGCGGGTAACAGCCAGCGCCCCCACGGCGGCGCCGAAACGCAGCGTGGCGGTGATCGCCTCCGGGTCCTGGCAGAACGCAGCGAAACCAGCGCCCGCCCCACCGCGCTCCAGCAGGCCGACCAGCACGCCACCGACGAAGGCATCGCCCGCCGCCGTGGTGTCGACCGTGGCCACGCGGAAACTGGTGACCGTGCCGTGGTTGTCGCGGGTGTACCAGTGCAGCGTGGCCGCACCATCGGTGACGATCACCCAGCGCGCCTGCGCGGCCAGCAGGCGCCGCAGCACCGTCGCCTCGCCGTCATTGCCCATCGGCGCGGCCAGGTAGTCCAGCTCCTCGCGCGACAGCTTCACCAGATCGGCGCGTTCCAGCGCCTGCCACAGGCGCGGCGTCGGATCCTCGTTCGCCGGCCACAGCGCGGGACGCAGGTTCAGATCGAGGCTGACCACCGCGTCGGCCGCACGTGCACGGTCCATGCCGGCAAAGGTCGCCTCGGCGATGCCCGGCTCGGTCAGGCTGTTGGAGCAGACGTGGAAGCACTGCGCGCTGTCGAGGCAGGCGGCCTGGAAATCGCTGTCACGGAACAGCAGGTCGGCGGCCGGCGGGCGGTAGAAGCTGAAGCTGCGCTCGCCACTGGCGTCGAGGGCGACGAAGGCCAGCGCGGTCTTCGCCGCATCGGTACGCACGATGTAATCCGTGCCCACGCCGTGCTCGACCAGGCTGTCGGCCAGGAAGTCACCGAACATGTCACGGCCGAGCATGCCGACGAACTGGGTCTTCGCGCCCAGCCGCGCAGCGGCCACGGCAACGTTGGCCGGCGCCCCGCCGGCGTACTGCAGGAACGCCCGCGGCGTATCGGCCGAGGCCGGCGGCTGCGCTAGTAGATCGATCAAAATTTCGCCGAAGCAAACGATGGAACCCATTCCGGACTCAGCCTCCCTGCGTTGCGGAAGCCGGCGTACGTGCGCCGACCAGTCCGTAGAAAATGATGTAGCCGTAGCACAGCAGCGGCAGGATGAAGCTGGCCTGCACACCGATGTGGTCGGCCAGCACGCCCTGCAGGTACGGCACCACCGCACCGCCGACGATGGCCATGATCAGCAGGCTGGAGCCCTTGTTGGTCAGCGGGCCCAGGCGCTCGATGCTCAGCGCGAAGATGGTCGGGAACATGATCGAATTGAACAGGCCGATCGCCACCACCGAGTACAGCGCGATGTTGCCGGAGGTCAGCATGGTCGTGACCAGCAGCCCCACGTTGACCAGCGCGAAGATCGCCAGCAGGCGGCTGGGCGAGAAGCGCGCCAGCAGCGCCGAGCCGGCGAAGCGGCCGATCATCGCCATCGTCCAGTAGGCCGACACGTAATGCGTGGCTTCCTGCTCGCTGAAGCCGCCGATGTTGGGCATCGACAGGTAGTTGACCAGGAAGCTGCCGATCGAAACTTCGGCACCGACGTAGAAGAAGATGCCCAGCACACCCAGCAGCAGGTGGCGCTTGCGCAGCGCATCCAGGTAGCTGTGGTGGTGGCCCTGGTCGGCCTGCTCGGTGGCGTCGCTCAGTGCCGGCAGGCGGAACAGGTATACGAACAGCGCCAGCAGCACCAGCGCAACGGCCAGCCCCACGTACGGGCCCTGCACGGCCTGCGCCTCGGCGGCACGGTAGGCCAGCTGTTCGGCGGCCGGCAGTGCCGCGATGTCATCGGCACTCTTCACCGTGTTGGACAGGATCAGCATGCCGCCGAAGATCGGGGCGATGGCCGTGCCCAGCGAGTTCAGCGCCTGCGCCAGGGTCAGGCGGCTGGAGCTGGTCTGCTCCGGGCCCAGCAGCGCGACGTAGGGATTGGCAGCGACCTGCAGCACGGTAATGCCCGTGGCCAGAACGAACAGTGCGCCCAGGAAGGCGCCATACACGCGCAGCTCGGCCGCCGGCCAGAAGCCCAGCGCACCGATACCGGCAATCACCAGGCCGGCCACGATGCCCTTCTTGTAGCCCAGCGCCGCCACCAGGCGACCTGCCGGCAGCGACATCAGGAAATAGGTGCCGAAGAACGTGAACTGCACCAGCATCGCCTTGGCGTAGTTCAGCTCGAACACCGCCTTCAGGTGCGGGATCAGGATGTCATTGAGGCAGGTCAGGAAGCCCCACATGAAGAAGATCGTGGTGACCACGGCCAGCGCCTTGCCGTTGGTGACGGCGGGTGCGTTGCCCGAAGAACCCGATGGACGGGGCGTTGCGGAGATCGGCATGCGGTACGCGCCTCGATGCGCGGAAGGTCGTTGTTGCGTGGAAGGGGTGTATGGAAGAAATCAGTTCGGTCGTGCGGCACTGCTTTCGCGGATGCGCAACTGCACCGGCGCGACCGTGCGCCGTGGCGGCGCGTCCGGTTCGTCCAGTCGTTGCAGCAGCAGCGCCGCAGCTTGCCGGCCCCGCTCGCGCGGATCGGCGGTGAGCGTGGTCAACGGCGGCACCGCCACCGCAGCCTCGGAAATATCGTCGAAGCCGGTAACGGCAAAGTCACCGCCCGG
Source organism: Stenotrophomonas sp. PE591 (assembly GCF_018320795.1). Taxonomy (NCBI): domain Bacteria; kingdom Pseudomonadati; phylum Pseudomonadota; class Gammaproteobacteria; order Lysobacterales; family Lysobacteraceae; genus Stenotrophomonas; species Stenotrophomonas sp. PE591. The sequence goes on from NZ_JAAOKO010000006.1 coordinate 10,937, forward strand.
ACGGATGCCCCGTGAATTCAAGCCCAGCATCAGGCCCAGCGCGACGGTGTCGTTGTAGCAGACCGCCGCACTCGGGCGATGGCCATCGGCAAACAGCTCATCGGTGCGCGCAGCGGCTTCCAGACGGTTCGGCGCCGACTCGATCATCCAGCCCGGCGGCAGCGACAGACCGGCCTCGGCCAGCGCCTGCTGGAAACCGGCACGGCGCTGGTGGCACGAGCTCGATGCAGCGTGGCCGCCGAAGAAGGCGATCTGGCGATGGCCGCGCTCGATCAGGTGACGCGTGGCCAGGTAGGCGCCGTGCTGGTTGTCGAGGGTGAGGAAATCCCAGTCAGCCCCTTCAAGCTCGCGGTTGAACAGCAGCACGTTGGCATTGGCGCCCAACGCCTGCCGCAACTGCGCGGTATCGCTGCCCTCGGCCGGTGACAGGATCAGGCCGGCCGGGGTGTGCTCCATCAGCGTGGACAGCACCGCCTGCTGGCGCTCCGGCGATTCACCGGTACTGCCCAGCAGGGTCACGTAACCGCGTCCACCCAGCGCCTCGTCCACACCGGAGGCGAACTCGGCGAAGAACGGGTTGGACAGATCGTTGATCACCAGCGCGATGCTTGATGACGTGCGCCGGCGCAGGTTGGCCGCCGCGCGGTTGTAGACATAACGCTGGCGGCGCAGTTCGGCCTCGACCTTGGCGCGGGTATCGACGTTGACCAGCGGGCTGCCGCGCAACACCAGCGACACGGTCGCCCGTGACACGCCGATGGCACGCGCGATGTCGGTCACCGTCACTGCCTTGCCGGCGCGCTTGCTGGGACTGCTGCCGTTGTCGTTCATCGTCTTCCCGGACTCCGCTGGAGGCTCAAGCCTAATGGATCAGGGCCGTGTCGTGCCGTGCCGTTCGCTGGGTCACCGCGAACGGCACAGTCCGGCTCAGCGCAGCTGGCTGCCCGGTGCCGCGCACCAGGACACCGGCAGGTCCTTCACCGCCGTACCCCAGCCCTGCTCCGGCGCCTTCGCGTCAAGCGCGAACTGCAGGCGCGGGCCCTGCTGCAGCTGGTTCCAGTCCAGCCAGACCGGCGCATGCGCCTGTCCATCGACCTGCACGCCCTGAACGTACTGCAAGCGGCGGCCATCGGCACCCGGCGCGTGGATGCGCAGCGTCCGGCCATTGCCCATGTCCAGTTCCACCTTGCTGAAGCGCGGGGTGTGCAGCAGGAACTGGCCGCTGCCCGGCACCGCCGGATAAACGCCGATGGCGCTGAAGAGATACCAGGCCGACATCGTGCCGAGGTCGTCGTTGCCGGTCACGCCATTGGGCGCATTGGTGAACAACTGCTGCGCGGCACGCACCACGGCCGCGGTCTTCCACGGCTGGCCGATCAGCGTGTACAGCCACGGCGAGTGCAGGTCCGGCTCGTTGTTCGGGTTGTAGCGGAACTGGTTGTAGTAGCTGTACGGCCCGACCACCCACTCCTTGCGGGCGGCATTGAGCGGATCGGCCTGCAGCGCGTCCATCGCGAAGAACGCGTCGAGGCGGCGGCCGGCCTGTTCGCGGCCCTGCATCGCTTCGACCAGCCCCGGCACGTCCTGCTGCGCCAGCCACTGGTACTGCCACGCCGTGCCTTCATGGAAACCGTGGTGCGAACGCGGACTGTAGTGGCCATCGGCCGGGGTGTACCACTGGCCATCCTCGGTGCGCGGGCGCGGGAAACCGTTAAAGCCGGTCTCGGCGTCGCGCACCTGCGGGTCCCACACCTTGCGCCAGTTGCGGCCGCGCTCACGCAGCGTCGCCGCGTCCTGCGCATGGCCGAGGCCATCGGCCATCTGCGAAAGCGCACAGTCGGCCAGTGCGTATTCCAAGGTCGCCGAACCGCCGTGGTGCGGATCGACGTCCATGCCCTTGGACGGGAACGCGCGGTCGTAGACCACATAGCCCTTGTCCAGGTAGGTCGGGTTGCCGGAACGGCCGGCCATGCGTGAGTTCAGCGGCGGCGTGCCGAAGGCATTGCGGCGCAGCGCATCCCAGGCCTGCGATTCACGGCCCTTGAGCGCACCGAAGCGCCACAGGTCGACCATGAACGGGGTGACCGGATCGCCGGTCATGATGTTGGTCTCGAAGTTGGCATAGCCCCAGCGCGGCAGCCAGCCGCCCTGCTCGTCGATCGCCAGCAGGGTACGGCCGATGTCGCGCGCCACGTCCGGGCGGGTCAGTGCCAGCCACTGGTTCTGCGCGCGGTAGGTATCCCACAGCGAGAAGTACTCGTAGTAGGTCCAGCCATCGGCACGGTGGATGCCATCGTCATAGCCGCGGTAGCGGCCGTCAGCGTCGTTGCCGGTCATCGGCTGCAGCAGCGCGTGGTAGACCGCGCTGTAGAACACAGCGCGGTCGTCGGCGGTGCCGCCCTGCACGCGCACCCGGCCCAGCTGCTCGCGCCACGACTGCTGGGACAGCGCCCGCATCCGATCGAAACCGAGCAGCGCCCCGCCCTGCATGCCCTCCGCGCGCAGGTTGATGCGCGCGCCTTCGGCATCCACATGCGAGATCGCGCTGACCGCCGTTACCGACTGGCCCTTGGCCAGGTCGAAGCTGAGCCAGGCACCGTTCGGCTTCTGTTCGCCTTCCATGCTGTGACGCGCGCCCGGCAGGCCGCCGCCCTCGCCCCAGGTGCCATGCGCCTTGAACGGGCGGTCGAACTCGATGCGGAACCAGGTGGTGTACTGATGGCCGCCGCAGAAACTCTTGGTGACCAGCTTGCCCTCGACCACGCGGTCGCCGACCACGTCGACCACGCTGCCGATCACCGAGTGGCGTTCGTTGGCCTGGCCGACGTTGACCAGCACGTGGCCCTCGCCCTGGCGCTGGCTGAAGGTGTAGCGCTCGGCCGCGGCACGCGTACGCGCGGTGGCCTCGGCGTCGATGCCGCCGTAGCTGGTCAGGCGCACCTTGTAATAGCCGGCCTGGCCGATCTCGCCGTCGTGCGTGTACGAAGCGGCATAGGTCTTGTGGTTGAAGTTCTTGGCGTCAGCAGTATCGAAATCGCCGCCCGGACCGATGCTGCCGGTGACCGGCAGGATCGACACCTGCCCGCCCTGCTCCCAGCAACCGGCGCCGGAGATGAAGGAGTGACCGAAACCGCGGATCTTCTCGTCGTCGTAGCGCCAGCCCGAATAGTGGCTGCCGATCGGGCTGACCTGGATCAGGCCGAACGGTGCCGATGCGCCGGGGAAGGTATTGCCGTCGTCCTTGCTGCCGATGAAGGTGTTGACCTCGCGCTCCAGCGCAGCCGGTGCGGCCTGCAGCAGCATCGGCGACGCCGACAGGGCGAGCAGACAGACCAAGCGCGCCAGCGGGCGCGAGGTCGATGGGACAGCGGGAGCGGACGGCACTGGGCGCATGTCGGGTTCCTGTAGTCGATGACGCGGAGGCAGACGGCCGGGGCCGTCCGGCACCGTTCCGCTGAGCCCTGCCCTGACCTGCAGAGAGCTCCCCCTGGAATGACGCCCGACCCACCAGACCGTGGATTTAGATCGATTCAAGTAGAGCATGCGGATTCAGCCGAATGCATTCTGCGGCGCAGCATGAGAGGGGGTGTTCGGCAGGGCTGCGCCCTGCACCTGCCGAAGCCGAAGCAACAGCAAAAGCCGACTATCCGTGGGATGGCGGGGTGGGTCCGGTTTCGGGGGACGCTGCAAGTACGTCCATGTAAGCTCGATCGCCGCATCCATGCGGCTCACGCCCCCGCAACCGGACCCACCCCGCCTTCGACAGATTCCCGCGATCTGTGGATCCACGCCATGCGTGGATGAATCTCTGTCAGATAACGAAATCGATTGGGGTCAGATCCGTTTTCCAAAGGAAGACGGATCTGACCCCAGGACCCCATGTCGTTCCAGGACCAATCCAACCGTCACCGGGAAACTGTCGAAGGGGGGGCGGTGTCGGATTGCGGGGTGTCCGCGGCATGGATGCCGCGGCCAAGCCCCCATGGACGGGTTTACGGCGTCCCCGCAATCCGACACCGCCCCGCCCAACCCGCAGAAAACCAGAGCCGTTCTGGCTTTGGCTTTGGCCTTGGCGTCGAGCAGGTGCAGGGCGCAGCCCTGCCAACCCACCCTCCCCTGCGCACGAAAACGATTTCACTGTTTTCAGCAAACCGTCATTCCTTCGCCACGCCAGTACCATATTGCGGAGCAGCATGCGCCCACGGGCGACCCATGCTAAAAAACGCCCGCCCATCGCTTAGATCGATCCAAGACGACATTGCGATGGCCGGGAGTTGGGGGAGCGGCAACAGGACGTACCAGGCCACGCGCACGGTGCAAACTGCCACTGCATGGCGATAGCGACAATGTCACTTCAAATTAGATCGATTCAAGTTGTCCGTGCCACGTCACCGGATCAATCCAGGAGAGAGGGAGAGATGGGAATGAAGCATTCAACACGTACGCATGGCCAAGACGCATTGTCGCTGGCCGTCGCGCTGGCCCTGGCCGCCGCCGTCGCTCCGGCCGGCGCCGCCGCGCAGCAGGCAACCACCAGCGGCTCGCAGGAAGCCAACAACCTGGACAGCGTCCAGGTCACCGGCTACCGCTACGCCATCGAAAAGAGCCTTGAGCAGAAGCGCGACGCCAACGCCGTTGTCGAAGTGATCACCGCCGAGGACGTCGGCAAGTTCCCCGACAAGAACGTGGCCGACGCACTGCAGCGCGTGCCCGGCGTGGTCATCACCCGCAGCGGTGGTGAAGGCAAGAGTGTCAGCGTGCGCGGCCTTGCGCCGGACCTGACCCTGACCCAGTTGAATGGCAACTACGTGGCCACGTCGGAAACCAACGACGAAGCCACCCGTTCGTTCAACTACACCCTGCTGCCGTCGAACATGCTGTCCAGCGCCGAGCTGTTCAAGTCGCCGGAAGCACGCATCGACGAAGGCGGCATCGGCGGCACGGTCATCCTGCACACCCGCCGTCCGCTGGACATGGAGTCCAACTCGGGCTTCGTCACGCTCGAGGGCACCTCCTCCGATACCCACCACGATATCGACCCGCAGGCCTCGGCCCTGTATTCGTGGCACAGCAAGGATGAGCGTTTCGGCGTGCTGGTCGGCGTGACGCAGCAGAAGCGCACGACCCGTACCATGGAAGCCAGCACCGAGGACTACCAGTGGTACGGCGCCGGCAAGGCACGCGACGCCTATGGCAACGTGCAGCAGCAGGATGGCATCCACTACTGGTGGGGCAAGTCCGGTTTCAACAACCAGACCGGCGGCAACTACAGCGATTTCTTCATGCCGACCTCGGTCAACTTCGCCGTGAAGGAAGAAAAACGCGAGCGCAAGGGCGGCCAGCTGACCTTCCAGTTCAAGCCGGTCGACAACGTCACGATGACCGCCAACTACTTCCGCTTCGAGCTGCAGGGTGACTACACCCAGAACATGCTGAAGATTCCGGAATGGAGCATGGCCCGCTTCAACGGCGACGGAAACTGGGCCGGCGGCCGCCTGCTCAACGGCCTGGATTTCGACCCCAGCGGCAACACCGTCACCGGTGCCCAGTTCGAAAAGCTGGCCGGAAAGACCTACTACTGCAGCGAAGACCAGGCCAAGGCCGCCGGCCTCAAGCCCGGCGGCTGGGGTCCGGACGACTGCACGATTCCGACACCGCAGCTGACCGGTGGCTACAGCAAGGAAAAGGCGCTGTCGCAGACCGCCGACCTGACCATCGACTGGGACATCAGCCCGCTGTGGAAGGCCTCGTTCACCGGTGGCCGCACCTGGTCTGAAGGTGGTCCGTCGATGAACTTCCGCATGTCGGCCAAGCCGCGCCGCAAGGTCGGCAACGACTACCTGTCCGGTAACCAGTACAGCGCATGGGACCTGACCGGCACGCCGTCTGCCACCTTCTCGCCCGACCTGCAGCAGCAGTTGATGAACGGCATCGCCGAAGTCGACACCGGCTCGACCGATTCGTCGTGGAAGCGGACCGAGGTCAAGCAGAACTACTTCCAGGCCGACGTGACCAAGCTGTTCGAGTCCGGCTGGCTGGATTCGATCCAGTTCGGTGCCAAGTACCGTGATGGCAAGGTCCACCGCAACACCGGCAACACCTACTGGGTATGCCCGGGCCGTGACCCGGCCGACTATGACAACAGCCGCTACCAGAGTGGCTGCGATCCGACTGCCGGCGATGCGCAGCCCGGCTTCTTCCTGTCGAACCCGATCAGCAACATTGCCGGTGGCTTCAATGCCAACGTGTTCCCGGGCATCAACTACCCGGCGTACATCGACTATCTGAACAAGACCTACGGTGGTTCGCACAACCGTACCGAGGAAGACTTCGTCTACAACGTCAACGAGAAGATCTACTCCGGCTACTTCCAGGCCAACTTCCGCACCGAGCGCCTGCGCGGCAATGTCGGCGTGCGTGTGGTGCGCACCAAGCAGTTCGCGCAGTCTTCCGACTCGATCGAGAAGTTCAACGACTACTTCCTGGACAACGCGTCCGGCGCGCCGATGGCGTGCACCGATCCCGCCGCTGCGGCCTACCCGACCTACAGCTGCGAGAGCGGCTTCGTGCGCCTGCCGCATGACCTGGCACAGAGCAAGACCTACAGCCTGATCGGCGTGGACCGCACCTACACCGACGTGCTGCCGAGTTTCAACATTGCATGGGACATCACCGACACGCTGGTGCTGCGTGGTGCCGCATCGAAGGTGATCGCCCGCCCTGGCTACACCGACATCGCAGCACCGGGCGCACTGAGCTACTACAGCGAGGAGTACGTCAATGATCGCCGCGTTGCCGGTGGCGCATCGACCGCAGGCTGGGTCGGCCAGGGCAGCAACAAGCAGCTGGAGCCGTTCAAGGCCACCCAGTTCGACCTGGGCCTGGAGTGGTACTTCCAGCCGGGCGCGGTCGCCGGCGTCAGCCTGTTCCGCAAGAACGTGGACAACTTCACCCTGCCGGTGGTGCGCGACACGCCGATGGTCATCAACGGTGAAGCGGTGAACGTGCAGCGCTACGAGACCCAGGCCAATGGCCGCGATGGTGTGTCGCAGGGCGTCGAGCTGTATGGCCAGTACACCTTCGATTTCGGCTTCGGCGTGCAGGCCAACTACACCTACAACGACACCAACCTGGCTTCCATTGTTCTGGACGGGCAGGAAATCGGCTCCTCGCCGCTGGTCGGCAGCGCCAAGAACCAGGCCAACGTGACGGTCTTCTACGAGAACGACAAGTTCCTCGCGCGCGCCTCGTTCAACCGTCGCGGCCAGGTGGTCGGTGGGCTCAACAATGGCCTCACCGTCTACACCGAGCCGTATGACCAGCTGGACCTGAACGTGGCCTACAACCTGACCCCGGACTGGACACTGACCGCCTCGGTGATCAATGCCACCAAGTCCGAGCAGCGCGTGCACCTGGGAAGCGACACCAAGGCACGCCTGATCTCCAATACCTATGCAGGCCGCCAGCTGTACTTCGGCGCTACCTGGAAGTTCTAAGGCAACACCGGGTTGCCCGGGCGTGCCCCGGTGCAACCCACGCCCCGCCTTGGCGGGGACGTTCCTCCACGGCAGCCGCGCTGGTACAGGTGGCTGCCGTTTTTTTTGTCGGCGCCTTGCCTTTCGTTCAGCCCGGCGCTTGACCCTGACATCGTTGGAAGGTGCACACTGACTCTACCCCAAGAGCACCGAAGGAGCTACAGATGGAATTCCATGTCGATGGCATGACCTGCGGCGGCTGCGCGCGCAGCGTGACCCGTGCGATCCAGCAGATCGATCCCAACGCCAGCGTGGTCGCCGACCCGCCGACCGGCCTGGTCAAGGTGCAGACCACCGCATCGCAGGAAGACGTCTTCGCCGCAGTGAACGACGCAGGCTTCCCGCCGCGTACTGCCTGATCCCCTACCTCGTCTCACACAGGAAAGCCCGCCCGGTGCCGCTGCACCCGGCGGGCTTTTTCATGCGCGCGATATCGAGTCAATGCTTGTGCGTACGCCGCCGCACCGCACCGGTCTTCGCGGTATCGACCGGCACCGGCGTCTGATCGTCCTCACCCAGCCGCTGCAGGATCGGGCACTCCGGGCGCTCGTCGCCGGCACAACAACTGATCAGCGATTTCAGCGTGTCGGCCATCTGCCGCATGTGCTCGATGCGCTGTTCAAGATCGGCAATGTGCTGTTCGGCCAGGTGCTTCACGTCGGCACTGTGCCGCGAGGTGTCATTCCAGAGGCCCAGAAGATCAGTGATCTCGGCCACCTGGAAGCCGAGATCGCGCGCGCGGCGAATGAAGCGCAGACGGTGGATGTCCGCCTGCGAATACGCCCGGTAGCCCGACTCGGTTCTATCAGCAGCGGGAATCAGACCGATCTGTTCGTAGTAGCGGATCATCTTCGCCGACACGCTGGAGGCCTTGGCAGCTTCACCGATGTTCATGCGGATCTCCTTCAGTGGGTGGCAGCGGCGGCATCCGCCATCAGCGGCTGGAAGCGGCGCAGGCGCAGCGCGTTGCCCAGCACGAACACGCTGGACAGGGCCATCGCACCGGCCGCGAACACCGGCGACAGCAGCACGCCCCAGACCGGGTACAGCACGCCGGCCGCTACCGGAATCAACCCGGTGTTGTAGGCGAAGGCCCAGAACAGGTTCTGCCGGATGTTGCCCAGCGTCGCCTTCGACAGCGCGATGGCATTCGGCACGCCCTGCAGGTTGCCCGACATCAGCACCACATCGGCCGATTCCACTGCGATATCCGTGCCGGTCCCGATGGCCAGGCCGACATCGGCTTCAGCCAGTGCCGGCGCATCGTTGATGCCGTCGCCGACGAAGGCGACATGGCCATGCGTGGCCTTCAAGCGGCGCACCGCCTCGACCTTGCCTTCCGGCAGCACCTCGGCCACCACTTCGTCGATGCCGAGCTGGCGCGCGATTGCCTGCGCGGTACCAGCGTTGTCACCGGTGATCATCGCCACCTTCAGGCCAAGCTGATGCAGTACCGCGATTGCGGCCGGCGTGCTCGGCTTGATCGGATCGGATACCGCGATGATTGCGGCCAGGCGGCCGTCGATGGCGGCATACAGCGGCGACTTGCCCTGGGTGCCCAGCTCTGCCGCCAGCGTCGCAAACAAAGTGATGTCCACGCCCAGGTCGCGCATGAAGCGATCGGCACCGACCTCCACCCGCGCACCATCAACGTTGGCACGCACGCCCATGCCGGTGACCGATTCGAAATCGACCATCGACGGCAGCGCGATGCCCTGCTCGGTGGCTGCATCGACGATGGCGCGGGCAATCGGATGCTCCGAGCGCGACTCCACCGCCGCCACCGCCGCCAGCACCGTGCCGTGATCAAAACCGCTGGCGATCTCCAGATCGGTCAAGCGCGGGCGGCCCTCGGTCAGCGTACCGGTCTTGTCCACCGCCACCACCTGCGCGTCCTTCAGCAGCTGCAGCGCCTCGCCCTTGCGGAACAGCACACCCATTTCAGCGCCACGGCCGGTCCCGACCATGATCGAGGTCGGCGTCGCCAACCCCATCGCGCACGGGCAGGCAATGATCAGCACCGCCACCGCATTGACCAGCGCGAAGCTCAGCGCCGGTGACGGCCCGAAGATCAACCAGACCAGGAAGGTCGCCAGCGCGGCCAGCATCACTGCCGGCACGAACCACAGCGTGACCTTGTCGACCACCGCCTGGATCGGCAGCTTCGAGCCCTGCGCCTGTTCGACCATGCGGATGATCTGCGCCAGCATGGTCTGCGCGCCCACCGCCGTGGCACGTACCGTCAGTGCGCCCTTCTGGTTGACCGTACCGCCCACCACGCTGCTGCCCGGCTGCTTCTCGACCGGGATCGGCTCGCCGCTGATCATCGATTCGTCGATGTAGCTGCGCCCTTCAACCACCTCGCCATCGACCGGCACGCGCTCGCCCGGCCGCACTTCCACCATGTCGCCGCTCTGCACTTCATTGACCGGGATGTCGACGGTGCGGCCGTCACGGATCACATGGGCGACCTTGGCCTGCAGATTGACCAGACGCTTGATCGCTTCGGAGGTACGGCCCTTGGCGCGGGCCTCGAGGAAGCGGCCGAGCAGGATCAGCGCAACGATCACTGCGGCCGCTTCGTAGTAGACGTTCACCGTGCCCGGCGGCAGCAGCCGCGGTGCAAAGGTCGCCACCACCGAGTAGCCAAACGCCGCGGCGGTGCCCACCGCCACCAGTGAATTCATGTCCGGCACCAGCCGCAGCAGTGCCGGGAACCCCTTCTGGTAGAAACGGCGGCCGGGAATGGCCAGCACCAGCAGGGTCAGTACGAACTGCAGGTACCAGCTGGCCTGCATGCCGATGGTGGCCATCACCCATTCGTGCATGCCGGGAATCAGGTGCGAGCCCATCTCCAGCACGAACACCGGCAGCGCCAGCGCGGTCGCCACGATCAGGTCGCGCTTCAGTTCGGCGCGCTCGGCATCCTTCTTTTCAGCGGCTTCATCATCGGACTGCACACCGGCCTCGATCGGGCGGGCGGCGTAGCCGACCTTGTCGATGGCCGCAACCAAGGCGGCCGTATCAGCCACGCCGCGCACGGTCGCACGCTCCGTCGCCAGGTTCACGCTGGCCTGGCTCACGCCTGGCACCGCCAGCAACGCGCGCTCCACGCGGCCCACGCAGGAGGCGCAGGTCATGCCGTCCACGGCCAGTTCAACGGTGGCGGGGGGCACGTCGTAGCCCACCCGCTCCACCGCCTGGATCAACGCGGCCCGATCGACCGGACCGGACGGGCGGATATCCGCGCGCTCGGTGGCCAGATTGACCGAAACACTGCCCACGCCTTCGACCCTGGACAGCGCCGCCTCGACCCGGCCGACACAGCTGGCGCAGGTCATGCCCTCGATGGGCAGGCTGATGGTGGCAGGGCTTGCGGGGGCTGCAGTGGCGCGGGGCGTGCTCATGATCGGATTCCCGGGGTTCCTTTTGGATGCGGACAGGCTAAACCTTGCCATCGTGGGAAGGTCAAATCCAGCCACCCCGGGGTTCATGATGGGGTTCATCCACGCATGGCGTGGAACTGCTGAGCGGACGGAGGCGCCAGGCGGATCAGGCCCGGCGCCCCCTGCGGGTCTGCTCAGAAGGTGAACACGTACTCCAACGCGAACTCGCGGCCGACCGCGCCCAGCAGGCGGGTCGGGGCGAAGTCGTAATCCAGCTTGTACGGGTCCTTGTGGTTCCAGCTGGCGGCGTTGAAGGCGTTGTTGACGTACACGTTTACCTTCGCGTGTTCGGTCACTTGGTAGCCCACGTTGAAGTTCCAGGTGATGAACGGCCCCACTCGACCGTAGTAGCGCGCCGTCTGCTGCCCGGCATTGGGGTTCGGGTTCGGCGAGCCGTCGGGACGTGTCGCCGGCTCCAGGCAGTTCAGCGACGGGCTGTCGCTGGGCACGTAGCCGTCGGCGAACGGAAGGCAGCCGCCGGGGTTGTCCAGGCGGTCGGTGCCCCAGTGGTAGCGCACGCCCGGCACCGAGCCCACGCGGTCGGCATAGACATTGGCATTCCAGTTGCCGCGCTGCCAGGCCAGGCTCGCGCGCAGCTTGCTGCGCAGGTCGCGGTCGCGGCGTTCCGGGTTCGGGTCGTTGGCGTAGCGCTGTTCCTTGGTCGAGATCTGGTTGGTGTAGTTCAGGCCCAGCTGGAAGCTGCCCCACTGCGCGGTTTCCAGGCGATAGCGTGCGGTCAGGTCGACACCACGTACTTCGCGGCTGGCCAGGTTGAACGGGCCGCGCTCGATCGACACCAGGCGGCCGCTGCCGTCACGGTTCACGCGGGCCAGGATGCCGGCGCAGTATTCGCCACCGGCCGGATTGGCCCATGGCGTGCCATCGATGTTCTTGCCGGTCAGGCAGCCGGCCTCGCTGGCCAGCACCTCATCGGCGCCGACGTCGACGATCATGTCTTCCAGCTTGATCGCCCAGTAGTCGGCACTGACCGACAGGTTCGGCATCACGTCCCAGACCAAACCGACCGTCCACGAATCACCGGTTTCCGAGCGCAGCAGCGGCGTGCCACGGCGGTTCACGTCGAAGGTGTACCAGACATCGGTGTTGCCCACGCCGCAGTTGTTGACCAGGTAGGCACCGCTCTGGATGCAGCGCAGGCGGTCATAGGTCTGCACTTCGGAGCTGCTCGGCTGGCCCAGCAGGTAATGCATGTCCGGCGCATGGAAGCTGGTGGCATAGGAGCCACGCACCAGCAGCGATTCAACCGGGCGCCATTCCAGGCCGACGTTCCAGGTGGTTTCCTTCTGGCTGCCGATGTTCAGTGCTTCGCTGCTGTCGTCGGCCTTGTAGTTGCCATAGCGGTCATAGCGCGCGGCCGCAGTGGCGGTCACACTGTCCAGCAGCGGAATCTTGAACTCGACGCCGGCCGAATAGCGGGTGCGCTCGCCGCCACCGCGATCGACGTTCTGCAGGTCGAAGTCGATGCCGGCACGTGGGTCAGGGCTGAGGTGATAACCCTGCTGCGCGACTTCAGCCACTGCGGCGAACGAGATCGGGCCGGCCCAGCCCTGGAACAGTTCGCCGGTGATATCGGCCGAGGCCTGGTTGACCCAGGACGCCGCACGGTTCTTCGCCACCGTACCCATCTGCCAGTACTGGTCCGGCGTCAGCGGATTCCACCAGCGCGATTCGTTCAAGGCGTAGATCGCCTCGCCATCGGCCGTGGTGCCCAGCTTCGGGCCGAGGAAGTAGTCGTACGACTTCTGCTTGTCGACCACGTTCTGCCGCTCTTCCACGCGGTAGTACGAGCGCCCCACCGTGGCGCTCCAGTCGAAGCGGTCAGCGAGGCGGCCACGCAGGCCGGCGCTCCAGTCCCAGGACAGTTCGCGGTTGGTGTTGCGCAACGTATCCAGCCCGCCAACCTCATTCGGGGTGAACTGGCGCACGCCAAGAATCGGACGGTTGCGGTTGGCGTCCCAGTAGTAGCCGTTGTCATCGTCGACCAGCGACACGCCGGGCGGATTGGTGCCCCAGATCGCTTCGGAGCGGTACACCGCCAGGTTGGTCCAGGCCTGCAGGTCATTGCTGAAATCGAAGGTGGCATACAGGTTGCCGGACACGTTCTCGGCACCGCCGGTGAGCAGCCAGTTGGCGTAGTCGGCGCTCATGCCGCACAGGCGGCCGGTGTTGGTGATGGTGTTGGCGGCGTAGTTGTAGACCAGTCGATCGGCGGTGTAGTACTCACTGCCGAACTTCTCGCAGGTGCCGGTGGGCGGCGCCAGGCGCTGGCCCGTGGTCGGATCGATCAACGCCAGTCCGGCGGTAGGACGGAAGCCGACCTTGCGTTGTTCCATGTTCCAGGACGGGTACGGCGCATCATCGGCGTCGTCCATCTGCGGGCGGTCACGGCCGAACAACGGATCGCGCTTGGTGTACTGCAGCGCGTAGGTCACGCTCCAGTTGTCACCGGTCTTGCCGCCGGCCCAGGACAGGTCCCAGGTGTCGCGCCCACCCTCGGTGGAGGTGCCGCCACGCACGCGCACTTCGTCGCCGTCGTAGTTGGTCTTCAGGATGACGTTGACCACGCCGGCGATCGCATCCGAGCCATAGATGGCCGAGGCGCCACCGGTCAGCACTTCGATGCGCTCCACCGCCGCGGCCGGAATGTTGCCGTAGTTGGAGAAGTTGGTTTCACCGCCATAGGGCAGCGGGTAGTCGGCCACGCGACGGCCGTTGACCAGCAGCAGCGAGCGGTTCGGGCCCATCCCGCGCAGGTTCAGGCCGCTGGCATTGGGCGTGTGCGATCCCCATTGCGAAGCGGCTTCGACGGTGCCGGTCGCTTCGGTGAGGGTCTTCAGCGCGTCGTACACGCTGACGAAGCCTTCCTTCTGGATCTGCGCCGCGGTGATCACGTTGACCGGTGCCGGGCCTTCGACGCTGGCGCGCTTGATGCGCGAGCCGGTGACGGTGACCGCGTCGAGATCCTTGGTGGATGAACTGGCGGCCTCCTGCGCGCTGGCAGCCAGGGGCAACAGGGCCAGGACCAGGGCCTGGGACAGCAGGTGACGACGCTTGCGGACGATCTGAGCCATGGGTGGTTGCTCTTCGAAAGTGTGGACGCACGGACGGGTGGTGGCGCGGCACTACAGCTGATCCGGGCACCTGGATCGGTTCAAGACCGTCCGACGCCCTCCCCTGTGGATCGATCCAAACTAAAGCACAGCTGAACCACGCCGGGCATGCGGCGATGCAGCAATGCCCGAGGGAATGCCGCTATCGGCCGCCGGCATCCAGAACAATCAAAGGGTTGCGAAACATCGCTGAGAGAACAGAGCACACGTCAATGACACGATCGCGACAATCGCGCGCGGAACGGATTTGTCCGGCGTAGGACAGCGCCGGGGTCGGATCCCCTCGCAGAGGGGCTCTGACCCGATTGCGTCGAGTGGGGTCAGAGCCCTTCTGCGAAGGGATCCGACCCCGGCCAGCTCTCAGCCGTCCAGCGCCTGTCGCAGCGCGGCCACGGTCGCGGTGGCGGTCTGGCTCCAGTCCGGGTCCAGTCCGCGCAGGTCCGGGTTCTGGAACTGCATCGCCGAGCGCCGCAGGCCTTTGGCTGAGGCGTGCAGTTCGGTGCAGCCGCTGCGTCGTGCGACGGCGGCGACATTGGCCGGGCCCAGCCCGGCGCCGGCCATCACCGTGATACGTCCCGCCGCCTGGGTGACCAGGCCCGCCAGCACATCGGCACCGGCCTCGGCACTGACCTGGCCGCCCGAGGTCAGCACGCGCTGGCAACCCAGTTCGATCACCTGTTCCAGTGCCGCCGGCAGATCGCGGGCGGCATCGAAGGCGCGATGGAAGGTCACCTGCAGCGGCCCTGCAGCCTGCACCAGTTCACGGCACAGCGCCACGTCGATGCCGCCCTGCACATCCAGCGCACCGATCACCACGCCATCGCAGCCGAGCGCGCGGCACTGCGCGATGTCACGCAGCATCAGTTCGGTTTCCAGCGCGTCGTAGTGGAAGTCGCCCGGGCGGGGTCGCACCAGCACGAACAGCGGAATCGACAGGCGTTCGCGCGCAAGCGCGATGGTGGCGAACGACGGCGTGGTGCCTCCCTCGGCCAGGTTGTCGAACAGCTCGATGCGGTCGGCGCCGCCGGCCTGGGCGGCCAGCGCCGAAGCCAGCGAGTTACTGGCAACCTCCAGGGTCAGCCGCGTGCTCACGCCTGGGTGCTCGTGTAGATCGACGGCGAGTCGCGCAGGTCATCCCGGCGCTGCGCATCGCACACGGCGTAGACGAAGCCGCGATGCAACGCGTAGGCGCCCACCTCGCCCTGCTTGTTCATGGCCAGGAAGCAGACCTGCAATGTCTTGCTCGCTTCGGGGCGCTTGCGCACCACGCGGTCGATGGCTTCACGGCAGGCCTGTGCCGGCGAGCGCCCCTGGCGCATCAGTTCGACCACCAGGAACGAAGCGGCGTTGCGGATCATCTCTTCACCCACGCCCGAAGCAGTGGCCGCGCCCACGTCGTTGTCGACATACAGGCCGGCACCGATGATCGGGCTGTCGCCGACCCGGCCGTGCAGCTTCCAGGCCATGCCGCTGGTGGTGCAGGCACCTGCAAGGTGGCCCTTGGCATCCAGCGCCAGCATGCCAATGGTGTCGTGGTTGTCGCTGTTGCCGGGAATACCACGGCGCTCGGCGTTGATCTGCGGCTGATACTTCTCCGTCTTCAGCCACTCGCGCCAGGCCGCTTCGGCCTGCGGCGTCAGCAGGTGCTTGCGCTCGAAACCCTGCTGCATCGCGAACTGCTGCGCGCCCTCGCCCACCAGCAGCACGTGTGGGCTGTTCTCCATCACTTTGCGGGCCACCGACACCGGATGCAGGATGTCGACCAGCGCGGCCACTGCGCCACAACGGCCATCGCCATCCATGATGCTCGCATCCAGGCTCAGCACGCCGTCGCGATCCGGATTACCGCAATGGCCGACGGTAGGGTTGCACAGCTCGCTCTCGGCCCAGCGTGCACCCGCTTCCACCGCATCCAGCGCGCTGCCGCCCTGCGCCAGCACCTTCCACGCGGCCTGGTTGGCCGGTACGCCGAAGTCCCAGGTCGACACCACCTTGGCCCCACCCTGCGTGTGCGCCTGCACGCCCGGCAAAGCCGCCATGCCTGCGGCCAGTGCACCGGCCTGCAGGAACTGCCTGCGATCCACCATCTTCCCCTCCCAGTCTGCAATGCACGGCCGGCCCGATGCCGACCCTGCCGATCAGTCGTGCGTGGGCTGCCGTGCGGCGTGCCAGACCGCTGCGCCGAGCACGCCCAACTGGCCGTGCTCCACTCGCCATACCGGCACCTGGCGCAGCACCTCGGTCAGCACGCCCTTGTTGAGGAAGCGCTCACGGAAGCGGCCATCGGCCAGGAAATCCTGCACATGCGCGGAAATACCTCCGGCGAGGTACACCGAGCGCGCACCGACGGCGATCGCCGCGTCGCCGGCCAGGCTGCCCAGCCAGGCACAGAACACCTGCAGCGTTTCCACCGCCAGTGCATCCTCGCCGCTGCGGGCGGCACCGATCAGCGCCTCGGTACTGGTCCACACCGGGGTGACGCCGCGCAGCTCGCACAGGCACGGGTACAGGTTCATCAGGCCACTACCGGACAGCACGCGTTCGTTGTCCACGTGCGGCCAGCGCTGCAGCAGCTTGCCCAGCACCTGCAATTCCAGCGTGTTGCCGGCGCCGAGCGCGGCATGGCCGATCTCGCTGGCCAGCACCGGGCGCTCGCCGTCGGCAAAGCGCAGTGCGGCGCCCAGGCCGGTACCGGCACCCAGCACCAGCGCCGGGAATGCCTGCGCCGGATCAGCATCGCCGTTCAGCGGCACCAGCGTGTCCGGCCGCAGATAGGGGATGGCCAGCGCCACCGCCTCGAAATCGTTGATCAGCTGCAGTTCGCCCAACCCGGACTGCGCGCGGGTGGCCGACAGCGAAACCGTCCATGGCAGGTTGGAATTGATCAGCACATCGCCATCGAGCAGGCCGGCAATGGCCACCACCGCGGTCTGCACCGTCTGGCCAAGGCCGGCGGTGAAATCGGCCAGGATCGCCGCCAGGCTGGGATGCTCGGCGCAGGCATAGGTGCGATGGCTGCCCAGCAGCGGCGCCTGGCCGGGTTGGGTTTCAGCCAGCGCAAGGCGGGCGAAGGTGCCGCCGACATCGGCAACGACCAGACGGCGTGGAAGACCGCCGCGGGCGGAGTCGGAGGAAACCGGGGACGCTGCTGCGATGGTCACGCTGGCCTGCTTGGATCGATTGAATCGCCCCGATTCTCAGGCATCGGGGCGGCTTTGCCTAGCGCGCCGATGGTTCAGGTTGGCCTACATGCCTTCCTGTTCGGCCACCTGCACACCATCCACCAGCACGCGCAGCCGCTGCGGGCGGAAGCCGGCGAACAGCAGCGGCCGGGTGCGCTCGACCAGCACTTCATGGCCGGCGATGTGGCGCAGCCACGACTGTACCAGCGAGAACGAAAAGTGGGTGCCCGGATGCAGCGGGTGCTGCACCCAGACCGTCTCGGTGGCGCTCTGCAACTGCATCGCGCCGGTGAACCAGTGGCGGCTGAGGGTCACCGGCGTGGTGCCGGCCATGAAGCGGATATCCATGCGGGGTCCTTTCGCGTTGGGCAGCGGCGCCGTGGATCAGGGCTGGGCAGTCTGCAGGCTGTAGCTGGTGCTGGCGGTGAACACCGCGCCGTCGGGCTGGGTCGAGCGCACCTCGACCTTGTGGCTGCCCACGGCCAGATCGGTCGGCAGCGCGCCACGCCACAGGTGCGGCGATGCGGTGGCCTCCGGCGAGCGGTCGTAGCCACGCAGGCTGATTGCAAGATCGTCGGCCACGTTCTCCACCATCAGGCGCGGATCGGGTTGGCTGACCTGCTTCATCGGCTGCCAGGCGCCACCATCGACGCGGTACTCGACCACGCTGGCATCCTCACCCATGTAGACGTTGGCATAGATGCCCCAGGCCGGGTAGGCGCCCTGGCGCAGCACCTTCGGCGCATGCAGGCCGATCTGCTCGCTGGCCGGTTTTCCGGCCACGCGGTACTGCAGTCTGTAGCTGCCATTGCCGGCCACGTCGAGCAACGCATAGCCCTTCGGCGTGCCATCACTCATGGTGCTGTCCGGCACGCCGGCGGCATTCTTCACGCCTGACCAGAACGCACCGCAGTTGGCACCCACGTTGTACTCGTGCAGCGGCTTTTCGCCGTTCCAGCCCTCGGCCTTGCCATGGTAGACGTGCTGCTGGGTGTGGCTGTGGCCGCTGAGCACCAGCACGTTGCGGAAGTCCTTCAGCAGGTCGAACAGGCGCTGGCGGTCGGCATGGCGGAAGGTCTCGCGCCCCGGCGCCGCGTCGAACAGCGGGATGTGCATGCCCAGCACCAGCAGGCGATCCTTGTGCAGGCCCTTCAGGTAGCTGGCGAGGAAGGCGAACTGGTCTTCGCGCAGGCCGCCGATGTACTTCGGCTTGGCCTTGGGGTCGTACACCACGTCGTCCAGGAACACGAAACTGGCGCCGCCCTCTTCCACCGCGTAGGTGTCCGGACCGTAGAAGTTGCGCCAGCTGTCCAGCGAGTGTTCGTCGCTGGCCGCATCGAAGTCGAGATCGTGGTTGCCCGGCACGTGGAACCACGGTACGCCAAGTCCGGTGGTGACCTTGTTGATCGCCGGATACAGGGTCAGGTCATCGTTGACGATGTCACCCAGGGTGGTGCCCATGCGCGCCTTGGTCTGTCCCACCAATGGCGCGACGATCGCCTGCTGGTAGTAGCCGATATCCTTCAGGCTGGCGGTCTGCGAATCGGTGAACACCAGCATCTGGAAGCCGCGCCGACTGTCATGGCGATCCGACTGCAGGGCGAAATCCCAGTTGCGGGTGACGTCGCTGGTCGCGGCGATGCCGCCGTACTTCAACGCCGGCGAACCGTTCGGGCGATAGTGCCGCCAGAACGAAGGCAGGCCGTCGGCCGCTTTCGGGAAGGAATACGCATCGGGCTTGATCACGAACACGGTCTGGCCATCACGCACCGGCAGGCTGTAGCTGCCGTCTGCAGCCGTCTTGACGATGGCCTCGCCGTTGGAGACCTGCACGCCGGCCAGGCCCGGATCGGTCGCACCGCGGCCGGGTTTGCCGTCGCGCTCCAGATAGACCTTGCCGGTGACCACGGTGTCCGCGGCCCAGGCCGGCGAGGTCAGCAACAGGCAGCACAGCCAGGCGGCAGGCAGTTTCATGGGCGGTCCGGGTAAAGAAAGACCGCCTATTGTAGATTCCGTTGATGACATCGCGCACGCGATGACGCATGCCGGTAGTGCCGGCCGCTGGCCGGCAGCCTCATGAACGTCGGGCATCCGGGGCTTGCCGGCCAGCGGCTGGCACTACCACACGTCAACGATGGCGTTTTTCCAGCACCGCGCGCGCATCATCCAGCGACAGCCCGCGCGCGCGCAGCAGCACCAGCAGGTGGTACAGCAGGTCCGAGGCCTCGCCCAGCAACGCCTCATCATCCTGCGCCACCGCCGCCAGGGCGGTCTCCACGCCCTCCTCGCCCACCTTCTGTGCGATACGGCGGATGCCGCCCTCGAACAGGCTGGTGGTGTAGCTGCCCGGCGGGCGTTGCGCCTCACGCATCGCCACCAGCTGGCCCAGCCCGCCCAGGAAATCCTTCGGCGCCTGGTCGAAGCAGCTCTCTGCACCGGTGTGGCAGGTTGGCCCCGCCGGCCGTGCCATCACCAGCAAAGTATCGGCATCGCAGTCGACGCTGATCGACTGCACCACCAGTACGTTGCCGGACTGCTCGCCCTTGGTCCACAACCGCTGCTTGCTGCGGCTGAAGAAGGTCATGTGGCCGATGGCCAACGTGGCCGCCAGCGATTCGGCACTCACATAGCCCAGCATCAGTACCTGCAGGGTATCGGCATCCTGCACCACCGCCGGCAGCAGGCCGTCGCCCTTGCTCCAGTCCAGCGCCTGCAATGCGTCCAACGACGGCCTGACTTCAATAGACATCCCGCACCTCGATCTGCTGTCCGCGCAGGTAGCGCTTCAATTCCGGAATGGCGATGGCGCCGCTGTGGAACACGCTGGCGGCCAGCGCGCCGTCGACGTCGGCCTGGTCGAAGGCTTCGGCGAAGTGCTCCATCTCACCGGCACCGCCCGAGGCGATCAACGGTACCTGGCACAGTGCCCGCGCCTGTTGCAGCTGCACGACATCGTAGCCACGGCGCACGCCATCGCTGTCCATGCAGTTCAGTACGATCTCGCCCGCGCCACGCCGTTGTGCTTCGACGATCCAGTCCAGGGTGCGCAGCGGCACCGCCTGGGTCTTGTCCGGATCGCCGCTGAAACGACGCACCCGCCATTGCCCGTCGGCCTCGCGCACCGAATCGACGCCCACCACCACGCACTGCACGCCGAACTCGTCCGCCAGCTCGGTGATCAGCTCCGGGCGCCCCAGCGCCGGCGAGTTGATCGACACCTTGTCGGCACCGGCAAACAGCACGCGGCGCGCGGTTTCCACACTGTCGATGCCACCGGCCACGCAGAACGGAATGTCGATCAAGCGTGCGATGCGCTCGATCCACGCCACGTCGACCGAACGCGCCTCGGGGCTGGCGCCGATGTCATAGAACACCAGCTCGTCCGCCCCCTGGTCGCGATAGCGCTGCGCCAACTCGGCGATGTCGCCCATGTCGACGTGGTCGCGGAAGCGCACGCCCTTGACCACGCGGCCATCGCGCACGTCCAGGCAGGGAATGATGCGGCGGCTCAACATGCCAGTGCCTCCGCCAGGTCCATGCGCTGCTCCAGCAGTGCCTTGCCGAGAATCGCACCGCCGCAGCCGGCGGCACGCGCCTCGGCCACATCGGTCACGTCACGGATGCCACCGGAGGCCTGCACGGCCACGCCCGGCAGCAGCGCCGACAGGTGCTGGTAGAGGCTGATGTTGGGCCCGGCCAGCATGCCGTCCCGAGCGATATCGGTGCACAGCAGGTGGCGCATGCCGGCGCGCGCGTAGCGCTGAGCCAGCTCATCCAGGGTCACCCCGGCGTTCTCGGTCCAGCCGTGCACCGGCAGCTGCCACTGCCCCTGCGCGTCCTGGCGCGCGTCCAGCGCAATCGTGATGCGCTCGGCGCCGAATTCCTCCAGCCAGCCGACCACTTCATCGGGGCGACGCACCGCCAGCGAGCCGACCACCACGCGACCGGCGCCGGCATCGAGGATGCGCGCCACATCGTCGCGGCCGCGCACGCCACCGCCGGTCTGCACCTGCAGCGATGTCTGCGCGCGGATCGACGACAGCAGCGGCGCCAGGGTGTAGCCACCGGCGCGCGCAGCGTCCAGATCGACCAGATGCATCCACTGCGCACCCTGCGCGGCGAAGGCCTGCGCGCGCGGCAACGGATCATCCCCATAGGAGGTTTCCTGCGCGTAGTCGCCCTGGCGCAGCCGCACCACGCGGCCATCGCGGATATCCAGCGCGGGGTAGACGATGAAACTCATGCAGCAGTGCCCTCGAGAAAATTGCGCAGCATCAGCGAGCCGGTCTCGCCGGAGCGCTCGGGGTGGAACTGTGCGCCGTAGTAACGCCCCTGCTCCACCACGGCGGTGAACAGGCCGCCGTGGTCGCAGGCAGCGACGGTGTGGGTATTGAGGGGGGCCGCGTAGCTGTGCACGAAGTAGGCGCTGGCACGCTCCGGCACGCCGCGCAGCAGCAGCGATTCGCGCAGTGGCAGCAGGCGGTTCCAGCCCATGTGCGGCACCCGGATGCCGCAGGCCGGCACCAGCTTGCGCACCACGCCGGGAATCAGGCCCAGTGTCTCCACACCCGCTTCCTCGGAGCGCTCGAACAGCAGCTGCATGCCCAGGCAGATGCCCATCAACGGCACCTCCAGTTGCTGCAGCGGTTCCACCAGGCCCTGCGCATGCAGGCGCTGCATGCCGGGACCGGCGGCGCCGACGCCGGGCAGGATCACCCGCTGCGCACCGACCAGACCGTCCGCATCGCGCACCAGCCGCACCGTCGCACCCAGGCGCTCCAATGCGTAGCGCACCGAGCCGAGGTTGGCGCCGCCGGCGTCGATCAGCGCAACGTCGCTCACAGCGCCCCCTTGGTGGAAGGCAGCGCGGTGCCCTGGCGGGCCAATGCCGGGCGCAATGCGCGCGCCAGCGCCTTGAAGCAGGCCTCCACCTTGTGGTGATCGTTGTCGCCGCGTACCTGCAGGTTGAGGTTCAGGCCGCTGGCATCGCACAGCGAGCGGAAGAAATGCGGCACCAGCTCGGTCGGCATATCGCCCACGCGCTCGCGCTTGAACTCGCCCTCGAACACGAAGTAGGGGCGGCCGCTGAAATCCAGTGCGGCGCTGGCCAGCGTCTCGTCCATCGGCAGGGTGAAGCCGTAGCGGCCAATGCCGCGCTTGTCGCCCAGCGCCTCGCGCAGGGCCTGGCCCAGGGCCAGCCCGGTATCCTCGATGGTGTGGTGTTCGTCGATGTGCAGGTCACCCTCGGCCTGGATGTCCAGCGCGAAGCCACCGTGCTTGCCGATCTGTTCCAGCATGTGGTCGAAGAACGGCAGGCCGGTGGAGATGCGTGCATCACCCGCGCGATCCAGGTCCAGTTCGACGCGGATCTTCGTTTCTTTCGTGTTGCGCTGGACCACGGCGGTGCGCGGCGCGTCGGCCAGCGCATGGGCAATGCCCGGCCAGTCCCACTGACCACCGAACTGCTCGGTGCGCAACTGGAAACCGCGGATGTTGAGGTTGTCGGCAAACTGCAGGTCGGTGATGCGATCGCCGACCATGCCCGAACGCGCCCAGTCGATGCTGCGGTCCTGCAGATAAGCCGTCATCAGTCCGATGGCCGGCTTGCGGGTCGGCGCATTGTCGTGCGGCCAGCTGCAGTCGATCAGCACGTCACGGAAGGTGATGCCCTGGCTCTCGAAGATCTGCAGCATCAGGTCGTTCGGGCCATCGAAGCTGGCACGCGGGTAGCTGTCGGTGCCGAGGCCATCCTGGTTGGTGACGATCACGAACTGGTAGCCGGCATCCCGCAGTTTCAGCAGCGCCGGGATCACCTGCGGCACGAAGCGCAGCTTCTCGTAGGCATCGATCTGGAAGTCGGCCGGCTCCTCGATGAGGGTGCCGTCGCGGTCGATGAACAGGATCGGGGTCATGCTGCGGCCCTCCGCGCCGACAGGGCCGCGAGCACGCGGTCATTCTCTTCCGGGCTGCCGATACTGATGCGAAGCGCATCGCCCAGCTGCGGCGCGGCGCGCTGGTCGCGCACCACCACCCCTGCAGCAAGCAGCGTATCGAACGCCGCCTGCGCATCGGCGAAGCGGACCAGCAGGTAGTTGCCGGACGAGGCGTACACCCGGCGTACACCGGGCAGGCTGGCCAGTGCCGTTCGCAGGCGTTCGCGCTCGGCGATGACCGTGGCCACGCGCTCGGCGGTGCGTGCCAGCGCGGCCGGCTGCAGGGCCTGCACGGCCAGTTCCGCGCACGGGGTCGGCACCGGATACGGCGCCTGGCAGCGGCGCAGCACGGCAATCAGCTCTGGGACCGCGATCAGCGTTCCAATGCGCGCGGCCGCGAGTGCGTGTGCTTTCGACAGCGTGCGCAGCACCGCCAGGTTGGCGTGCGCGGCCAGCAACGTGGTCGCCGACGGACGCTGCGCGTACTCGACATAGGCCTCGTCCACCACCACCAGTGCCTGCCCGCGCAACGCAACCGCCACCCGTTCGAGCTCGTCCAGGGCGATATCACTGCCGGCCGGGTTCGACGGTGCGCACAGGAACACCAGCTTGGCATTGCGCGCCCTGGCGGTGTCGATCACCGCATCCAGATCGGCGCGCAGGCCATCCTCGCTGTCCACCAGCGGCACTTCAATCAATGCGGCGCCCTGCAGGCGTGCGCAGACGGCGTACATGCCGAACACCGGCGGCGTGACCAGTACGCCATCGCGGCCCGGCACGCACAGGGCACGCACCAGCAGATCAATGGCTTCGTCGCTGCCGCGACCGATCAGCAGCTGCTGTGGCGTCACGCCGTACAGCGCCGCCAGTCCCTCGCGCAATGCCAACGGCTGCGGTTCGGGATAGCGCCGGCTGCTGCCCGCGGCATCAGCGGGATTGGCCCAGGCCGATTCATTGGCGTTCAACCAGACCTCGCCCTGCACCGCCGCACTGCGCGCCGAGCTGTAGCCGGCGAAGGCCTGCAGATCCGGGCGAACCAGTGCCAGCACATCATCGATAGCCGCGTTCATGCTGCCACCTCCATGCGCACTGCGACCGCACGTTCATGTGCATCCAGGCCTTCGGCACTGGCGATGATGCGCGCGCAGCCGCCAATCGCTGCCAGGCCGGCGGCGCTGGCGCTCTGCACGCTGATCAGGTTCTGGAAGCTGGCCACACTGACACCACTGTAGGCACGTGCGGCACCCGCGGTGGGCAGCACGTGGTTGGTGCCGCTGCAGTAGTCGCCCAGTGCCTCGGGGGTGTAATCACCCAGGAACACCGAGCCGGCCGCCTGCACCTTGTCCAGCCACGCACGCGGATCACGCAATGCCAGGATCAGGTGCTCCGGTGCATAGCGGTTGCTGATCGCGAAGGCTTCGTCCAACGAGTCGACCTGGATCAGCCGCGAGGCCGACAGCGCCTGGCGTGCGATCTGCTGGCGCGGCAGCAAGGCCACCTGGCGCTCGACTTCGGCCTCGACCCCCGCCAGCATCGCGGTATCGTCGGTCAGCAGCAGCACCTGCGAATCCGGGCCGTGCTCGGCCTGCGACAGCAGGTCGGCGGCGACGAACGCCGGGTTTGCACCTGCATCGGCAATCACCAGCACTTCGGAGGGACCGGCCGGCATGTCGATGGCGGCGGCGCCGTCCTGTGCGACCTGCTGCTTGGCTTCGGTCACGAAGCTGTTGCCCGGCCCGAACAGCTTGTCACAGGCCGGAATGCTGGCCGTGCCGTAAGCCATCGCAGCGATGGCCTGGGCGCCGCCCAGCTTGAACACGCGCTGCACGCCGGTCAGGCGTGCGGCCACCAGCACCGCAGGATCGGCCGTGCCGTCGGCGCGTGGCGGCGTGCACAGCACCACCTGCGGGCAGCCGGCCAGCTGCGCGGGCACGCCCAGCATCAACGCGGTGGACGGCAGCGGTGCGCTGCCGGCCGGCACGTACAGGCCGACGCGGCCGATCGGCCGCAGCATGCGTTCGCAGACCACGCCCGGCGCGGTTTCCACCGCATACCCCGTACCCATGCCGGCGGCGTGGAAGCGGGCGATGCGTTCGGCAGCTTCGACCATCGCCTGGCGCAGTTCGGCGGGGACGGCGGCATCAGCCGCTGCGAACTCGGCTTCGCTCACTTCGAACGATCGCAGCTCGACACCGTCGAAACGTGCGGTGATCGCACGTAGCGCATCGTCGCCCTGCGCGCGCACCTGTGCAATCAGCGTCGCCACCGCGTCGCGGGTCTGCTGCGCCACGGTCTGCACCGGGCGGGTCAGTGCCCCACTGCGCGCGGCCTCATCAAGTCGGGACCAGATCAGACGGTTCATGCCAGCGACCGCTCCACGCTCAGTACCATCAAGCCCTGCGCGCCGGCGCGCTCGAGTTCCTCCATGCGCTGCCAGCTCAGCGGGCCCGGGCACATGGTCTGCAGGCGCAGTGCGCCGCCGTCGGCCGGCAGCCGCACCAGCGGCTCGGCATCGGCCAGCAGCTGCGCCAGCGCGTCGACGCGATCCTCGCTGGCGCGGAACATCAACAGCTTGCGGTCCTGGCGCTGCACCACGCCGTCGAGGCGGCGCAGCAGCATCGCGCGCAGCGACGCACGCGCATCATCCGGCACGCGCACCGCACCGGCCAGCACCGCCTCGCTGTCGAGCAGGTTGTGCACCGGGGTCAGCTGGTTGGCGCGCAGCGTGGCGCCGCTGGAGACCAGATCGCAGATCAGGTCGGCGGTACCCAGGCGCGGGGCGATTTCCACCGACCCGGACAGCTCGACCACCTGTGCGTCCACGCCCTGTTCGGCCAGCCATTGCTTGAGGATGGCCGGGTAACTGGTGGCAATGCGGGCACCGGCCAGCTGCGCCGGTCCCTGCCACTGCCACTCCTCGGGTACCGCCAGCATCAGCCGGCACTGGCCAAAGCCCAGTCCGCGCAGTGCCTGGTAGGCATCCGGCAGGCCGATCTGGCGACGTGCCGCAGCCTGCTCGTCCAGCTCGTTGCGGCCGACGATGCCGAGGTCGCAGACGCCGTCGGCGATCAGGCCGGGGATGTCGTCGTCGCGCACCAGCAGCAGGTCCACCGGCAGCGATTCGCCGTAGCAGAACAGCTTGTCGCGGCTCTCGCGCCAGCTCAGGCCACAGGCACTGAGCAGGTTGCGGGCGGGCTCGGCCAGCCGGCCACTCTTCTGGATGGCGATACGCAGCCGGTCTCGTGCCGGCGCTGCCTGGGTTGCACTCATGGGGGAGGTCTCGAAGTTCGGAACGGGGCGCGGATCAGCGCGAAGCAAGGCGGTCGATGGCGGCGGCATAGCCTCGATGGCCATGCTCGAGCGTTCGCGCCACCCGTCCGGTGGTGGTCACGCTGACCCCGGTGCGCTCGTGGATCTCGCGATACGGCACGCCCTGCTGCAGCAGCGGCACCACCTTCCAGCGGTCGGCCATGGCTTCCAGCTCGGCCGGTGTGCACAGATCGCGCAGGAAGGCCTCGACCTGTTCCGGCTCGCGCAGGGCGGCAAAGGCCCGGGCCAGGGCTTCAAGGTCGGCCTTCGGGTCTTTGGCGGCAATTTCGGGGCGGGCTTTCACGGGGTCGTTTCCATGCATCAATGTAATAGCGCGCTAGTACATTAGCGCATTCTTGCGCAGTGCGTCAAATCGAGGATTGAGGGGGCGGCAGGGCTGCTGCCCTGCACCCGCCAAGAGCCAGAGCAAAAGCAAATGCTGATTTCCTGAGCGTTGGCGGGGAGGGTCCGGTGGCAGGGGACGCCGTAAACCCATCCGTGGGGGCTTGGTCGCGGCATCCATGCCGCTCACACCCCTGCCACCGAACCCTCCCCGCCTTCGACAGTTGGCCGCGATCTGCTGGATCTCGCTGGGAAAGTGATCGAGAACGGCTTTTGTAGAGTCGAGCCATGCTCGACTGCGCTTCGTTCAGAAACGCAGAACGCCCACCAGAAGGTGGGCGTTCTGCTTTCAAATCAACAACCTGGCCCGACTCAGGGCAGGCAGTGCACCTCGGCCTGCAGCGCCCCGCGCCGCAGGCATTCGCCGAACAGGCTGCCCTGCCGGCTCGGCAGGGACTGGATGTTCTGCAACACCCCTCCGCCCGCCGGGCACTTCCGCAAAGCCAAGGCCTGCAGGTCAGCCTCAAGCTGCGCACGGTCGATCACGTGGCAGCGGTCAACCTGCAGCCGGTACCGTGCCGGGCCCATCCGGGCACTGCGCAGCGCCGGGTCACTCTAGCAGCCCGCCAGCAGGAGCACGCCAAGCACCCCTGCGGCGGCCGGCTTCACACCATCGCCTTGGACTGCTCCAGCTCCACCAGCAGGGTGCTGGCCAGCTCGTCGCGCGACACTTCGAACTGCTGCTCGCGCAGCAGATCCTTCACCGCCACCACGCCGCGCGCCAGCTCGTCTTCACCGGCCAGCACCACGAAGCGGATGCCGGCCTTGGCGGCGTACTGGAACTGCTTGCCGATCTTCTTCGGCTCCATCTGCACTTCGGTGTTGATGCCACCGGCGCGCAGGCGGCGCGCGATGTCCAGCGACTGCGGCATGCCCTGTTCGTCCATCAGCGCCACCAGCGCCTGCACGCTGCTGCCCTCGATGCCATCGATCAGGCCGGCTTCGCGCAGCTGCCAGAACAGGCGCGACAGGCCGATGGAGATGCCCACGCCCGGCAGCTTCGACTTGCTGTAGTGGCTGGCCAGGTCTTCGTAGCGGCCGCCCGAGCAGATCGAACCGATCTGCGGGTGGTCGGTCAGCGTGGTCTCGTAGACGGTGCCGGTGTAGTAGTCCAGGCCGCGCGCAATGGAGAAGTTCAGGCAGTACGCGGTTTCCGGCACGCCCAGCGCCTGCACCAGCTGCAGCACTTCGCGCAGTTCGGCGACGCCGGTACGCAGGATCTCCGAAGAACCGGCGTCGGCTTCCAGCGTGGCCAGCTGCGCCAGTGCATCGGCATGGCCCTGCGAACGCACGGCCACGAACGCCAGGATCTTCTCGACCTGCTCGGCCGGAATCTCGAAGCCCTCGCCCACCAGCGTCTCGCGCACGTAGTCGGCGCCGCGCTTGTCCAGCTTGTCCACTTCGCGCAGCACTGCCAGCTGGCGCTCGCCCTCGGCCACGCCCAGGCTCTCGAAGAAGCCACGCATCAACTTGCGATTGTTCAGCTGGATGCTGAAGTCACCGATGCGCAGTTCCGAGAACACCGCGTGGATGACCGCCAGCACTTCGGCGTCGTATCGCACGCTCAGGCTGTCCTTGCCGATCACGTCGATGTCGCACTGGTAGAACTCACGGAAGCGGCCGCGTTGGGCGCGCTCGCCGCGGTACACCCGCTGCATCTGGTAGCGACGGAACGGGAAGGTCAGTTCATGCTCGTGCTCGGCCACGTAGCGCGCCAGCGGCACGGTCAGGTCGAAGCGCAGCGCCATTTCCGGCAGCGAACGGTCACCCGATTCGGCGGCGTTGGCCAGCGCACCGGTGGACTGCACGAAATACACCTGGCGCTCGGTCTCGCCACCGGACTTGGTCAGCAGCACGTCGGACAGCTCGAACACCGGCGTCTCCACCGGCAGGAACCCGAAGCGCTCGTAGTTGCGACGGATCACGTCCAGCATGCGCTGGAACGCAATCTGCTCGCGCGGCAACAGTTCAAGGGTGCCGGGCGGGGTACGGGGCTTGATCACGGGCGGAACTCCTGCTGGAACGGGACGTGGGAGGGGGCGACATTCTAGCGCCCCCGCCTCGGGCAGGGTCGAACGGCCGCTTGAAGTATCATAAGGCCCTCCCCGCCCGCGATACGCCCCCGCAACATGTCACGGCCTTCCGGCGCTCCGCCCGCCACCAACGATCCCGCCTCGCCGTCCTGCAACACGCTGGACTGCCTGCACTGCTCGGTTCGCCACCTTGCGGTGTGCTCGGCGCTGTCGCCCGATGAAGTGCAGGCACTGGAACAGGTCACCGTTTCCCAGCAGGTCAGCATGGGCAGTACCCTGGCCCGCACCGGCGAAGAGCGCGACCATGTCTATACATTGACCGGCGGCGCCCTGCGCCTGGTGCGCACCCTGGCCGATGGCCGCCGCCAGATCAATGGCTTCGTGCTTCCCGGCGACTACCTGGGCCTGAGCGGCAGTGACCACCACCGCTACGATATCGAGGCCATCGCAGACAGCCGCGTATGCCGTGTCGCGCTGCCGCAGATGAAGGCGCTTCGCAGCCGTTTCCCGCACCTGGAACGCAAGCTGCTGCAGCGTGCCTGCCAGGAGCTGGACGCCGCGCAGGATGCCGCGCTGGCACTGGCGCGGCTGCAGCCGGCCGAGAAAGTGGCCGACTTCCTGCTGCGCCTGGCCGCGCGCGAGGCCAAGCTGGGTGGCGATGGCCTGCGCGTCTCGCTGCCGATGGGGCGTGGCGACATCGCCGACCATCTGGGCCTGACCATGGAAACGGTCAGCCGTACCTTCACCAAGCTGCGCCAGCAGGGGTTGATCGCCCTGCCCCACCTGAACGTGGTGGAGATCCTCGACGAGGACGGGTTGCGCACGCTGGCCGGTGAAGGGTTGATCTGACCGCATCGCGGTTGGCTGGGTTGCCGGCCAGCGGCCGGCACTACCAGGTGGACGCAGCACGGGTAGTGCCGGCCGCTGGCCGGCAACCCCAGATGCCTTCGATCAACGCAGCAACACCTCGCGCAACGCCGCATACTCCGCGGCCAACGGTTCCGCGTGCGCGGGCCGCTGCAGCAACGCATCCAGCGCCGGCGGCACGGCCACTGATTCGCCAATCAACGGCTCCACCACTGCCTCGAACTTGGCCGGATGTGCGGTAGCCACCACCGCCCAGTCGCCCTTGGCGCCGCGCGCGCGCAGGTCCTGCAGCACCTTCACCGCTGTGGCCGTATGCGGGCAGAACAGTTCGCCGTTGCTGGCGTGCGCCGCCGCAATCGTCGCGCGGATGGTCACGTCATCCACCGCGAACGCGCGGAACGCAGCACGCAGTTCCGCGTCGTCGCCGTGGTAGAGCCAGCGCAGTCGCTCGAAGTTGCTCGGCGCCCCCACGTCCATTGCGTTGGCCACCGTAGCCACGCTGGCCTGCGGCTGGTAGTCGCCGCCATTGAAGTACGCCGGCAGTACCGCATTGGCATTGGTGGCCAGCACGATCTGCCCGATCGGCACGCCCAGCGCGCGCGCCAGCACGGCCGCCATCGCATTGCCAAGGTTGCCGGTCGGCACCACCAGGTTGAGCCGACGACGATGCGTCGCGTAATGGGACAACGCCGCATGCGCGTAATAACTCATCTGCGGCAGCAGGCGGCCGAGGCTGATGCTGTTGGCCGAACTCAGCGGCACCTGCGCCTGCAGTTCGCGGTCAGCCAGTGCCTGCTTGACCATCGCCTGGCAATCGTCGAAGGCACCGGCCACGCGCAGCGCCTGGATGTTGTCGCCGAAACAACCGAGCTGATGCGCCTGGCGCGGTGACACGCGGCCATCCGGATACAGCACCACCACGCGCACGCCGGGCTGGCGATGGAAGGCCGCAGCAACGGCGGCGCCGGTATCGCCAGACGTGGCGACAACAATCGTCAGATCGCGGTCCTTGCCGGCCTGCAGCCGCGACAGTGTTCCGGCCAGGAAGCGCGCACCGATATCCTTGAACGCCGCCGTCGGCCCATGGAACAGCTCCAGCACATGGTCACCGCCGCCCAGTGCACGCAGCGGAACCTGAAAGTCGAACGCTTCCCGGCAGATCGACGGCAACGCAGACTCCAGCGCGTCGCCGGAAAAGAACGGTGCCAGCAGATCGGCGGCGGTATCGCCCAGCGTTGCGCCGGCCCGCAGCTCACGTGCCGCCGGCAGCACCTGCGGAACATACAGCCCTCCATCGGGCGCCAATCCTGCAGCGATCGCCGCACTGAGGCCAACGGCCGGGGACTGACCCCGGGTCGAAACAAATTGCATGGGTTCGGTATCCAGGAAAGGGGAAGGATTCAGCACAAGCGGGCTCCCGGTGCATCCAGCGGCGACACCCAGGCATCGCTGTCGAAACCGGCGGCGGCAAATGCCGCCTGCACCGGTGCGGCAGCGGCGCGGGCCTGGTCGGCGTCCTCGAACCAGGCGAACACGCTGGGTCCGGCACCGGAGATGCCCGCACCCATTGCATGGGCCGACAGCGCCGCATCGCGGGCTGCTTCGAAACCTGCAATCAGGCCGGCCCGCCGTGGTTCCACCAGCACATCGCGCAATCCAGCCCGCACCAGCGCCGCATCACTACGATGGCAACCACTGAGTACCAGCGCGAGGTTCGCACTCTGTGCCACGAATTCACCCAGCGCATAGCTGCCTTGCAGCGCCTGGCGTGCGCGGCGTGTTTCCAGCACCGCGTGCGGATGCACCAGCAGGCTGTGCCAGCTGGCCGGCACCGGGATCGGCAACAGGCGGTCGGCCGTACACAACGCCAGGCCACCCAGCAGCAGCGGGCCGACGTTGTCACCGTGACGGCCACCGCTGGCCACTGCCTCGCCATCCAGCGCAAACGGATACAGCGCCTCGCGCGACAGCGGTACATCCAGCAGCGCGTTGGCGGCAACCAGCGCAGCAACGCATGACGCTGCCGAACCGCCCATGCCGGAACCGAACGGAATGCCCTTGTCGATCTCCACCGCGAATCCGAAATCCAGGCCCAGGCCTTCGCGCAGTGACATCAGCGCAGCGCCCGCGGTGTTCCCGGCGGCCTCCAGCGGCAGCTCGACCGCATTGCCACGGATCGCTTCGATGCAGACCACCGGTTCCTCGATGCGGCGCACGCTCACGGTATCGCCAACACCGGCGATGGCATGACCGAGAATATCGAAGCCCACCGCCACGTTGGCCACCGAGGCCGGCGCGAACGCACGTGCGATCACAGGCGCGCTCCTTCACCGGCCGCGACCCGCAGCAGATCGGCAAACACACCGGCGGCGGTGACTTCCGGGCCGGCGCCCGGACCCTGCACCACCAACGGGTTGTCGCAGTAGCGACGGGTACGGAACTGCACCACGTTGTCGGTCAACCGAAGGTTGGCGAAGGCGTGGTCGGCGGGCAGTTCCTGCAGGCCCACCGAGGCACCGTCAGCGCCCAGCTGTGCCACGTAGCGCAGCACCGCGCCACGCGCCCGCGCGTCCTGCAACCGCTGCAACAGGCTGGCATCGGACTCGCCCAGCCGCGCCATGAAGTCATCCACGCTGCCGTCGCGCAGCAGCGCCGGCACCAGGCTTTCCACCTGTACCTGTTCCAGGCTGAGCGCGTGGCCGGCCTCGCGGGCGAGGATCACCAGCTTGCGCGCCACGTCCACGCCCGAAAGATCATCGCGCGGGTCCGGCTCGGTGTAGCCCATCGACCGCGCCTGCGCGACCAGCTGCGAGAACGGCTGACTGCCGTCGAAGCGGTTGAACAGCCACGCCAGCGTGCCGGAGAAGATGCCTTCGATCGCCAGCACCTCGTCGCCCGTATCGACCAGATCACGCAGCGTGGTGATCACCGGCAGGCCCGCGCCCACCGTGGCTTCGTAGCGGAAGCGCGCACCACTGGCCGCCGCAGCAGCACGGATGCGCTGGTAGCGCGGCAGCGGGCCAGCACCGGCCTGCTTGTTCGGGGTCACCACGTGGATGCCGGCGGCCAGCCAGCCCTCATAGCGCTCGGCCACGTCGGCGCTGCCACTGCAGTCGATCACCACCGCATGCGGCAGGTGCGCGGCCAGCAGGTGTTCGGTGAAGCGATCCAGGTCGCTGGGCTCGCCCGCGTCCTGCAATGCCTCCCGCCAATCGGCGTGCAGGCCATCCACTTCCAGCCGCATGCGCGAACGCGAGGCCAGCGCGCGCAGGCGAAGATCCACATTGGCCTTGGCCAGCAGCTGCAGGCGGGCCGCCAGCAGCTGGTCCAGCAGTGCCGCGCCGACGTTGCCCGGCCCGATCACGCCGACCGCGAACGTCTGCGGCGACAGCCAGAAGCCCGCATGTGCGGCCCGCAATGCGCGGGTGGCATCGGCACTGTCCACCGCCACAGAAATATTGCGCTCCGACGAGCCCTGCGCGATCGCCAGGATGTTCACCTGCGCGCGTCCCAGCGCCTCGAACAGGCGCGCCGCCACACCGGGCTGGCCGGCCATGCCGTCACCCACTGCCGCCAGCACGCTGACGCCCTCACTGACCTGCACGCGCTGCACCTGCCCTACCGACAGTTCATGCGCGAACGCGTGCAGCAGTGCCTCACGGCCACGCGCCGCTTCGGCAGCGCGCACCACGCAGCAGATCGAATGCTCTGACGAACCCTGCGAGATCATCACCACCGACACCTGCGCCTGGCGCAGCGCCGCGAACACGCGCTCGGCGGTACCGGGCACGCCGATCAGGCCGGTGCCTTCCAGGTTCAACAGGGACAGCCCGGGGCTCAGGGTCAGGCCCTTCACCGGCCCGCGCGGCGAGCGCTCGGCGCTGATGCGCGTCCCCGGATGCGCCGGCTGGAACGTATTGCGGATGAAGATCGGCAGGCCGAGGCGGATCGCCGGCGACATCGTCTGCGGGTGCACCACCTTGGCGCCGAAATAAGCCAGTTCGCAGGCCTCGTCGTAGCTCAGTGACTCCAGTTGCACCGCCTCGGGCACCAGCCGCGGGTCGGCCGACAGCACGCCGTCGACGTCGGTCCAGATGTGCAGTTCATCGGCATTGAACAACGCGGCGAAGATCGCGCCGGAATAGTCGCTGCCGTTGCGGCCGAGCGTGGTGATGCGGCCATGGCGGTCACGGGCAACGAAACCGGTGGCGACCAGGCGCATCTGCGGATGCCGCAGGCGCCACTTGGCCAGGCGGTCCGCGCTGGACTCCCAGTCGACATCCACGCCCAGTTCGCCATGCCCGACCACCAACACGTCGCGTGCATCGAGTACCGCACAGTCTTCGCCCAAGGCACGCAGTTGGGTGCCAAGCAGTTGCGCGGAGAATACTTCGCCCAGGCCCTGCACGCGGTCGAGCACTTCGCGCGGCAGCTCGCCGATCACCGCCAGCGCCGCCAGCACTTCGGCCAGTTGATCGAAGCGGGCGTCGATCCATTCGACGGTCTCGCCCACCTGCTCGCCCAGCAGGGCCACGGCGGCGCCACGGTGACGCGCGCGCAGCGCATGCCAGGCCTCGCGCCAGGCTTCGTCGCCCTTGGCCGCCAGCTGGGCCAGCTCGATCAGCGCGTCAGTGACGCCCTTCATTGCCGAAACGACAGTGACCTGCAGCGATTCGGGACGGGCCAGCAGCAGGCCCGCGACATGGCGGTAGCGTTCGGCATCGGCCACCGAGGTGCCGCCGAACTTGTGCACGACGATGGACGGTGCAGCCAGATCGGCCGGGGCAACGGGATGAGCGGGGGCGTGGGAAGACATGCAGACCTCGGCAGGAGGCCCCGTCGCATGCAGGTGTCGAGTTTCCCCGCCACCTGTATGGTGCGGGGCCGTGGTTTTCGGGAGTTACACGAAGACGACGGGCCGCACCAGGGCAGTGGTGACGGTGGTGGTGGTAATGGTGGTGGTGGCGACCGGCGCAGTCGAACGGCCCGCAGTGGCGGGAGCGATCAAGCTGGCGTGGGCGGCATCAAGAACCATGACGCACAGAAAACACTGTGCGCCTGCCTGCTGTCAAGTGCTGCGATGCAAAAAACCAATGCCGCGATCATCGCTCAACGTGCCGGCATTTGGTTGCATCTGAGACCAAGGCGGCATCAGCACGCTTGACGCATGCATTCAGCCAGCATGTTCGGCGATCGCCCGTGGGCTCCGATGGGCATGCGCGCACAGCATCACGCCGGCCACCAGGAACACGATCGCCAGCGCTTCCAGCAGCGAAGGCCAGCGCTGCTGCCAGGCGAAGGCATACGCCAGCGCGAACAGCGTCTCGAACACGATCATCTGGCCGGTCAGGGTCAGCGGCAGCAGGCGGCTGGCGCGGTTCCAGAACGCATTGCCGAGGATCGAGGCCACCACCGCCACACCGGCGCTGATTGCCCAGAAGCCACTCCACTGCGCCGCCGTGTGCCCGCTGGTGTGCCCGATGAAGGCCATCGGCACCAGCAGCAGGGCCAGGCCGCCGGTGGTGACGCCGGTCAGCAGCGACCAGTCGTGGCTGGACAAGTCCGGTCGACGCGCCAGCCAGCGGCTGTTGCCGATCGAGTACAACGCCCACGAGAACAGCGCGCCGAACGCGCACAGCAGGCCGATCAGGCGCTGCCGCCACGGGGTTGCCAGGTGCTCGGACATCAGTGCTTCCCAACCAACCAGGGCCACGCCCAGCACGCACAGGCCCAGTGCCGGCAGCAGCTGCTTCAAAGGCACTGCACCCTGTTCGCGCACGCCGACCAGGGTGACCACCACCGGAATCAGGCCGACAATCAGCGACGCCGCCGCACCGCCAGCCCACTGCACCGCCGTGGCCAGCAGCAGGAAGTACACCAGGTTCCCGGCCAGGCTCAGCCACAGCAGCCCGATCCATTCGGCGCGACCCAGCTGCGGTGCCAGCCGCTTCCAGCGCGGGAGCAGCAGTACTACGGCGATCAGGCCGTAGACCAGATAGCGGCCGGCCGACAATTGCAGGGCGTTGAACGACTGCAGCACGGCGGGCGCGAGGAAGACCACGCCCCACAGCGCGCCAGCGGCAACGCCATTGGCGATGCCCAGGGCCATCGGGTTGTTGCGCATTCGGGTTCTTCGGGGGGAGAGAACAGGCCGCGCAGTGTAAGCGCTGGCCAGCGGGCGCTCTTGACCGAGGCTATTGCCCTGACCGGCCGCGCGTGCGCAAAGCCGAGCGTGGCTCGACCCTACAGTCCGGCGCCCCGGCGCCACGCTGCGGGAGTCTGGCCGCACTCGCGGCGCAGCGCACGGGTCAGTGCGCTCTGCTCGGAATAGCCCGCGGCCAGCGCGATATCGCTGATCGGCGCCACGCTGGTGCGCAGCTGGTGCTTTGCCCAACGCAACCGGCTTGCACTGAGCCAGGCCTGCGGGCTGAGCCCGAACTCCTGCCGGAACAGCGCATGCAAACGGCTCTCGCTGACCCCCACGAACGCCGCCATGCGCGCTACTGGCCACGCCTGCCCGGGGTCGGCCTGCACCGCCGCACACAGACCCTGCATGCGCGCGCCACTGCCGGCAGGTGCAAATACCTGCAGCAACTGCGGCAGCAGCGCCGGCATCGACTGCCCTGCCTGCACCTCAGCCAGGCGTCGGCGCAATGCCAGCGGCAGATGCAGCCAGCGCTGCCGGCACAGATGTTCCTGCGTGCCGTCATCAAGTACGCCCGGAGGACAGTCAACGATCACGAAACCATTGGGACCATCAGCCATCTGGTCATGCGCCTCACCGGCGGCCACGAATGCCCCCTGCAGCACGTCCAGCCGACCTCCGCGGCCTTCCATTTCGAACTGCAGTTCACCCTGCACTGGCAGCACCCACTGCGCGTAGTCATGGCGGTCCAGGCCGGTGGCCTGGCCGTAGTGCCGCAGATGGAAGATGGCGCCCATCCGGGCAGTGTGCGCGTGTAACAACGGCCGTGCAAACCGTTGCTATAGTCGATCCGTCATCCAACGCAGGGAGTGCAGGACATGACCCATCAGCCGGTGTCCCTGGCGCTCGCCACCGGCCTCGGCCTGGCGCTCGCCGCTTCGGTCTCCGCACAGGCGCGTACGCCACCGGCTCCGCACTGCATGGACGCTGTCGGCGTACAGGAAGTGGAGCAGGCATCACCGCGCTCGATCGCACTGCGCGCCGCCTCCGGCCAGCCCTTTCGGATCGACTTCAACGAAGATTGTCCCGGCGTCCGCGGTGCCACCTCGCTGAAACTGGAAGCCCCCGCCGGCTGGGCCTGCGGCCGCCCCAGCGAACGCGTCGTGGTCGACGGCCGCCGATGCACCATCAGCGCGGTCACCCCGCTGCAGAATCGCGACTATGCCAGCGTCGCCCGCGACGGCGACCGCCTGCGCACCGCTACCCTGCCTGCCGTGACCATCCGCGAACGCAAGGAGGTGCGTCGCAGCTTCGGCGGCTCACCGTCCTACTGCTTTGCCACGCGCAACGTGCGTGCCTGGTCATCCGACCCGCAGGGCATGCTGGTGGAGACCAATCCGCGCCGCAATGGCGGCCATCGCTACTACCGGGTCGAACTCGGCAGCCACTGCCGCCAGCTCGACCGCGCGTCGCAGCTGAGCTTCCACTCGGGCCTGCAGAACGGCCTGATCTGTGGCAATCCCGGCGATCGGATCATGACTGCCGAATTCGAGACAGACGATCTGCGCGGTGAAAGCATCGCCCCGCTGCCGCAGTATACGCGCGGCAGCTGCACGATCCAGGCGGTCTACCCGGCCTCCAGCCAGGCGTCGAACTAACCGTCGACGCCGAGGAAGGCGAACGGTGCGCTGGGCACGAACTGGCCCAGTGCATCACCGGCGAAGGTATTGCGCTGGTCCTTGCCGAGGTCGAGCTTGAGCACCTTGCCGGAGAAATCGACCTTGTTCAGATCGACCCAGAAGGTGTTCGGGGTCAATGCCGATTCGAAGAAGTACAGCCGCCGCTTGTGGTCGGCCACGGTGCGCCAGCGCGTGGATGAGATGTTCGGCTCACCCGGCGTGGTGATGCCATACGGCACCGACGCGTTGCGGATCACGCTGAACACACTGGCCAGGGCCTCCACCGGATCCTCGGCCTTGGGAATGGCATTGATGTAGAACGAGGCGCGCGCGAAACGGTCAGCAGAGCGGTTGGTGCCCGGCAGCATCACCGTGCCGCCGATCTGCTGCCAGTAGCTGTTGAGCGCCAGCTGCTGCTCGAAGATCGGCGAATTGGTCATCACCTGGTAGCGCCGGTCATGGTGGATCACCTGGCGGCCGCCGATGTACTCGACGATGGCACTGTCGCCGCTGGCATCGGACAGCGACAGGTGCAGCGTCGCCTGCCGATCTTCACCGGGCACCTTGTCGGTGACGATCGAGTACGGCTCGCGTTTCAACGCGGCGACCGCCTCTTCCACGGTAGCGAAGTTGTCCAGCACATACTGCGCCCACAGCGAAATCGCCAGACCCGGCTTGTTGCCACGCTGCTGCGGATACTCCGATTCGACCAGCCACAGCAGGTTGGCCACCAGGCCCTTTTCGTTCATGCCATCGGTGGTCGACACGTCGTAGCCGGTGGCCACCACCGAGCCGTAGCGCGCGGTCCACGCCAGCGACTTCGGGCCGGCCTGGCCGGTGCGCGCAATGCCGCGCGGCAGTATGTAGAGGTTGGTCGCCACATCGACCTTCCAGTCCATCGAGCGCGCGGTGATCACATCGCCGTTGTCACCCAGGTACACCGCGCGCGTGCAGGCCAGTGCCGGTGCCACGGCTGCGGCCAGCGCGACCGCCAGCATTCCCCTTCCCATCCACGTCATCCGTGCCATGTCGTTGCACTCCTTTTCCCCGTGATCCGAAGATAGGACCCCAGGCAGGGTGAGACAGGGGTGAAAGCCTCAACGGACGAAGCGGTCGTGCAGCCAGAATCCTGCAAGCATCGAAGGCACGAACCACAGGGCTTCGCGCGACGCCACGGCCACCCCGGCGATGGCCGGGCCTGGGCAATAGCCCGCCCAGCCCCAGCCGATCCCGAACAGCGCGGCACCCAGCAGCAGGCGAGCATCCACACGCCGGGTAACAGGCAGCCGGAAGCGGTCTGCGTACAGCGGCTGCTGTCGCCGCAACACCCACCGCTGCCCGATCGCGCTGACCAGCAGCGCCGAGCCCAGCACCCACAGCAGCGTGGGATCGAAGTCACCGGTGATGTCGAGGAAGCCGAGGACACGACGCGCGTCGGTCATTCCCGAAAGTGCCAACCCCATGCCAAACAACGCGCCCGCCGCGCCGGCGGCCCAGACTGCGCGGCTCATGTTGGGCCTCCGCCATGACGGACCAGGAAGGTGGTCAGCATCGCGCAGGCCATGAACACCAGCACGGCCGCCAGCGATCGCTTCGAAGCGCGGGCCATGCCGCACACACCGTGACCGCTGGTGCAGCCGTTGCCCAGCCGCGTACCGAAGCCGACCAGCAGGCCGGCTCCCATCAACTGCCATGCCGGCAGCGCATCACGCAGCAGCGCACGCGGCGATGCCTCGGGCACCGATTGCCACCACAGCACCAGCCCCGCCGATGCGGTCAGGCCGGCCAGGAAGGCCCAGCGCCAGGCACGCTCGCCCTTGTCTGCGCGCAGGCTGCCTGCGGTGATGCCGCTGATGCCCGCCACGCGTCCGATGGTGGCGAGCAACAGCACCGCGGCGGCGCCGATCAACGCACCACCTGCCGCCGCACTCCATGGCAGGTTCATGCCCTGCCCTCTTCGCTGCCGTACATGGGATTGCCCATTTGTTTAGATTATTCTAAATTAGATCATTCTAAACAAAATGGTCAACCATGGCCCGGACCCAGCTCGACAGCGCCGCGATGGCCGAACACGCGTCGCAGGCAGCCACGCTGCTCAAAAGCCTGGCCCACCCGGCCCGGCTGCGGGTGCTGTGCCGCCTGGTGGAAGGTGAAGCGCCGGTACCGGAACTGCAGGCACTGACCGGCCTGAGCGCATCGGCGTTGTCACAGCATCTGGCGGTGCTGCGCGGACTGGATATCGTGGCGACCCGGCGCGAAGCGCAGGCGATCCACTACCGGGTTCTTGAAGGGCCCGCACTGGGCGTGCTGCAGGCGCTGCATGCGGCGTACTGCGGTGCTGCTTCGCGCTGAATCCGGCGCAGACCATCAGCCTGCGTGCAGCGCCGGCTGCACCACCTGATCGAGCAGGTCCACTGGCGTCGGTGCCGAACGATCGCCCTGCAGGCTCCGGGAGAATCCGGACCGGTCACTGCAGGAAAGCTGTCGCAGCATCGACGCGTCGACCGGCAGCGAAAGCATCGGCCAATAGGGAAACTGGCGCTGGCCCAGGCGGCCGCGTCCCAGTCCGGTGATGTCGATGTGGCTTGCTGCCTGCAGGATGCGCTCTTAGATCGATGCCATCCGGTGGCCCCTCGATGTACTGCAGGAAACGCTCGCCATCACGCAGCAGCACGCCGGTCACCCTGCCAGCTTGTTGAATCGTGCCGCGTCCCCCACCAGCCGATGCAGGCCCTCGGCGGACAGGTCCGGCAGCGCCCGGCTGACGTAGGCGATGGCGCGCAATGGCATGGCACTTCCCTGACAGAATAGGCGCCCACGCTGGCAGTTGCGGACTAGTCCGTCTCAGTCCGCCGGGATGCTGGCTGAAGCGCTTAGGTTGCCGCCAAGACCGTGCCGTCGCAGCGCCGTGGCAGCATTGCCTCGAACACCACCTGGCCCGCTTCGTTGCGGGCCGCAATGCGCCCGCCGTGCGCGCGGACGAACTGATCGACGATGTACAGGCCCAGGCCCAGGCCCTTGCTCTGGTGAAAGCTGGCCTTGAACGGTTCGAACAGTCGCGGCAACAGCGCGTCATCGATCCGGCCGGCGTTGCTGACACGCAGCAGTACGCCGCGCGGGTCGCGCCCATCCACCTCCACCCTCGCCTCGCTGCCATGGGTCAGCGCATTGCCGACCAGGTTGGCGGCGACCTGGCCAAGGCGATCCAGATCGCCCTGCAGCCGCGTGTCTCCCTGCAGGTCCAGGTGGATCCGGTCCGCCCCATGCGCGCTGCCCGCCTCGGCGACTACCGCGCGCGTCACGTCGGCCAGATCGCAGGCACTTGCCTCCAGCCTCAGGCCACCGCTGCGGATCCGCGAGAAATCCAGCAGCTGCTCGACCATCCGCGCCATCCGCAGGGTGCTGGCTTCCAGGTACTGCAGGGTCTGCTGCGCGCTCGCGTTGTCTTCCGGAAGCTCCAGCGCCAGCTTGTCGGCACACAGCAGGATCGCCGACAACGGCGTGCGCAGGTCGTGGGTCAAAACGGCAGCCATCGTCTCGTTGAGCTTCAGCGCGCGCTCCAGTGCCTCGTTGCGCGCCTTCAGCAGCTGCCGCTGCTGGTACAGCTCGATGAAGACGTTGACCTTGCTCAGGATCACCTGCGGCGCCACCGGCTTGTGCAGGAAATCGACCGCACCGCTTTCGTAGCCCTTGAACACGCGCAGGGGATCATCCGGAGAGGCGGTCAGGAAGATGATCGGCACGTCGCGGCTGCGATGCGAACCCCGCATCAGTTCGGCCAGGGTGAAGCCATCGATCTCCGGCATGTGCACGTCAAGCAGGGCCAATGCCACCTCGTGCTCGAGCAGCAGCTCCAACGCCTGCGCGCCCGAGCCGGCCAGCAGCAGGCTGACCCCTTCGCGCTGCAGCAGGGCCTGCATGGCTACCAGGTTCTGCGGCACGTCATCGACGATCAGCAGGTTGACCGGGGTCTGCGACTGCGCAGGTTCCGGTGGCAACAGGTTCATGCAAACAACTCCTTCAGGCGGCGACACATCAGTTCAAGGGGCAGCACGGCATCTGCGCCGGCGTACTGCAGGGCGGAAGCGGGCATCATCGACGCCTCGGCTTCCTCGGGACATTGCAGCCAGGCATGGCCACCGGCACGGCGCACGGCGGCAACGCCCTCGCTGCCATCACTGCTGGCACCGGTCAGCAGCAGGGCCAATACCTGCGCGCCGAACACCGCAGCAGCGGAGTCGAACAGCGGATCGATGGCCGGACGGGAAAACAGCACCGGTGCATCCACCGACAGCGCCACCGCCCCCTCGTCCTCCACCAGCAGGTGGTAATCCGGCGGCGCGAACGTCACCGTGCCCGGCTGCAACGGCTGCTTGTCTTCGGCTTCGCGCACCGGCAACGCGCAGTACGGCGCCAGCACCTCGGCGATGCGGCTGGTGCGGTCTCGCGGCAGGTGCAGCACGGCCAGTACCGGTACCGGCAGCTTCGCCGGCAGTGCACCGAGCACCGCCTGCAGGGCCGCCACGCCACCGGCGGACGCGCCGATCACCAGCACGGCCGGACGCACCGGCAGCGTCATCAGGCCACCTTCCGGTACAGGCGGTGCTCTCGCGAACAGACCTCGAAGGCATCGTGGTGGCACCCGAACTGCAGCGACTCCTTGCTGCCCAGGCCAAGGAAGCCCCGGTGCACCAGCGCTTCGCGGAACAGGCCGACGGCACGATCCTGCAGGTCGCGGTTGAAATAGATCAGCACGTTGCGGCACGACACCAGGTGCACTTCGGAGAACACGGTATCGGTGGCCAGGCTGTGGTCGGCGAACACCACGTTGCGGCGCAGTTGGCGGTCGAACACCGCACCATCGTAGGCGGTAGCGTAGTAGTCCGACAGCGACGCGGTGCCACCGGCGGCCAGGTAGTTGCGGCTGAACTGGGCCATCCGGTCGATGCCATAGGCGCCCGCCTCGGCGGTGGCCAGCGCGGCCGGATTGATGTCGGTGGCATAGACGATGCTGCGCTCGAGCAGGCCTTCCTCATGCAGCAGGATCGCCAGCGACCACACTTCCTCGCCCGTGCTGCAGCCGGCCACCCACAGCTTCACCGAGGGATAGGTACGCAGCACTGGCACCACCTGCTCGCGCAGCTCACGGAAATACGCAGGGTCACGGAACATCTCCGAGACCTGCACGGTGAAGAACTGCATGGCCTGGGCGAACAGGTCCGGCTCGTGCAGCAGCCGGTACTGCAGGTCGACCAGCCGCTCGCACTCATAGCGCTGCATCGCCTGGCGCATGCGTCGGCGCAGCGACGACACCGCATAGCTGCGGAAATCGTAGTGGTAGCGCTGGTACAGCGCCTCCAGCAGGACCTTCAGTTCGAGGTCGAACAGCGCCTGTTCGTTCATTGCCGCGAGCACCAGACCCGGCACAGCGAGACCAGCTTGTCGACGTCGATGGGCTTGGCGATGTAATCGTTGGCGCCCGCCTGCAGGCAACGCTCACGGTCGTCCGGCATGGCCTTGGCAGTCAGCGCGATGATCGGCAGGTCCTGCAGGTGACGCTGCGCGCGGATCTCGCGCATCGCGGCCAGGCCATCCTTCTCCGGCATCATGATGTCCATCAGCACCAGGTCGACTTCGCGCTCGGCCAGGCGGTCCACTGCCTCCTGCCCATTGCGCGCGATCTCCAGCGTCACGCCCAGCGGCTCGAGCACGCTGGACAGCGCAAAGATGTTGCGCACGTCGTCCTCGGCCAGCAGTACGGTGCGTCCATCGAGCACGGTGTCGCGACGGCGCGCCTCGCGCAGCAGGCGCTGCTGGTCGGTGGGCAGGCTGGCTTCCACACTGTGCAGGAACAGGGTGACTTCATCCAGCAGGCGTTCGGGCGAACGCGCGCCCTTGATGATGATGCTCTTGGAATAGCGGCGCAGGCGCTGTTCTTCCTCGCGACCGAGCGCGCGACCGGTATAGACGATCACCGGCGGGAAGCCGACGTCATCGTTGCCGGCCATGTGTTCGAGCAGGTCGTAGCCGCTGCCGTCAGGCAGTGACAGGTCCATCACCATGCAATCAAAGGTGACCGTGCTGAGCTGCTCCAGCGCGCCAGCAAGCGTTCCCACGGCGACGATCTGCAGCTGATCACGGCCCAGCAGCAGTTCCAGGTTGTGGCGCAGCTCGCTGTCGTCCTCGACGATCAGCAG
The DNA here is from genome assembly GCF_018320795.1 of Stenotrophomonas sp. PE591. Classification (NCBI taxonomy): domain Bacteria; kingdom Pseudomonadati; phylum Pseudomonadota; class Gammaproteobacteria; order Lysobacterales; family Lysobacteraceae; genus Stenotrophomonas; species Stenotrophomonas sp. PE591. The sequence goes on from NZ_JAAOKO010000006.1 coordinate 54,796, forward strand.
GCGCCGCACGTCGCGCTGGCTGGTCTGTTCCAGCTGCTCGATGGCGCTTACCAGGCGCTCGCGCGTGGTCGGCTTGATCGCAAACCCGATCGCGCCAAGCTCGCGCGCCACCTGGCTGCGGTCCGTTGCCGAGACCACATGCACAGGAATATGGCGGGTATCGGGGTTGCGCTTCAGGCGCTCCAGCACGCTCAGGCCGGACACGTCCGGCAGGCCGATATCGAGCAGGATGCCGTTCGGTCGCAGTTCGCCGGCCAGGGCCAGCGCCTCTTCGGCCGTCCCGGCCACCACGCAGTCGAAATCCAGTTCATGGGCAAGGGCCACCAGCGCTTCGGCGAACGTGGCGTCGTCCTCGACGGCCAGGATCAGGCGGCCCGGGTGCTGGCGACGACCGCGGTCGTCGGCCACGCTGGGCACCGTCGTCGTCGGCGCCACCGGAGCCCTTGCTGGCACCTGCATCGCCGGCACAGCGGCTGCGACCGGCGAAGCCACGGGGGCTGCGGCGATGTCAGCGGCGTTCGACGCGGGTGCGCCCTGCAACGGCAGTTCCAGAATGAAGCAGCTGCCACGGCCCGGTTCGCTGTCGACCTGGATGCTGCCGCCCATGCGCTCGGCCAGATCGCGCGAGATCGACAGCCCCAGGCCGGTGCCACCGTAGCGGCGACGGGTGCTGCCATCGGCCTGGCGGAAGGCTTCGAAGATGACCTGCAGCTGCTCGCGGGCAATGCCGATACCGCTGTCGCAGACCTCGAAACGGATGCGCCCCTGACCGGCCGCGCGCACGTGCAGGCTGACCTTTCCATGCTCGGTGAACTTCACCGCATTGGCCAGCAGGTTCTTCAGGATCTGCTGCAGGCGCTGGCTGTCGACCACCAGCTGGCTCGGCGCCAGCGCATCGGCCTCGATCTGCAGGGCCAGGCCCTTCTGCCGCGCCATCGGCTCGAAAGTCTCGCGCAGGCGCTGCAGCACGCTGTCGGTCACCACCACTTCATCGGCCAGCTCAACGTGGCCGGCCTCGATGCGCGACAGGTCCAGGATGTCGTTGATCAGCGCCAGCAGATCGTTGTTGGACGACAGGATCGCACGCGCATACTTCACCTGTTCTTCGGTGAGCGTGCCGTCCTTGTTGTCGGCCAGCAGCTTGGCCAGGATCAGCGAGCTGTTCAGCGGCGTGCGCAGTTCGTGCGACATGTTGGCCAGGAACTCGGACTTGTAGCGCGATGTCGCGGCCAGTTCGTTGCTGTTGCGCACCAGCTGGCTCTGCGCGACCAGCAGTGCCTGCTTCTGCGCCTCCAGCTCGTGGGTCCGCTCTTCCAGCTGGACGTTGCTCTGTTCCAGCTCGGCCTGCTGTTCTTCCAGATGGCTCTGCGACTGCAGCAGGCTGCGGCTCTGCTCTTCCAGTTCCTCATTGGCCACGCGCAGCTCTTCCTGCTGGGCCTGCAGCTCCTCGCCCTGGCGCTGCGATTCCTCCAGCAGCACCACCAGTTGTGCGCGCAGCAGCGATGCACGCAGCGCCATGCCGATGGTCTCGGTGCAGCGCTCCAGCAGCTCGCGATCCAGGTCGCGCTGCGCACCCGCCCGGGCGCGTCCCAGCTCGACGATGCCTACCACGGTGCCGTCACTGCTGATCGGCGCCAGGATGCGCTCGCGCACCGGCAACCGCCCCAGGCTGGTCTGCAGTTCAAGTACGGCGTCGTCGCTGCCCTCCAGGTGACGGATGCACTCATCCCGCGCCACCTGCCCGGCCACGCCCTCCTGCAATGCCAGCGACGCCGGCATGCCGGACGGCAACGCCAGGCCGCCTGTCAGCTGCAGTCGTCCGCCTTCCAGCCGATACACGGCGCCGACGTCGGCCTCCAGTTGCGCGCCCAGGCTGGTGGCTGCCGCCTCGGCAATCTGCTCCGGGCCGAGGTCGCCGCGCAGGCTCATCGCCACCGCGTTCTCGGCCTCCTGCAGCCACAACGCCCGCATTGCGTCCCGGCGTGCCTGGATTGCGCGGGAAACGATCAGCGCGATCATCAGGAACGCACAACCACCGATGCTTCGGTTGACCAGCGAGAACGCCGAGTTCGAGCTGGCCGGGGCGATGTTGAAACCGATGACCAGCAGGACGCAGGCGAGCACAGCCACGATGAACGGCGCGCGCGCACTGCGCTGGAACACCGTGACGCCCACGGCCAGGAAATACGCCAGCCATACCGCATAACCGAGCGGTACCACCAGCTCCAATGCGATGGTCGCAGCCAGCAGCACGGCGGACGTCATCCAGATCCAGCGGTCACGCGTAGTCGCACCAGGACGCATGCAGGTCGGTTCCAGAACAAAAAGGGTGGGTGATGGTACTCCGTGTCGTATTCAGCCGCACAGGACAAATGGCACGTGTCCCGCCTCCACGCCTCCTTCACACTTGAATGCCTAGCTTCACGTCCCTCACAGGGGTAACACTTATTTTTACGTGGACGCTGCCGCCTCTACGACGTCCGTGCTGACGGACCCTTCCCGCCAACTGCGACTGCTGATCGACAGCGTGCGCGACCATGCGCTGTACCTGCTTGATCCGGATGGCATCGTCTGCAGCTGGAACCCGGGTGCGGAGCGCATCAAGGGCTATTCAGCCGATGAAGTGGTGGGCACCCACTTTGGTCGCTTCTACCTGGCCGCCGACCGCGAGGCAGGAGAACCGCAACGCCTGCTCCGTCATGCAGCGCAGCATGGCCACGTTGCCAATGAGGGCTGGCGGGTACGCCGCGATGGCTCGTCGTTCCGTGCCAGTGTTGTCATCGAGCCGGTGGTTGAAGCGGGTGAGCTGCTCGGCTTCGTCAAGATCACCCGCGACATCACCGAGCAGTGGCAGGCACAGCGCCTGCTGCGTGATGCCCAACGAGCGCTGCGCAATACCCAACAGTTCGAGACCGTCGGCCGACTCAGCCGCGGCCTGTCGCATGAGTTCAACAACCTGCTGACCACCATCGGCAACGCACTGGACCTGCTGTCCCTGCGCGTTGGCGGTGACGATGCGCGCGCCGCCGAGCTGCTCGATGCCGCGCAGAGCGCGACCGATCGTGGTGCGCTGCTGACCCGCCAGCTGCTGGCGTTCAGCACTGGCCAGACCCTGATCCGCGAACCACTGGATATCAACGTGTTGATACAGCAGTGGCTGCCGGACCTGCAACGCGCCTGCCCGCCCACGGTGATGCTGGATGCCCAGCTGGCACCCGGCCTGCCTGCGGTCAACACCGATGCGCTGCAGCTGCAGACGGCGCTGGCCAATCTGGTCGCCAATGCCGCCGATGCTACCCTTGAAGGCGGCCGCATCCTGATCGGCACCGCGCTGGAGCATCGCCTCGACCCGGACGCGGACTCCACGCTGCAACGTGGCTATGTCACCCTCAGCGTCTGCGATGAAGGCCACGGGATGGCGGCCGACATCGCCGAACGGGCCACCGAGCCCTTCTTCACCACCAAGGACATCGGCAAAGGCAGCGGCCTGGGCCTGAGCCAGGTGTTCGGATTCACTACCCAGAGCGGCGGCTTCGTCGACGTGTCCACCACGCCCGGTGTCGGCACCACGGTCAGCCTGCTGCTACCCGCAATGGAGGACCCTGCCGATGACCGATGACCCGATCCGCGTACTGATGGTGGAAGACCAGACCGATCTGCGTGAAATGATCGGCTTGGCCCTGCGCGACCTCGGCATCGATGTGGCCACGACCGCCGATGGCCACGAGGCGGCGGAACTGCTCAAGGGCGAAGCACGTTTCGACGTGGTGTTCAGCGACGTCAGCATGCCCAACGGCATGTCCGGCATCGAGCTGAGCGAGCATGTGGCACGCGAACAGCCGCAGGCAAGGATGATCCTCTCGTCCGGCTATGCCCGTTCGCAGCTGCCGCCGCTGCCCGAGCAGGTGGAGTTCCTGCCCAAGCCCTATCGCCTGCGCCAGCTGGTGCAGCTGCTCAGGCAGGCGTAAGCCACGGCGCCCCGCAGGAAACTCCTGCGGTCAACCCATCATCGCCCCGCGCTGGAACGATGCCAGCAGCGTAGAGGCTGCCGCTGCCGGCGCCAGCCGACCGCGTGCCAGTGACCAGGTGATGCCGTAGAAACAGCTCCAGTAGAAGTCCGCGAGCCATACCGCGGTGAAACCGACGTTGAACTCTCCGGCCGCCTGACCCCGCAGGAAGAAGGCCTCGAAACGTTCGCCGATCGGCGCCCAGCGCTCCGGCAGGAGGTGCAGGTCGCCCAGGCGCTGCTGTTCTTCCATCATCCGTGCGAAAAGCAGCGTCACCAGCTCCCAGTCCGCCAGCAGCGTGGCGGTGACCTGCTCCAGCACGTGGCGTGCATCACCGCCCTGGTCGAACCAGGCCGCCGCCGCTTCCACGCGCTCGAAACCGGCTGCGAACAGGGCCTCGTCGATCGCCTCCCGGGTAGGCGCAAACCGGTACAGGGTCGCGCGGCTGATGCCCGCCCCGCGCGCGAGTTCGCTGAGGGTGCAGCGTGGATGGCTGACCAGGGTGGCCGCCAGCGCATGGGGCAGGTCGCGTCGTGTACGTGCTGCGGCAGGTCGCATGAAAAGCGAGGGGGTGTGGGCTGGCCCTCACGCTAGCATGAATCATCAATTAATAAACTGAATCAAATATGATTCACACGAATCACGAATGCGCTACAACGGGGGTGCGTCCGGTGCACCCGGGTCGGTGCACGGCAGGGAACGCGTCACAGGCATCGAGGGAGACAACGCCATGCTGCACCCACTACGCGATATCGCCGTGCTGTTCGACGTCAGCGACACCGGGCGCCGCGTTCTCAACATCGCCGCCGACCTAGCGCAGGCCCAGCAGGCGCATCTGGTCGCAGTCTCCACGGCCCTGCATCCCACCGACATCGCCAACGGCTTCGCGCGCGGTGCCGGCATCGCCGCCGCGCTGGACCACGAGGCCCGCGCGGATGCCGCCTGCACCGCACAGCTGATGCAGAACCTGCGTGCCGTGTCCGAACCGCTGCAGATCAGCACCGAACTGCGCATCGTCTCGGACTACCTGGGTGGCGCTGACCTGGCGCTGCAGTCGCTGTACTGCGACCTGATCATCGCCGGCTATCCGCACACACCAGGCGCGCCCTCCGGCTGGCATCCACTGGGCACGCTTCGCCAGACCGGGGTACCGATGCTGCTGGTGCCGCCGCACTGGAAGGGCGAGCAGGTCGGCCGGCGTATCGTGGTGGCCTGGAATGCCAGCAAGCAGGCCCGTCGTGCGGTGGCAGATGCCCTGCCTCTGCTGGCCCGCGCGCAGGCCGTGCACCTGCTGATGGTCGACACGCCCAAGGCTGAAGCGGCACCCGGCGCTGAAATGGCCCAGCATCTGGCGCGGCACGGCGTTGAAGTGGAGATCCAGGCGATCAGCTCCAGCCAAGGGGGCGTAGCTGCCACCATTCGCCAGCATGTACTTGATGCCGAAGCCGATCTGCTGGTGCTGGGGCCCTACAGCCGCAGTCGCGTGGTCGAGCGCGTGCTCGGCGGGGTCACCGAGGATCTGCTTGCCGAAGTACCGGCGCCCTTGTTCGTATCGCACTGATACCGCCCTGCCCCGCCCGGCGGTAGCCGGTCAGCGATTGGCCGGTGTGCCGCCGGAAATAGCGGCACAGGTAGGACGCGTCCTCGAAGCACAGGCGTTCGGCGATGCGTCCGATCGGCAGTTCGCTGTAGCTCAGCAGCGCCTTGATCTCCAGCACCACCTGGCGGTCGATCAACGCCTTCGGCGTTTCGCCGAAGCATTCCCGGGTCACCTGCGAGAGATAGAACGGGGTAATGCACAGCGCCTCGGCGTAGGACTGCACGTCGCGTTGGCGCGTGCTGCGCTGGCCGACCAGCTCCCAGAAGCTCCAGGCCAGGCGCTCGCGCCGGCCGACCTGCGGCGCCGCCTCGTAGTATGCCGGGAGCAGTGTGGCGAACTTCAGGAAAAAGGTCTGCAGCAGGTTGCGCAGCATCACGTGCCGATGGAGGCCACCGTTGTGCTGGGCATCCATCAACTGCTGCAGCCAACCCTGCAGCAGCGGAACCTCCAGCGGTGACGGCACACAATGGGGGTGCTCGTGCAGGAACTTGAACAGTGCATTGGGCAGCACATAGGCCACCTCCGATGCCAGCGCTTTCGGCACCAGGCAGGCCACCGCAAGGAAGCCGCGCGAACGCTGCCGCAGCAGCGCCAGCGTATCCTCCGCCAGCACCAGTACGTCGTGCCGCTGCACCGCCACTTCGCGGAAGTTCAGTGCGAACCGCGCACGCCCGGACACGCACACCAGCACCGTCAGATAGGCGTGCCCGAACGACAGCGGAACACCCAGGCCTTCAGCCAGCGTACTGACTTCCAGGCGCATGGATTCGTCCTGTTCCAGAAGCTGGGGAATGCGATCCATGGGCCGTTCCACTGGGATATCGCGGCAGAGCATATCCGCCCGAACGAAGAAGTTGTGAAAAGTACCGAAACCATCAAGGTCCCGCCCTGTGCTCCCCGCCCGTCGAAACCTAGCCTGTGCACTCTCTTTCCACCGACGGACCCGCCATGCAACTGGCCACCCAACGCTTGATCCTGCGCCCCTGGCGCGACAGTGACGCCGCCGATCTGTACGAGTACGCGCGCGACCCGCGCGTGGGGCCCATCGCCGGTTGGCCACCGCATGCCAGCGTAGAGGAGAGTGCCGACATCATCCGCACCGTGTTCAACCGACCGGAGGTCTACGCCCTGCAGAGCCGCGAGAACGGGCGTGCCATCGGTTGCGTCGGCATCCTGATCGGTGCAGACAGCAACTTCAGCTTGGGCGAGCGCGAGGGAGAGATCGCCTACTGGATCGGCGTACCCTACTGGGGTCGTGGCCTGGTACCCGAAGCTGTACGTGAGGTGATGCGGCATGCCTTCCTGGATCTGCAGCTGGATGCGTTGTGGTGCGGCTACTTCGCCGACAACCTGCAATCGATGAGCGCGCAGGCCAAATGCGGTTTCCGCCATCACCACACCGAGGTCAACCAGTTCAACCGCTTTCTCGCCGACTACCGCACCGAACACATCAGCCGCATCACCGCCAGGGAATGGCAGGCGCAGCAGACCGTACCACTACCCACATGATCACGGCTCAGCCGTCGCTGCGCTGCATGAAGAACAGTTCCGGCGTCGAGGCATCTTCCACCGGCTGGAAGCCGAAATCGAGGTAGAGCGCGACCGCCGCGACGTTGTCACGATAGACACGCAGGCTCAGGCGCTGCACATCCGGCGACAGCAGGGCCTCGGCACACAACAACTGCATCAGCACCCGTCCCAGGCCGCGCCCACGCGCCTGCGGCGAGACAATGATGCGGCCCAGGTGGGCAGTGCCGGGCGCGGTCAACCAGTACTGGCCGAACCCCATGCACGCACCCTCCCCGTCCAACAGCACCCAACCCGGGCGCTCGGCCAGTTCAAGAGCCTGTGCGAATGCCTCAGGCAGCAGAGGAAACGCAACGCCCGGGCCAGCCCAGCGTTGCGTCGCTGCAACCGAATCGAGCCAGCCAACGATACGCGGGTAATGCCAAGGTTGAACCGGTTGCAACTGTGCGGGCATATGGATGCCTGTGTGGTCCCGTCAACCTGCCGCGGCCGCTGCCTGGGTCGGAGGCTGATGATCAGGCGCTTGCAGCGGACGTGCTTGCGCGAATTGGGCTGCGGTAACAGTGCGTGGGACGGATGTCCCCTGCAGGAAGCCGCCGCACTCGACGGCGGCGACCTGTCGGCGCTTTACCGGCAGACGTACTCGCGTGCCGATTCGATGGTGTCCACGTCGAGCTCTTCGTATTGGATCTCGACGGTTTCCATGCTGGACGCGGTGACCACCGCGCGCGCGCCAAGATTGCAGGCGGCAGGCAGCCCGCCAGCGTACGCTTGGCCATTGATCGCATACGCCAGGCCGTAGCAGGCCGAGCCGAGCTGGAAAGGATTGTGGTTGCAGGCCATGAGCTGACTGTTGGCAAGGTCACTGGAGGCCGTGTAGTTGGACGTCCAGCCACTGCCGGCATCGCTGCCGCAGCTACCCGGGTACCCCTGGATCTGCGCACCGCTGGAGTCGCAGGTGTGGTAGGCGAAACTGCCGAAGAAACTGGTCTTTACGTACGCGGTGCGGCCGCTGTCTACCCATTGTGCCGCAGCAGCGCTCTGGGCAAAGGCGGACAGGCCGAGCAGGCACACGGCGGCAGCGGTGAGAGGTTTCAATCCCTTCAACATGACTATCGTCCTCGGTATTGGCGTAGTGCACGCCTCATGCGTGCCAACCGAGTCTACCCCGCAGGTATACGGGCAAATATGACAGGCTCGACAGTCTGGGCCCTTCTGCGCACCCGATGCCTGAAGGGCAGGACGGCTTCGTGGCGAGGGCCGCCTGTTGACTGGCCATTGTGACCACTGCGACCAAAGCACTGGAAGGTGCCGTGGAACAAGGAGCGCCACACGATCACCAATTGTCGCAAGTGACTGATTCTGGTGACCCCGGCCCGATTCGAACGGGCGACCTTCCCCTTAGGAGGGGGACGCTCTATCCAGCTGAGCTACGGGGCCATGCAGCCGGGAAGTTTACAGGCAACACACCCTACCCTCCAAGCATTCATGTTCCACCCGATTTCGCTGGCGCGTTGCACCATGGCCGGACAGGCCGCTCTGCTACCATCGGCGATTCAGCTCATCGCGCCCCCCACCTGCCCGCGATGGCACCAAACAACGTAACGAAACACAGGAGTCTGCATGTCTTCCGAGCTGCTCAAGTCCCTTGGCCTGGACGCGATCAACGCTGGCACGTACCTGGGCAACGGGGAGTGGTCGAGCGCGACCAGCGGTGAGCTGATCACCCCGGTCAACCCGACCACCGGCGAGCCGATCGCGCAGGTCCGCGCGACCACCGAGGCCGAGTACGAGACCGTCGTCGCCCGCGCCCAGGAAGCCTTCAAGATCTGGCGTACCACGCCGGCCCCGCGCCGCGGTGAAGCCGTGCGCCTGTGCGGTGAAGCGCTGCGCAAGCACAAGGATGCGCTGGGCTCGCTGGTCGCCTTGGAAATGGGCAAGAGCAAGCCGGAAGGCGACGGCGAAGTGCAGGAGATGATCGACATCGCCGATTTCGCCGTGGGCCAGAGCCGCATGCTGTACGGCTACACCATGCATTCCGAGCGCCCCGGCCACCGCATGTACGAGCAGTACCACCCGCTGGGCCTGGTCGGCATCATCTCCGCCTTCAACTTCCCGGTCGCGGTGTGGAGCTGGAACTCGTTCCTGGCCGCCATCTGTGGCGATGTGTGCATCTGGAAGCCGTCCAACAAGACGCCGCTGACCGCCATCGCCTCGCTGAAGATCTGCAACGACGCCCTGCGCGAAGCCGGCTTCCCGGACATCTTCTTCCTGATCAACGATGCCGGCACCGCGCTGTCGGAAAAGATGGTCGATGACCGTCGCGTGCCGCTGATCAGCTTCACCGGCTCGACCCAGGTCGGCCGCACCGTCAACGAGAAGGTCGCGCGTCGCCTCGGCCGCTGCCTGCTGGAACTGGGTGGCAACAACGCCATCATCCTGGACGAAACCGCCGACCTGAAGCTGGCCGTGCCGGGCATCGTGTTCGGCGCCGTCGGCACCGCCGGCCAGCGCTGCACCACCACCCGCCGCCTGATCGTGCACCGCTCGATCTACGCCGACGTGCTGGCCACCCTGGTCAAGGCCTACAAGCAGGTCGAAGGCAAGATCGGCGACCCGACCGATGCGGCCAACCTGATGGGCCCACTGAACAGCGACGGCGCCGTGCAGCAGTTCCTCGATGCCATCGCCCAGGCCAAGGCTGCCGGCGGCACCATCGAAACCGGCGGCACCCGCATCGACCGCGCCGGCAACTTCGTGCTGCCGGCGATTGTCTCCGGCCTGAAGAACAGCGATGCCGTGGTCCAGCACGAGACCTTCGCGCCGATCCTGTACGTGATGCCGTACGACACCCTCGATGAAGCCATCGACATGCAGAATGGCGTGCCGCAGGGCCTGTCGTCCTCGATCTTCACCCAGAACCTGAAGACTGCCGAGAAGTTCCTGTCGGCCGCTGGCAGCGACTGCGGCATTGCCAACATCAACATCGGCACGTCCGGTGCGGAGATCGGTGGCGCCTTCGGTGGCGAGAAGGACACCGGCGGTGGCCGCGAGTCCGGTTCGGATGCGTGGAAGGTCTACATGCGCCGCCAGACCAACACCATCAACTATTCGGACTCGCTGCCGCTGGCCCAGGGCATCAAGTTCGATCTGTGATGGCAGACGTTTCTGCCATGGCTGCGGGTCAGAGCCCCTCCGGGGATCTGACCCCTGCCCGGGGCCGGATCCCCAATGGGGCTCCGACCCTCGACTTCACCGGTCGCCGCGTGCTGATCGCCGGCGGCAGCAAGGGCATCGGTCGTGAAATGGCGTTGGCATTTGCCGGCGCCGGTGCGCAGGTCTCGGTCTGCGCACGTGGCCAGGCCGGCCTGGATGCCCTGCGTGCCGATGCGCAGGCACAGGGCACCCCACTGCATACCGTCTCCGCCGATCTGGCCGACGCCGGCCAGATCCAGGCCTGGCTGCAGGCCGCTGCCGATGCACTCGGCGGCATCGATGTACTGATCAACAACGCTACCGGCTACGGCATGGCCGACGACGAGGATGGCTGGGCCGCCAGCCTGCAGATCGACCTGATGGCGGCGGTACGGGCCTCGCGCCTGGCACTGCCATGGCTGCGCGCATCCAGCGATGCCTGCATCCTCAACCTGTCCTCGATCGCCGCACAGCAGCCACGCCCCGGTGGCGCGCCCTACGCCGCCGCCAAGGCCGCGCTGTCGCACTACACCACGTCGCAGGCATTGGCGCTGGCCAGGGACCGGATCCGGGTCAATGCGATCGCGCCGGGCTCGATCGAGTTCGATGACGGCCTGTGGGATCGCCGTCGCACCGAAGATCCAGCGCTGTACCACGGCACCCTGGCGAAGATCCCGTTCGGCCGCTTCGGCCATCCGCGCGAGATTGCCGACGCCGCCCTGTTCCTGTGCTCGCCGCTGGCGCGCTGGGTCACCGGCAGCGTGCTCAACGTGGATGGCGGCCAGGTGTTGATGGGCTGATACCGGCACTCCGGTAGCTGCCAACCTTGGTTGGCATGCCTTTCGTCGACCGAGGTCGACGCCTACCAGGGCTTGCACCTCGTTCGCCCACCAGGGTCCACGCCTGCCATCGCATCCGCCGGGCATGGGATTGCCTGGGCAGAGGCACTATCATGTGCACACTGCCAAGGAGGACCCCGATGAGCGTGGCACCCCGACAGACAAGCGCCCTGGCCGTGGTCAGCCTGGTCATGGGCATCGCCAGCTGGACCGTCCTGCCCTTCGTGGCCAGCATCGTGGCCATCATCACCGGCCACATGGCCCGCGCCGAGATCCGCCGCCGCCCGCATGAACTGGAAGGCGATGGCCTGGCCGTCACCGGCCTTGTGCTGGGCTGGGTGATGGTCGGCGCCGTGCTTGCCGCCATCCTGGTCTTCATCCTGTTCTTCGGTGGCCTGGCGTGGCTGGCCGCGGTGTCGAACTGACGCCATGACCACTTCCGACAGCACTGAACGCTTCAGCAGCCGCGTCGCCGACTACGTCCGCTACCGGCCCGATTACCCGCCCGCGCTGCTGGAATGGCTGCATGGCCCGATGGATGTCAGTCACCAGGCCCGTGTCGCCGACATCGGTGCTGGCACCGGCATTTCCAGCCGTCAGTTTCTGGCCAGCGGTCATCCGCTGGTGGCGGTCGAGCCGAACGCCGCCATGCGCGCCGCCGCCGAAGAGTGGCTGGCGCCGCAGTATCCGGGCTTTTCCGCCGTCGATGGCCGCGCCGAGGCCACCGGCCTGGACGATGCCAGCATTGATCTGGTCAGCGTCGCGCAGGCGTTCCACTGGTTCGACACCGTGGCGGTGCGCGCCGAGTGGCAGCGCATCCTCTGCCCCGGTGGCCTGGCACTGATCTACTGGAATTCGCGCCTGCTCGATGCCAGTCCATTCCTGGTCGGCTACGAACAGCTGCTGCTGGACTACGGCACCGACTACACCGCGGTGGCCGAGCGCTACCAGGACGATGCCACCATGCAGGCCTGGTTCGGCCGCGGCCTGCGCGGCATGGTGGAGTTGCCGAACGTACAGCATCTGGACTTCGACGCCCTGCGCGGGCGCCTGCTGTCCTCCTCCTATGCACCCCAATCCGGTCATCCTCGCCACGCGCCGATGATCGACGCTCTGCAGGACCTGTTCGCCGCCCACGCGGTCGACGGCCAGGTCGCTTTTGAATATCGAACCCGAGCCTTCCTCGGCACGCTGGACTGAACCGACGCATGTATTCGCTTGCCCGCCCCTTCCTGTTCTCGCTCGACGCCGAGCGCGCCCACGGCCTCGGCCTGTCCGCACTGGACCTGGCCTACCGCACCGGCACCACGCCGCTGCTGGCCGCACGCATCGCGCCGATGCCCAGCACGGTGTTCGGGCTGACCTTCCCCAATCCGGTCGGCCTGGCCGCCGGCCTGGACAAGAATGGCGAGCACATCGATGCGCTGTTCGCGCTCGGCTTCGGCTTCGTCGAGATCGGCACCATCACACCGCGCCCGCAGGACGGCAACCCGCAGCCACGCCTGTTCCGCCTGCCGGAACACAACGCGATCATCAACCGCATGGGCTTCAACAATGCGGGCGTGGACGCGCTGGTGCGCAATGTCGAGCGCGCGCGCAACCGCCGCGGGCTGCTCGGCATCAACATCGGCAAGAACAAGGACACCCCCAACGAACAGGCGGTGGACGATTACATCGCCTGCCTGGACAAGGTGTATCCGCTGGCGGACTACATCACCGTCAACATCTCCTCGCCCAACACCGCCGGCCTGCGTGAATTGCAGGAAGAGACCGCGCTGCGCCAGCTGGTCAGCCAGTTGCGCGACCGCCAGGAAGATCTCGCAGCGCGCCACGGTCGCCGCGTGCCGATGCTGGTCAAGGTTGCACCGGACCTGAGTGACCGCGACATCGATGCCGCCGCGCGCGTGCTGGGCGAACTGCAGGTGGACGGCGTGATCGCCACCAACACCACCATCGACCACAGCAAGGTGGCCGGCGACCCGCTGGCCAACGAGGCCGGCGGCCTGTCCGGTGCGCCGGTGCTGGAGCAGTCCACCCTGGTGCTGCGCCGCCTGCGCTCGCGCCTGCCCGAATCGGTACCACTGGTGGGTGTCGGAGGCATCCTGTCCGGTGCCGATGCGGTGGCCAAGATGGCCGCAGGCGCGGCGCTGGTGCAGTGCTACAGCGGCTTGATCTTCCGTGGCCCGGCGTTGGTCTCTGAATGCGTGGAGGCGATCCGTCGACGCCGCGAAGCGCCGAGCCGCGGCGCGGTGGCCCCACTGTGAGCGCGCCCATGGATACCGTCGACGGCAACGCCCCGCTGCGCTGGACGCTCACCCGCAATGCGCCACTGCAGGCGCTGAACACCTTCCACGTGCAGGCCAGCGCCGCGCAGCTGCTGGAACTGCACGATGCCGCACTGCTGCCGGAAGTGCTGGCATTGCCCGAAGTGGCCAGCGGTCCCCTGTTGGTACTGGGTGCCGGCAGCAACGTACTGATCGCCGAAGACCTGCCGGGCACCGTGCTGGTGTTCGGCAACCGTGACATCAGTTTCCTGGAACACCGCGCTGACCACGCAGTGATCCGCGCCGGGGCCGGCGTGCCCTGGCATGGCCTGGTGATGTGGTCGCTGCAGGAAGGCTTGTCCGGGCTGGAGAACCTGGCCCTGATTCCCGGCACCGCCGGTGCCGCGCCGATCCAGAACATCGGCGCCTACGGTGCGCAGGTCGGCGAGTTCATCCAGGCGGTCGAGGCCTGGGACTGCCAGGAACAAACCTGGGTACGGCTGGACAACGAGCAGTGTCGCTTCACCTACCGCGACAGCGTGTTCAAGCAGCAGATGGACCGCTACCTGATCACCGCCATCGAACTGAAGTTGCCGCTGCTGCATGACCTGCGCATGGACTATGCCGGCATCCGCGAGGAACTGCAGGCACAGGGCGTGGAGCTGCCGAGCGCAGTGGACGTGGCCAACGCGGTGATCGCGATCCGCCGCCGCAAGCTGCCCGACCCGGATGTGCTGGGCAACGCCGGCAGTTTCTTCAAGAACCCGGTGCTGCCGCTGGAACAGGTCGACGTGCTGCTGCAGCACTTCCCCGACCTGCCCGTGTTCCCGGCCGAGCAGGACGACAAGCGCAAGGTCTCGGCGGCATGGATGATCGAGTCCTGCGGCTGGAAGGGCTTCCGCGAAGGCGATGCCGGCGTGGCCCCCAGCCACGCGCTGGTACTGGTCAACCATGGCAATGCCAGCGGTGCTGAACTGCTGGCGCTGGCGCGACGCATCTCCGCTTCAGTGCTGGAGAAGTTCGGCGTGCCGATCGAACCGGAGCCCCGCCTGCTCGGCGCACAGTGGTGAACACTCCCGCCCTCTCCCCCAGCGCCACCCCGATGCGGGCGGCGCTGCTGATGCTCGGCAGCACGATGGCATTCGGCCTGATGGCCGTCGCCATCCGCTACGCCACCCGGTACGTACCAACCCAGGAAGTGGCGTTCTTTCGCAATGCCTTTGGCCTGCTCGCGTTGCTGCCGATGCTGCTGCGCCCCGGCCATGCACCACTGAAAACGCAGCAGCTGCCGCGTTATTTCGTGCGCAGTGCGATTGGCTTGGGTTCGATGCTGTGCGCGTTCTGGGCACTGGGCCATCTGCCACTGGCGCAGGCGGTTTCCCTCTCGTACTCCACGCCGTTGTTCGTCACCATCGCCGCCGTGCTGTGGCTGGGCGAGACCGTGCGTATACGCCGCTGGGCTGCGGTGGTGGTTGGATTCATCGGTGTGCTGGTGATCGTGCGCCCCGGTACCGCCGGCTTCACCGCCGGCAGCCTGGTAGCGGTGGCAGCCGCCGTGCTCAGCTCATTGGTGGCGATCCAGATCAAGCAGCTGACCCGTGTCGACAGCGCTGACACCGTGGTGCTCTACACCTACGTGTTCTGGGTGCCGCTGTCGCTGGTCCCGGCACTGTTCGTCTGGGTCTGGCCCTCCGGCATGGCGTGGCTGTGGCTGCTGGCCACCGGCGTGCTGGGCACCGTCGGCCAGCTGCTGTGGACGCGGGCGTTGCGCCTCGGTGAAGTCTCGGCGCTGACCCCGATCAGCTTCCTGCAGCTACCGCTGGTAACGCTGCTCGGCTGGCTGCTGTTCAACGAAAGCGTGGATCGCTGGACGCTCATCGGTGCCGGCATCATCCTCGCCGCCAACGCCTACATCGCCCACCGCGAAGCCGTGTTGTCGCGCCGCGCCGCAAGCGCGGCGGCCTCGGCAGCAGCCAAGCCCGCCGAATGAAAACCATCTGCATGGACAAGCCATGGGGCCTGCACGGGCAAGCCACGGGTCGTGCATGGACAGGCCATGGGTAGAGTCGACTGTTAGTCGACTGCTTTTCGTTCGGAGCGGGCAGAAACCGCGCTGCGCGCGATAGTCGACTCTATCTGGGGAGATCCTGGCAACGGCCTGGAACCTGATCCAGCGCGCGATATACCCGCTCCGCCGCATCGAACACATTGCCCGGTGCGAACTGCTCCCCCAGGTAGTGCAGTGACTGCCGGCGCAACTGCGGCGATCGGTCCTCTCCGTCACTGCCCAGCAGCACCTGCTGGAACTCGATCAGGTCCTGCAGAATGCGCCAGTGCCGGTACCAGGCGATCCAGCGCGGATCACCGCGGTCGCTGCCGTAGCCCTCCTCGAACCCCAGTGGATTCTCGCGACCCCAGCGCCCGCCAACAGCGGCACCGATGAACATCAGGTCACGCTCGCGCGGGGCCAGCGACAGACCATCCCAATCGATCAGGTGCAGGCCCCCGTCATTGCCCATCAGCAGGTTGCCAGCATGCAGATCGGTGTGGCACAGATGCAGGTCTACCGGCGCGTCCTGCAACACCGCGAGCAGCTCCCGTGCCTGCGCATGCAGCGCCGCGATGCGCGCATGCTGCTGGTCCCATACCGAAACGAATGCGCGACCCAGCCCGTCCTTCGCGGCCGCCAGGCCCTCGCCGGCCAACCATTGCCCGACGGTCTCCAGCGCCGCGGTTTCCAGCCGTACGATCGGCAGCGCCTGCTGCAGTTCCGCTGGCAACTGCGCGCCATGCAGGCGCCGCAGCACCTCCCCCAGCCGTTTCCACTGCGTTCGGCTCAACGCCGCCTCGAACCCGGACTGGCCTTCCACATACGGGAACAGGGTGAACTGCAATCCCCAGCGCTGCACAGACGCACCACCGGTCAACGCCGGCCACGGCGCGACGATCTCATCGATACCCAGCGTGCCGCGCATCCAATGCAGGCTGTCCCACACCGCCGGGGCGACCTGGTAGGTACGGCATTTCAACCACCACTGCCCGTGCCGCGCATCGACGCGATACACGCTGGCATTGGCGTCGGCGCCCACCGGGCGTGGCACCACGGCGGTGGGGGTGATGCCATAGGATTGTTGCAGGACTTCGCCGAGATGCTGCGCCGAAGCGAATGACATGGATGCAAGCGGAAAGTGTTACCTGCCACCACTATCGCAGATGCGTTCGCCGCGGCACAGACATGTCCGTCACAACATCGCTTCAGCACGACCAGGGAACTAGCCTGCGATGCGCCGCATCACCGTCTCCAGCGGGCCGCGTGCGAACTGCCACGACCATAGCCAGGCCGCGCCCGTCGCCAGCATCAGGAACAGCAGCGCCCACAGCAGCACCGATGCGAGCGACGCGCTGCCATCGAGCAGGCCCAGGCTTTCCAGCGTGCCCATGCCCAGCAGGATGTGGCCCACATACAGGGTCAGGGTCATGCGTCCGGCCGCGGTGAACGGCTCCAACCAGTCACCCGGTCGCACACGCGCCAGCCACAGGCAGGCGGCGATGACACTGCAGGCCGCACCCGCACCCGTAAGCACATAAGCCGGTCCCGGCGGCATCGGCTGCGTTCCCAGCCACACCTGCCAGGGCGTTCCCTGCGCAAGCTGCTGCACGCCATGTCCAGCCCCGATCAGCAGCAGCCCCAGCACCAGCAATGCATGCTGTACCCGCGGCTGCGACAACTGAAGCCGTGCCAGCAGCATCCCCAGCTGGAAGAAGCACAGCCACGGCATCAACGGGTGGAAGCCATTGAACAGCAGGTTGCGGGCTGCGCCCGGCCATTGCCACAGGCCGGCATATTCCAGCGTCTGCCAGTTCCATCCCTGGCTGTAATCCCAATGCAGCAACGCCCAGAACGAACAGGCCGCCAAGCCCACGATGCTGGCCAGCAGCACGCGCGGCGAGGCACGCAGCCACACCACGGCCAGCGCGAAATACACCGCGTAGTAGTGCAGGATATCGGCCGGGAACAGGGTCAGGTTGAGCAGGCCCAGCACCATCAGAAACAGCGCGCGCCTCCAGGTCTGCACGCTGGCCGGCCACCACCCTTGCCGCTGCGTGGCCAACACCAAGCCCAAGCCAGCCAACGTAACGAACGTCGCCGAAGCCTTGCCCTCCAGAAAGTGGAAGAAGCCTGCCAACCATCCGGCGCCCTCTGCCGGCACGGCCATCGCCAGGCGGAAGTTGACCAGCACCATGCCGGCCAAGGCCAGGTAGCGCGCCAGATCAAGGCCGTGCAATCGCCGGTCAACGGCACTCATGCGCGCGCCCCGAGCAGCAGCGCGAGCAGGCCAGGATCCAGCGATGCCTCATCGCCTTCACCGGCTTCGCCCAGCCCCCGACGCAGTGCATCGCTTTCAATGGCATCCAGCAGCACCTGCGCCTGCAATGCCGGGGCCAACACGGGACGCCGACGTTCGCGCTGTGCCACCTGCTGCAGGGCTTCGGCCAGGGCCGCCTGCAACTGCCTGCGATTGGCCGCAAATGCCTCGGCTACGGCCGGATTGCGTGCGCTCTCGGCCAGCACTTCGACGGCGAGCGTCGCCCATTCCGGCTGCCGGCACAGTGCGTGGAAGTCCCGAAGGAAAGCCAGCACCTGTGCGCGCTGACCTTCGGACGCGGCCAGTCGCTGCAGCAACGGTGCCAGCTCTTCGCTCTCAGCCACCGCCACGGCAAGGATGATCGCCTCCTTGCCCGGGAAGTGGTTGTAGAGATTGCCCAGGCTGACACCGGCCGCCTGTGCGATGTCACGCATGCTGGTCTGGTGGAAACCCTTCGCGAGGAAGCACTGCAGGGCGGCCTGCAGGATCTGCGCGATGCGTAGCTCGTTGCGGTCGGCTCGGCTCATGGCGCGAATAGTGAACGAACGTTCGTCCAATTAAAAGGCGACGACCCGAACCACCATCGGGCTTCGTTCAGCCAGCCTTGACCTCAACCGCTGTTGAGGCCCGATGCTGCCTGGCCCGCCCCAACGCCCAACCCGGAGTTCCTGCATGCCACGGATGATCGCCACCCTGCTCGACAGCCGCGTGCTGTGGTTCCTCGCCCGGCTGCTGCTGGCCGTGGTGTTCCTGTCCTCGGGCCTGGCCAAGCTGCTGGCGTGGGACAACAGCGTGGCCGAAATGCAGGCCGCCGGGCTGCAACCGCCTGTGCTGTTCAACCTCGCCAGCGCGGTGGTGCTGCTGGGTGGCTCACTGTGCCTGCTGCTTGATCGCCTGCTCTGGCTGGGCAGCGGCGCGCTGGCAGTGTTCATGCTGCTGACCATCGTCGTCGTGCATACCTTCTGGACCAAGCACGGCGCGGAACAGCAGCTGGCCCTGTTCTTCGCGCTGGAACATCTGAGCGTGGTGGGTGGCTTGATCTGCGCGGCCATCGCCAGCCACGCGCGGGCTCAGAAGAACTCGTCGAGCAAGCGGTAGAACGCAAGCCGGCGCTCGTCGGCCACCGCGCCGTAGCGCTGGAACAACGGCGCCACCCAACGCGTGTCGCCGAAGTTGTGGACCACGCTGCGCGCGGCCAGCGCCAGGTCCTGGTAGCGGTCGGCAACACCCAGTCGCCCACAGTCGATGAAACCGCTGAAACGCCCCTCGACCACCATAAGGTTCGGCAGGCAGGCATCGCCATGGCTGACCACCAGGTCTTCATGATCGGGCCGGGTGCTGCACAGTTCAGCGAAGACCTGCTGCGGACTCTGGCCCAGGCGCTCATCATCGAAATCATCGGCATCCACCAGGCCCGCTTCGACGCGGGCCTGCGCGGCCTGCAGGCGCGAGGCCAGTCGCTGGTCAAACGGACAGGCTGCCAGCGGCAACGCATGCAGCCCGCGCAGCGCGTCGGCCAGCAGTTCCACCAGCTGCTGCGGCGCGAGTTCCGGCGACGAAGCCAGGTCGCGGCCGGGCAGCGCGCTCATCAGCAACCAGCGCCGGCCCGCTTCTTCGGCGGTGGCAATTACCGTTGGCGCCGGTTGTCCCTGTTCCTGCAGCCAGCGCAGGCGCGCGATCTCATCACCGAGCTCACTGAAGGCGTCGACCACTTCCGACTTCACGAAGGCATCGGGCTGGCCTGGTCGCTGCACACGGGCTACATCCGCGCGCGACACGCCGATCGACTGCCGCTCGACGCGCGCATCGGCCAACGCTTCCTGCCATGCCCACGGTAGCGGCAGCGGCAGGCCATCAGTGAAGGGATCGGGTGCTTCCATGCCGGGGTGTTCCTGTTGCCGGTGACCCCGCCGATTCTCGCTCATCCTGCACGAACTGCGGCCAACAGCAGCGCGGAAAGGTACATGCCCACGCCGAACACGCTGTGCGCCACCAGGCTGCGCAGGCGTGCCTTGCCCGGCGCCGGGGCCTTCGAAGCTGCAATGCCTGCACCCATGCCCGGCTGCAGGATGAAGAACGGCGCGGCAACGCTGAGGATGCCGAAGGCCAGTGCCGGCCACAGGGTGGGTGCCTGCACCCAATCGCTCCCTGCCACGGCCAGCAACAACGCGGCGAAGACCACCCCGATCACGTAATGCGCGGTCCAGCCCAGCGCGCGCTCGCCACCGACCGCTGCCGAGCGGCCGATGCCATCGTGGCGGAAGCGCCCGCGTGGCAGGTGCCCCAGCCAACGCCCGACCATCGCAAAATCCAACGAGGGAATGCCGAACAGCTGCCGCTGCACCACCGCCCACAGGTCCATTACTGCGGTCGCTCCCACGCCGACTACCACCGCATCCATCACGAATGTCGCCTGGCCAGACATATCGCACACCTTCAATTATTTGCTTTAATGATAGAGCGATGCTAGCGTGCCCCGCATGAACGCTGCAACAGAGCCACCACCCTCACCGCTTGAGGCCTTGGCCGAGATCGCCCGCACGCTCGGCCATGCCCATCGCCTGGCCCTGCTGGAGCACATCGCCCAGGGCGAGCGCGCCGTGGAACGCCTGGCTGAACTGACCGGGCTTTCGGTGGCCAATACGTCCCAGCACCTGCAGCAGCTGCGCCGTGCCGGCCTGGTACAGACCCGCCGCGACGGCAAGCGCATCCTCTATCGCAGCGGTGATGGCCCGCTGGGCAATCTGCTGGCCGCACTGCGCGACTATGCCGACCACCAGCGCAGCGAAATGCACGGCGTGATCCACGACAGCCTGCAGCGCCGCGATGCGCTGGAAGGACTGACCGTGGAGCAGCTGCTGGAACAACGCAGCAGCGTGGTGCTGCTGGATGTGCGGCCGCGCGAGGAATTCGATCTGGGCCACCTGCCCGGCGCACTGAACATTCCCGTTACAGAACTGCGTGCACGGATGGAGGAACTGCCGCGTGCCGTCCACATTGTCGCGTACTGCCGCGGTCCCTACTGCGTGCTGTCCAACGATGCGGTGGCGATGCTGCGCGAGGCCGGACTGACCGCGCAGCGGCTCGCCGCCGGTTACCCCGAATGGAAGGCCGCCGGCCTGCAGGTGGACCTGCCCCGGCACTGAGCGAGACACCGGTCATGGATGATGTGTTTGCCCCGTTGATCGATGCGACCTGGCGCGGCGTGTTCTCCGGGCAGCGCACGCTGCGGGATGATCCACAGCTGCAGTTGGCGTGCAGCGATGATTTCGATGAGGGCGAGGACGGCATGCTGCTGCAGCCGGTCGTGGGCCCCGCTCGCGCACTGTCGCGCCCTGTCCTGGCGGCTCGCCTGCACCTGCATGCGCAACCGCACTGGACGCTGGCACAGCTGCAACAGCGCCTGCAGCAGCTCGGCCAGCGCACGCATGGTGCGGATCGTGTCTTCTACTTCCCTGCCGCAGAACTTGCGGCCCTGGCCGCGCGCCCTGCACCACCACATATCCGCCGTCTCGACCCGGCCGACGCAGCCGCGTTCGAGGTGTTCCAGGCCAACGCCAGCGAAGAGGATCTCGGTGCCGCCTGGGTCGAGCTGGACCACTGGCAGGTGTTCGGCGCCTTCGATGGCGAGCGGCTGGTTGCCGCGGGAAGCATGTACCCGTGGAGCCTGGATCCAGCCCTGGCCGACATGGGCGTGCTGACCCTGCCCGAGGCCCGCGGTCGCGGGCACGCGCGCCAGCTGGTACACGCCATGGCCGTGTCCGCGCAGGCGGCCGGGCTGCAGCCTCAGTACCGTTGCCAGCTCGACAACACCGCCTCGATCATTACCGCCGAGCGCAGCGGCCTGCGCGCGTTCGCCGACTGGGACACCATTCTGGCTGCCGACTGAGGCCGCCGCAGTACAACAAGGAAGCAACATGAAATTGATGGTCATCGGCGCCAGCAGGGGCCTGGGTCGGGCGTTCATGGAAGGCCTGTGCAGTGCGGGCGACACCGTCATCGGCGTTTCGCGCAACCGTCCGCGCGACCTTGAATGCCCCGAGGGTGTCACCCTGCAGTGGATCGAGGCCGATCTGTCCCAACCCACCCTGGCTGCCAATCACATCGCAGCGCAGGCACCGGCCGACCTGGATGTGCTGATCCACAACCTGGGCATCTGGGAAGAGACCGCCTTCAGCGACGAGTACGCCTTCCTCGACGAGAGCGATGCCGCGCTCACCCAGCTGGTCGACGTCAACATCACCGCGACCCTGGTGTTGCTGCAGCGCCTGCTGCCGCGGGTGCTGGGCGCGCCACGCCCGCAGCTGGTGCTGACCGGGTCGACCTCGGCACTGCCGCGCAGCGGCCGCCCGGAAGTGGCGTTCGGTGCATCCAAGTTCGCACTCAACGGCATCGCCGATGCACTGCGTGAGGGTTTCCGCGATCGCCGCCTGGCGGTGACCAGCCTGCAGCTGGGCTACCTCAACACCGACGATGCGCTGTCGGTTCCGGTGGCAGAGGCCGCAGCGCGCGGCGACGGCGAGCTGGTGCCGGTGCACGACGTCGTTGCGATGGTGCGCGCGCTGCTGCAGTTGTCACCGTCCGGCTTCGTGCGCGAACTGGTGCTGCCGGCCATCGCCGACCCGCGCCACTGACCGCAGAGACCTTGGTCGGGCCCTTGGTGGCCGCGTAGGCGCCTGTGGTTTACCCTGCTCGTCACTGGCCGTCGGTCACAGGCGGGAACCTGCTATGGATGCGCTTTCACGGGTTTCGGCCCAGGTCCTGGACAGCGCTCTGCCCAGCCTGCCGCTGTACCTGCTGCAGGCCACGGCGGTGATCGGCATGATCGGCGTGCTGCTGATCGCTACCCGTCGCGCCGGGCACGCCATTGAAGGCCGCCGCCTGTATGTGGGCGTGGCGCTGGGCCTGATCTACCTGTTCAACTCCTGGTTCGTGGCCCGCTACAGCCAGGGCGTGGTCAAGCTCCACCTGGGTTTCGACATCCTGCTGGTCAGCGGCCTGCTCGGCGGCTGGCGCGGTGGCCTGGCCTGCCTGGGCGCCAGCCTGCTGGCCCGCTACCAGTTCGCCGGCACCCAGTATTTCCTGCCTGCCGGCCTCGAGGCCACGCTGCAGATGCTGGCCGGCGTCTGGCTGCGCAGGCGCCTGCACCCGCGCATGCTCAATGAACTCTCGCTGTGCCTGATCCTGCAGGCCTGGGGCGTTCGTATC
The DNA here is from genome assembly GCF_018320795.1 of Stenotrophomonas sp. PE591. Lineage (NCBI taxonomy): Bacteria > Pseudomonadati > Pseudomonadota > Gammaproteobacteria > Lysobacterales > Lysobacteraceae > Stenotrophomonas > Stenotrophomonas sp. PE591. The sequence goes on from NZ_JAAOKO010000006.1 coordinate 77,803, forward strand.
GTCGTCACTGCGTTGGGCCTGGCACTGGGGGTAGCAATCATCGGCGCCCATCAGCTACCCGTGGAGGAGTTGGCAATCCAGCGCCTGCTGGCACTGCCACTCTCACTGCTGATGCTCGGCGCGGTGTTCGCACTGGTCTACAACGATGCGCAGATCGATGCACAACGCCAGCGCGAACAGGCCTGGCTGCGCATCGATCCGATCAGTGGCCTGCCCAACATGCGTGCGCTCGGCGAGCGCCTGCAGCATTACTGGCGCGACAACGACGGCATCGGCAAGGCCTGCCTGATCGTGGCCGAGATGGGCAACCTTCGCGATCTGCGCCTGCGCTATGGTCCGCTGCAGGACAACGGTATCTGGCAGCGCGACAGCACCGAAGAAGTACATCGGCTGCTGCCCTCGCTGCCGGCCACGCAACTGGAGATCTACCAGTTCGGCGATGCCGCGCTGGCGATCCTGGTGCGCGACCTGTCCTTGTCCGAACTGCGCACGCAACCGCGGATCACCGAGCTGGCCAGCAACCTGGCCGAGCAGGTCGGCCGCGATTGGCCCGGTTTCCGGCCGCTGTTCCGCTGTGCAGTAGTCGAATTGAAGCCCCCCGTAGATGCCGACGAAGGACATCTTCCGTTCCGTGCGATCACCGTTACACTGAGTGCGATCGAATCCGGCGTCGTGTTCTTCGACGACCCGATCCAGCGCGACAGCGAGATCGACGCCCTGATCGAAGTCGCTCTCGAACGTTGGCTGCAGCAGGGCGACGCACCGCTGTGCTATCAGCCCAAGCATCGCCTGCAGGATCGCCAACTGGTCGGCGCCGAAGCACTGCTGCGCATGCGCGACGGCGAGGGCCGGCTGATCGCGCCGATGCGGGTGATCTCCCTGCTGCGCCGGCAAGGGCGATTGGCTGAACTGGAATGGGCCACGCTGCAGTCGGCCATCCACTTCCTGCAGCAGTGCCGACGCGATGGCTGGCAGCTGAAGATTGCAGTGAACGTTTCGGCCGAGTCACTGCGCCTGCCCGACTTCGGCCTGCGCCTGCAGGAACTGCTGCAGCTGCACGATGTGCCTGGCGTGATGTTGCGCCTGGAGATCCTCGAATGGACCGAGATCGTCGAGCGCGACGTGGTAGATGCCAACATCGCACAGCTGCTGGCGGCGGAGGTCACCCTGTCGCTGGATGATTTCGGCGCTGGCTATTCAACTCTGATCCTGCTCTCGCAGCTGGCCATCGCCGAGGTCAAGATCGAACAGGCGCTGATCGCCACACTGTCCGACGCCAAGTCGCAGTCGATCGTGCGCTTCATCGTCGAGGTTGCGCACCGCTGCGGCGCGATCGTGGTGGCCGAAGGTACCGAAACCCTGGCGCAGGAGCAGAAGCTGCGGGCCCTGGGCGTGGATGTCGGCCAAGGCTATCTGTACTCGGCGGCGCTGCCGGCCGACGAGTTCCTCCGCTTCGCCGCCAGCTAGACCGCGTAGAAACCCAGGAACATCGCCACCGCCGATTCGGCCACGCGTGCACGCTCCTCTGCGTTCAACGGCGCCTGCCCCATCGTCACTTGGGGCCAGAACGCAAAGCTCTTCACCAGCCCGTGCAGCTGGTGGCCAGCAAATTCCGGATCGACCTCGCGCAAGCGGCCATCGGCGATGGCCGCGCGGATCCACGCACTCTCGCCGCTTTCCTTTTCACCCATGCGGCAGACGATGGCTTGCGCACGCTCCGGTGAATGGATGATCTCGGCCATCGCCACCCGCGCCAGGTCGATGAAGTTGGCATCGCTGAGCAATTCCAGCTTCTGCCCCAGCAACTGCAGCAACTGCGCCTGCAGCGGCTGGTCGGCGCGGTACGGCAATGTGTCGCTGGCCACGCTGCGCTCCCACAGCTCCTCGAGGATCATCGAGAACAGCGCTTCCTTGCTCGGGAAGTGGTTGTAGACGGTGCGCTTGGAGACCCCGGCCGCCTCGGCAATGCGGTCCATGCTGGTCGCCTCGTAGCCCGCGGCACGGAACTCCTCCACCGCCGCGCGCACGATGGCTTCGCGTTTGCGGTCGGTCAGGCGTTGCGGGGCACGGGGCATGGCGGGAACCGGATAACTGAACGGATGCCTCCATTTTACACTCGTCAGTATACTTTTAGAAAATGCAAAACTACACTGTGCAGTGTACTCAGCGGACGTCACCCATGAAGCGCCTGCTCCTTGTCCTCCTGCTTGGAATCCTCGCCGTGACCGCCTACACCTTCTGCAAGTCCTGGTCCCTCCCCGACTTCCCCGAGTCGCCGCAGTACCGTGATGGCAAGTTCCGCAATGCCCTGCCCCGTCCAGCGATGGGCCTGCGCGACGGCCTGGAGATCTGGTGGACGTTCCTCTTCAACAAACCCAAGGGCACCGTGCCCGCGCACCCGATTCCAGTGCAGCCGCTGGACCGCGCCACACTGGATGCTGCACCGGACCGCAGCCTGTTCCGGCTGGGGCACTCCACGATCCTGCTGAAGCTGCGCGGCCAGTACTGGCTGACCGACCCGGTGTTCTCCGAGCGCGCCTCGCCGGTGCAGTGGATGGGCCCGGCCCGCTTCCATGCGCCGCCGATCAGCATCGACGATCTGCCGCCGATCGCCGGCGTGATCCTCTCGCACAACCACTACGACCACCTGGACCATGCCGCGGTAATGCAGCTGGCCGGCAAGACCGCGCGCTTCATTGCACCGCTCGGCGTCGGCGACCAGCTGATCGCCTGGGGCGTGGACGCCAGCAAGGTCGAACAGCTGGACTGGTGGCAATCGACCGAGGCCAATGGCCTGCGCCTGACCGCCACCCCCGGCCAGCATTTCTCCGGCCGCGGACTGGGCGACAGTGATCGCAGCCTGTGGGCGTCATGGGTGATCCAGGACGATGATTTCCGCATTTTCTTCAGCGGTGACACCGGCTACTTCGATGGCTTCAAGGCCATCGGCGAAAAATACGGTCCGTTCGACCTGACCATGATCGAGACCGGTGCCTACGATCCGCGTTGGGCGTTCGTGCACATGCAGCCGGAACAGACGCTGCAGGCGCACCTGGACCTGCGCGGCAAGTGGCTGCTGCCGATCCACAATGGCACCTTCGATCTGGCCCTGCACGCATGGCAGCAGCCGTTCGAGCGCATCACGGCATTGGCGGCCGCGAAGAATGTGCCGGTGGCCACGCCGATGATGGGCGAAGCACTGGACATGCAGGCGCCGCGGGCGGGTACGCGATGGTGGGAGACGGTGGAGCTGTAACGGCATGACGGGGTGTCATGTGCTCCAAGGCCCGGTAGAGCCGTGCCATGCTCGGCTGCGTCTACAACAGAATCGGCCTGCGGCGCTGCAGTGCGTCATGTAACCGATTACATCCCTTGCTAGCGTAGCGCTCGCCCGATTCCGGTCGAACCTGCGAGGCTGTCCGTAATGACGTTGCGCGCCGAACGCTCCAAGGTCTCCCGCTCAGCTATCCCATGGCGATCTGCCATCGCCCTGCTGTTTGCCGCCCTCGCCTCCAGCGCACAGGCACAGACCCTCCTCCCGCGCAGCCAATGGCAGGCCAGCAGTTCCTCGCAGCAGGTGCCGGCGATGGCAATCGGCCACCTGATCGACGGCGACCCGAAGACCGTGACCGGCGGCGCCTTCAGCCCCGGCCACTGGTTCCAGATCGACCTGGGCGCGCCCACCCTGCTGGCCGGCGCGCGCCTCACCTGGGATGTCTCCAATCCGGAAGGCTATTCGCTGCAGACCTCACTGGATGGCACGCAGTGGCAGACCGCGTACACGATGGCCGATTCACTGGGCGATGTGGAAACGCTCTACTTCGCGCCGCGGCAGGCGCGCTACCTGCGGCTGGCCAGTCCGCAGCGCACTTCCGACTGGGGCGTGTCGATCTTCGAGATGGAGCCGCTGGACAGCACGCTCAGCGCACGCATCAGCGGTATCGATGCAACGCAGGCAGCAGCGCTCTGGCACGGCGGCGGCACCGTCCCGATTCCGGCCGGGACAAATGGATCCCATGCGTTAGAGATCACGCTGCCGCAGGCTCAATCGACGGCTGGTCTGGTGGTCGACTGGGCTGATGGCAGCCGCGGCCCTGCCCGATTGCAGGTTCAGGATGCACAGGGCCGGTGGCAGGACCTCGCGCACGATGCGCAGGCGGCCAGCCACCGCCAGAGCTGGCTGGCCGCCAATGCCGCACAGGCCGTGCGTGCATTCCGCCTGAGCGTGGATGGATCTGCACCAAAGGTGGCGCGCCTGCGCCTGCTCGGCCCGAAAGCCGTGATGACGCCAATGAAGCAGTACCAGATTGCCGCCAGTGGTGCGCAGCGCGCGTTGTTCCCGGCCTCGCTGCAGATGCAGCAGACTTACTGGACCGCCGTCGGCGTGCATGCCGGGCGACAGAAATCGATCTTCGACGAGTACGGCAACCTGGAAGCATTCAAGGGGGCGCCGCTGGTGCAGCCGATCTGGCGCAGCGCCGATGGGAACACTGCGGGTGCGGCCGGGCAGAAAGTGCAGCATGCATTACTGGACGGCTGGAAGCCGATGCCCTCCGCTACCTGGTCACCGCAACCCGGCCTGGAGCTGCGCAGTGAAGTGTTCGCCATCGAGCGCAACGGCCAGCCGGTGACCTTCCTGCGTCATCGCCTGTACAACACCGGCGGCACCAGGATCGACGGCACGCTCAGCCTGGTCGTGCGCCCGATGCAGATGAATCCACCGTGGCAGAACGGCGGGCTGTCACCCATCCGCGATGTGGCGATCGATGGACAGGCCGTGCGCATCAATGGACGCACGCTGCTGCAGTCGCTCACGCCGGTGACTGCATCCGGCGCAGCGCCATTTGGCAGGGATGGCGCAACGGAAATCACCGCGACCCTGGCTGCCGGCCAGCTGCCCTCCACGCAACAGGCGCGCGACGACGAGGGTCTTGCCTCGGCTGCGTTGAACTACCGTGTATCACTGGCACCGGGCGCCAGCGATGCCATCGTGGTCGCGTTCCCGCTGGGTACTGCCGCCGCCGATAGCAAGGGCGCACTGCCCGAGGCGCCTGCGCTTGATCTGGCCACGCTGCCGCGCGATGCCAATACGGCGTTCGATTCCCTGGCCACGCAGGCCTCCGCGGACTGGCAGGCACGGCTGGGCCAGGTTGGCCTGCGCCTGCCCGATCCTTCGCTGGTCGACATGCTGCGCGCGCAGGCCGCCTACATGCTGATCAACCAGACCGGTCCTGCCATGCAGCCCGGGCCCCGCAACTACAACCGCTCTTTCATCCGCGACGGCATGGCCACCTCGGCGGTGCTGCTGCGCATGGGTGAAGCCCGCGTCGCGCGCGACTACCTGGCCTGGTACAGCGAACACGGCGTGCATGCCAACGGCCTGGTCTCGCCGATCCTCAACGACGATGGCAGTGTCAACACCGGCTTTGGATCGGACATCGAGTACGACAGCCAGGGCCAGTACGTCACGCTGGTGGCCGATGTCGCGCGCCTCGATGGCGGGCCCGAGTCGGTACGTGCCTATCTGCCGAGAGTGAAAGCGGCGCTGCGCTTCCTGCAGGAACTGCGCGAGCGCACGCTGGTACCCGGCTACAAGGCCGACCAACCGGCGCCGGAGCGATTCGCGGGCATCCTTGCGCCGTCGATCAGCCATGAGGGCTATCCGTCGCCCACCCACAGCTACTGGGATGACTACTGGGGACTGAAGGGCTGGCACGACGGCGCGTGGCTGGCCGAGGCACTGGGCGACCACGAGACTGCTGCCTGGGCGCGCGAGCAATACAAGCTGCTCTACGACGCGCTGCACGCCTCGATCCGGGCGACGATGGCGTGGAAGGGCATCGACTTCATCCCCTCCTCGGCCGACCTGGGCGATGGCGATCCAACCGGCGTATCGATCGCACTGGACCCCACCGGTGCGCAGAGCGTGCTGCCCGCCGAGGCACTGCGGACCACCTTCGCGCGTTATCTGGAGGATGTGCGCAAGCGCAGCCAGCCCGATGCGCTGTACGCCTATACGCCGTATGAGATCCGCAACGTGCCGAGCTATGTGCACCTGGGCCAACCGCAGGTTGCCGATGAGCTGCTGCAGGGACTGCTGCATGATCGGCGCCCGCTTGAGTGGCAGGTACTGGCCGAGGTCGTGCACTCGCGGCTGCGTTTCCCCCGCTACCTGGGCGACATGCCGCATACCTGGATTGGTGCCGAGTATGGCCGCACGCTGTTCGGCATGCTGATGCGCGAAGACGATGATTCGCTGTCGCTGCTTCCTGGCACCCCGCCGTCGTGGGTGGCGGGCGATGGGTTGGCGGTGGAGCGGCTGCCGACCGCGTATGGCACGTTGCAGATGCAGGCGCGGCAGCGCGACGGCACGCTGACGGTCACGCTGGGCAAGGGGTTGCGCGGCGGGACGGCAGTGAAAGTCTGGTGGCCGGCGCGCACCATGCCGAAGACGGTGCGTGTGGATGGGCATAGCGTTTCCGACTTCGATGCCGAGGGTGTGCGGCTGGCAAAGCCGTTCAAAACGCTGGAGGCGCGCTGGTAAAGCAGCCGAGCATGGCTTGGCTCTACAAAGCGGGGCCCGCCGGGCCACGCCCGGTGTCATTGCAGCGTCGGCAATCCCGGCGGGTTGGTCTGCGACTGCGGCACAGCTTCCTCGGCCACGTTCCATCGCTTCAGCGCCTGCGCATAGGTACCACTGGCAATCTGCGTGTTCAGCGCCTGCGTCACCGCGTCGGCCAGGCCGCTCCCCTTGCGCGTGGTCACCGAGATCGCCGCGGCGTTCGGCCAGCCGCCAGGGAACAGGCCCACACGCCGCACCTTGCCGTCGCGTGCCGAGTACGCGCCGGTGGCATTGGGCTCGAACGAGACATCGGCGCGGCCAGTGATCACCGCCAACCGGCCGACCACCGCGTCATCGAAGTACTGGTACTCCACCGGCTTCAAGCCGGCAGCAATGTTCTGCTGGTCCCACTGGCGCAGGATCTGGTCCTGGTTGGTGCTGGCACCGACCACCACCTTCAGCCCGGCAACGTCGGCCGGCTTTTCGATCTTCTGGATCGGCCCATCAGTCCGCGTGTAGATGCCCAGCAGGTCGTAACGGTAGCTGGAGAAATCGAACTTCTTCTTGCGCTCCTCGGTGACCGTCACGTTCGACAGCACCGCATCGTACTTGCCCGATTCCAGCCCCAGCGGCCAGTCGGCCCACGCCACCGGCACGATCACCAGCTTCAGGCCCAGCGCATCGGCGATCAGGCGCGCGATGTCCGGCTCGATGCCGACCACGTCCTTGCTGTCGGCGCCGTAGTCGGCCAGCGGCAGCTGCCCCGGATGGGTCGCCACGGTGAACGCCCCCGGCGTGACGAAGCGGTAGCCAGCCGGAATCAAGGCCTGCGCCTTCGGGTCGAGCGTGCCCTTCAGGATGGCGGTGTTCGCGCCGGCCAGGCTGGTCGCGGCCACGGCGCCGGCATCCGGGGCCTGGCGCACGCGCGAATAGACGATGCCGGCGATGCCGATGACCAGCACGCCTGCGATCAACAAGGTGCTGCGTGAGGGGCGACGGGGTGCTGCAGGGCTCATGGCATTCCTTGAGGGTTACAGGGTCTTGGCCAGGAAATCGGCGGTGCGTTGCTGGCGCGGGCGCTCGAACAGGGCCTCGGGCGTGCCCTGCTCGATCACCCGGCCCTGGTCCATCATCACCACGTGGTCGGCCACGCGGCGGGCGAAGCTCAGCTCATGGGTGACGATCACCAGCGTGGTACCCGAACGGGCCAGTTCTTCGATCACGCTCAGCACCTCGGCCACAAGTTCCGGATCCAGCGCCGACGTGGGTTCGTCGAACAGCAGCACCTTCGGCTGCAGCGCCAGCGCGCGGGCAATCGCGATGCGCTGCTGCTGGCCACCGGACAGCTGGCGCGGGAAGGCATCGGCCTTGTCGGCCAGGCCGACCCGCTCCAGCAGCGTGCGCGCCTGCTGCTCGGCCTGCGCGCGCGGCACACCGCGCACCGCGATTGGCGCCTCGATGATGTTCTCCAATGCAGTCAGGTGCGGGAACAGGTTGAAGCCCTGGAACACCATGCCCACTTCGGCACGACGGCGACGGATCTCGCGCTCGGGCAGTTCGTACAGGGTGTCGCCCTCGCGGCGGTAGCCGATCAGCTGGCCGCCGACAGTCACGTAACCGCCGTCGGCGCGTTCCAGGTGGTTGATCAGCCGCAGCAGCGTGGATTTGCCGGCGCCGGACGGGCCGATCAGAACCGTCACGCTTCCAGCGCGCAGCTCCAGGTTCACGTCTTCCAGCACCGGCTGCTCGCCGAACACCTTGCCTACGCCATGCAGCGACACCGATGCGCCCTCGCCCGCTTCAACCTGGGTGGCGATGCGCGGGCGGTTGACTACGCGCGGTGCGGCATCACTGGATGTCCGCACCGGTGACGACACCCGCGACACCGAGCGCTCGCGCTGCAGTTGGCCGCGCGCGAAGCGCTGTTCCACGCGCCGCTGCAGCAGCGACAACACGGTCAGGATCACCAGGTACCAGACCGTGGCCACCATCAGCAGCGGCACCACTTCCAGGTTGCGGCGGTAGATCACCTGCACGGTGTAGAACAGCTCAGGCAGCGCCAGCACGTAGACCACCGAGGTGCTCTTGGCCAGGCCAATCACATCGTTGAACGCGGCCGGCAGGATCGAACGCATCGCCTGCGGCAGGATGATGCGGCGCACCTGGCGACCGCGCGGCAGGCCGAGTGCGGCCGCGGCCTCGTACTGGCCGTGGTCGACCGAGAGGATGCCACCGCGGATCACCTCGGCCGAGAACGCGGCCTGGTTCAGGGTCAGGCCCAGCACCGCGGCGGTGAACACACCGATCAGCTGCGTGGTCGGGTACGAGAACAGGCTGATGCCGGTGAACGGCACGCCCAGCTCGATGGTGCTGTACAGGTAGCCCAGGTTGTTCAGCAGCAGCAACAGCACCAGCAGCGGGATCGAGCGGAACAACCACACGTAGCCCCACGACACCGCCGACAGCAGCGGCGAACCAGAGACGCGGGCCAGCGCAAGCAAGGTGCCCAGTGCGAAACCGAGACCGGTACCGAGCGCGGTCAGCAGCAGCGTGCGGCCCAGGCCCTCGAGCACCGGGCGTGCGAAGAACCACTCAGCGAAGGTGCCCCAGCCCCAGCGCGGATTACCCAGTACGGACTGCAGCCCGATCAGGATCAGCGCCAGTGCCAGTACTGTGCCGAACACCTGCAGCGGATGCCGGGCCGGCACGATCTTCAACGCGGGCGCTGGCGCGGGCCGGGTTGCAATGCCATCCAGCGCGGTCGAAGGCGTGCTCACGCGTGGGCTCCTTGCAGCTGGGTCTGCGCAGGCACGATGACGGGCGTCGCTGCCCGCAGGTGCTTTTCGAACGGCAGGTGCGCAATGGTTTCGGGATCCGCATCCAGATCGAACAGCGCGGTGTAACCATGGCTGAGGTACAGGCCAACCGCTTCAGGCTGGCGGAAGCCGGTCGTCAGGAACACCCGCCGGTACCCTTGCCGCGCCGCCTGGTCTTCCAGCTCCTGCAGCACGCGCCGCGCGATGCCCTGGCGGCGCAGCCCGGGCAGCGTCCAGATCCGCTTGAACTCGGCGGTATCCGGATCGCGGTGCGGCATGAACGCGCCGCCGGAGATCGCCACGCCATCGCGCAGCAGCAGCACGAAGGCACCTACCGGGGCAGCAAAGGCCTGCGCCGGGTAGCGCTGCAGTTCCTCGCGGGCGCTGCCGCCGATGCGTCGGCGCACGTCGGCGTAGCGGCTGTCGTACTCCTGTTCCAGGCCATCGAACAGAGGCCGTGCCAGCGGATCATCCACCGAGGTGTAGAAGAAGCGTTCGTTGCTGCTCATGCCACGTCCTTCACCAGATAGTCTTCGGCCAGCCGTGCCCACAGGCTGGCGGCGGGTGCGATTGCGGCGTCGTTGAACACATAGCGCGGGCTGTGCAGCGGCGCGCTGTCGCCGTTGCCGACGAACACGAAACTGCCCGGCCGCGCCTGCAGCAGGAAGGCGAAATCCTCGCTGGCGGTGCGCGGCGCGAATTCGGGCACTACGTGTTCACTGCCGAAGCCCTGCAGCGCCACCTCGCGGATGTAGGCAGTCTGCTGCGGGTGGTTGATCACGCTGGGGAAACCGCGCGGGAACTCGATCTCGGCGCGCGCACCGAACGCGGCAGCGGTCTGCTCGGCAATCCCGGTGACCCGGCGCCGCAGGGTGTCGCGTACCTCCGGCAGGTAAGCGCGCACGGTCAGTTTCAGCTCGACCACGTCCGGAATCACATTGGCGGCCTGGCCGCCGTGGATCGAGCCGACGGTGACCACGCCCATCTGCCGCGGATCGACATTGCGCGACACCACGCTCTGCAGCGCAGTGATGATGTGCGCGGCGACCAGGATCGGATCCACGCTGCCCTGCGGCTCGGCACCGTGGCCACCCTTCCCGATCACCTTCAGCCGTGCCCAGTCCACCGACGCCATCGCCGGGCCATCGACAAAGCCGAAGTGGCCCACCGGCACGCCCGGCCAGTTGTGCAGGCCATAGATCGCGTCCACCGGGAAGCGCTCGAACAGGCCGTCGGCAATCATCTTCGATGCGCCCGAACCCGTCTCCTCGGCCGGCTGGAACACCAGCTGCAGGGTGCCGTCGATACTGCCGTGATGGGCCAGGTAATGCGCGGCGGACAGCAGGATGGCGGTATGCCCATCGTGGCCACAGGCATGCATCAGCCCTACGTGCTGGCTGGCGTAGGCCAGCCCCGAGTCTTCGTGGATCGGCAGTGCATCGATGTCGGCGCGCAGGCCGAGACGCCGGCCGCCCTGCCCGCGTTGCAGCGTGCCGACAACACCTGTGCCACCGAGCCCGGTGGTGACCTCATAGCCCCACTGTTGCAGCAGCTCGGCCACACGGGCGCTGGTGCGGTGCTCCTCGAAGGCCAGCTCCGGGTGCCGGTGCAGGTCATGGCGGATCGCGATGGCCGCCTCGGCGCGTGCCGCGATTTCGGGCAATATGCCGATGGACGCGGGGTCTCGCCGGGCATGGCCGGGCGCTACCGAATTCTCTCCGCTCATCGCCCTACCCCGCCTTCCGCGCAGGTTCGGCATCGGCCGCATACCGGCTGGCCTTGTACGGCAGCCCCAGATGCTCACGCAGGGTCTGCCCCTCCAGCTCACGCTGGTGGTAGCCGCGGGCCTGCAGGATCGGCAGCACCTGGGTCACGAAATCCTCGAGGCCCTCGCGCTGTGCGGCGAAACCCAGAATGAAGCCGTCGCTGGCACCGGCGTCGAACCAACGGATCAGCTCATCGGCCACGTGCTCCGGCGTGCCGATGAAGTTTGGTCGCGGGCTCACCGCTTCCAACGCCACCTGGCGCAGGCTCAGGCCCTTCTCACGCGCATCCTGCTTGATGCGGTCGGTGGTGGAACGGAACGAATTGCTGCCGATGTCGCCCAGCTCCGGGAACGGTGCATCCGGGTCGTACTGGCTGAAATCGTGGTGATCGAAGAAGCGCCCGAGGTAGGCCAACGCATCTTCCAGCGTGGCCAGCGCGGCAATCGCCTGGTACTTGGCTTCGGTCTCCTCGGCGGTGCGGCCGACGATGGGGCCGATGCCCGGGAAGATCTTCACGTCGCTGCCGCTGCGGCCGTGCGCGATCGCCGAGTTCTTCACCTTCTGGGTGAACGCGCGGGTTTCTTCCAGCGATGGCGAATGGGTGAACACCGCATCGGCGTACTTGCCGGCCAGCGCGATGCCATCATCAGACGAACCGGCCTGGAAGATCACCGGCTGTCCCTGCGGCGAACGCTGGATGTTGAGCGGGCCTTCCACCTGGAAGAAGCGGCCTTTGTGGTCGAGCCGGCGGAACTTCTCCGGCGCAAAGAACGTGCCGCTGTCGCGCTCGCGCACGAAGGCGTCGTCATCCCACGAATCCCACAGCCCCTGCACCACCTCCAGGTACTCGTCGCCGATCTGGTAGCGCAGCGCGTGCTCCGGATGCGGCCGGCCGTAGTTGCGACCCGAACCTTCCAACGGTGAGGTCACCACGTTCCAGCCAGCACGGCCGCCGCTGAGCAGATCCAGCGAGGCGAACTGGCGGGCCACCGTGAACGGGTCGCTGTAGGAGGTGGACAGCGTACCGGCCAGGCCGATCTTCTTCGTCGCCGTCGCCAGTGCCGACAGCAGCGAGATCGGCTCGAAGCGGTTGAGGAAGTGCGGAATCGACTTCTCGTTGATGTACAGGCCGTCGGCAACGAAGCCGAAGGCGATGCCGTTGTCCTCGGCGGTGCGCGCGATGTCGATGTAGAACTGCAGGTTGACGCTGGCATCGGCCGGGTTGGACGGATGCTTCCAGGCATGCATGTGGCTGCCGGGGCCCTGCAGCATGATGCCGAACGGAATGTGGCGCGGGGTGGTGCTCATGGGAATCGCTCCTGCAGGTCAGGCCACCGCCGCGCGCGGCGCGGGCGACAGCAGTTCAAGGGATGTCAGGCGTGCGTCGAGGTCGGCCACCGGCGCATCGAGGATGAACTCGCCCACGCCGAAGCGCCGGTGCAGCGCGTCCAGTTCGTCACGCACGTGCTGCGCATCACCGGACAACACGCTGGGGCGCGTTTCCTCGATACGGAAGTCAGCCACGCCCACCTGGCGCGCGTACTCGGCAGCCGCCTCGGGGCTGGGCAGGTTTACCGTCTGGCCGGGGCCGAGGTGCAGCTTGTAGACGCGCAGCGCTCCGATATGACGCGCAGCGGCTTCGGCAGTCGGCGCGGCGAAGGCCACCGTAGCCAGCAGCGGTGGCTGCGAGGAGACGCTGCGGTAGGCGTCGAACGCGGCCTCGATGTGCTTCGGGTCGCCGTCGAAGTGCGCGGCGTAGACGAAACGCCAGCCCAGCTCGGCCGCCTGCCGTGCACTCTGCGGGCTGGCACCGAGCAGGAAGCGCTCCGGCGCCTGCTGCGGAATCGGCCGCGCCAGCACATCGGCGTCGGCGCCGGACAGATAGCCCTCAAGATCGCGCAGTTGCTGGTCGAAGTCGGCGAACGCCGGCCGCCCCGCTGCCAATGCAGCGGTAGATGCCGGCAGGCCACCGGGGGCCTTGCCCACGCCCAGATCGACACGCCCCGGCGCCAACGCCGCCAGCAGGTTGAAGTTCTCCGCGACCTTGTACGGCGCGTAGTGGCGTAGCATCACCCCGCCGCTGCCGATGCGGATGCGCCGGGTCTGCGCCAGTACCCAGGCCGCCAGCACTTCCGGTGCGGGACTCGCCAGCGTCGGCGCAGCGTGGTGCTCGGCAAACCAGTAGCGGTGGTAGCCCAGCTGCTCGGCGCGCTGCGCCAGCTGCAGGCTGTTGCGCAGCGCCTGTTCTGGCGAGGCATCTTCGGCCACCGGGCTCTTGTCCAGCACGCTGATCTGATAGCTCATGGTCACGTCCTCGCTCAGGGATGGGCCACGGGAATGCCGAGCAACCCGTTCAGCGCGGCCAGGATCGGCTCGGCACCGGAGATGTACTGGCGGTCCTGGTGCACGCCACTCGCGAGGTCACTGCGCACGCCCTGCGGCAGCACCAGCTTCGGCAGCGACTGGTCCTGCTCGCCGATCTCGGCGATCACCTCCCGGCGCGGCCGTGCGAAGCCGATGCGGCGCACGTCCAGCTGCGCGTCCAGGCCGTCGATGCTCGACAGCGCACCTTCCAGCAACAGGCTGTGCCGGCAGAAGAAACGCTGGCCGGGAATCTGTCCGTCCTCGAACTCACGGTCGAGCAGGAACAGGATGGGCTTGTCGGTTGCGTCCAGACTCACGGGGTCGTCCTCATCGGGGGGCGGCAATGCGATGCCGCTTCGATATCGATGCTAGAGATGACGGCGGTCGGCACGGCGATGCCAGGCGACAATCGGCGGTCAGATCCGGCCATGCAGATGCGCCTTGGCCATAAGCAAAGCGCCGCCGGTTATGCCGTCAGGCGATCCTTCGCAGCGGCGCCGGTACCGCCAGCGCCTGCGAAGCCAGATGCCCTGCCGCGCGCTCGGCCGCCAGTGCGATGCGCGCCTGCAAGGCTGCACTGTTGATGTGCTCGCCATCGAAGTCGGCAGGCGTGGCATACACCCCGATCGGCAGCGTGTGCGCCTGCAGGAAACTGAACAGCGGCCGCAACTGGTGGTCGATCACCAACGCATGGCGCTCGCTGCCACCGGTCGCCGCCAGCAGCACCGGTGTATCCACCAGCGCTTCCAGCCCGATGAAATCGACCAGGTGCTTGAACAGCCCGGGATAGGAACCGCGATACACCGGCGCCGCCACCACCAGCAGACCGGCCGCCTCGATTGCCTGCAGTGCCTGCTCTACGGCTGGCTCCGCTTCATCGCGCGACAGCGACTGCCCCAGCGAACGCGCGATCGGCGCCAGCTCCACCAGCTCCACGCTGGCATGCACCCGCTGCTGCAACGACGCCAACAAGTGCCGCACCAGCAGCAACGTGCGCGACGTCGCCGAGCTGGTCGGTGACCCCACCACTGCCACCACCTTCAATGCAGAAGACATGAAATGCTCCTCGATGATGCCGGACCACGTCCGGCCGCCTTTGGCGTGAACCTCAAAACCGGTAACTGACCCGCCCGTACCAGTACGCGCCGACGTTGCTCAACACGTCGCCGTTGTCCCAGGTCGTCTCGATGCTCGCCACATCGGTGGCACTGCGCGCGTACTCCGGCACCTTGCGCGTGCGCTTGTCGAACACGTTGTTGATGCCCAGCGCCGCACTCCAGCCTGCGCCCAGTTCCACGGCACCGGAGAGATTGGTCACCAGCACCGGCGGCTGCTTGTACTCCACGCCGTTGTTCAGGCGCTTGATCGGGCCGTAGTAGGTGAAGTCGAGGTTCGAGCGCCAGCGCCCGTTCTGCCAGCCCAACCCCGCCACCTGCGTGTAGCTGGGCGTACGGAAGCGCAGCGCGTACTCGCTGCTCTTGGTCAACAGGTTGATGTTCGGCAGCCCCTGCAGCGCCGCCGGAATGTCGCTGATCTTCTGGATGGTGGTGCGCCCCACGTTGGCCGCATAGCTCCAGCGCAGCTTGCCCCCCGCGGTTTCCTGGTTGGCCTCCAGGGTCAGCTCGACGCCGCGCGTGCGGGTATTGCCCACGTTGGTGAAGTAGCTGGCGTAGAACGCATCACCCGGCAGGATGCTGATGCCGGCCGACCCGAGCAGCGCATCGATGGTGTTCTTCTGCGCCGCAGTCAGCACCGTGCCGCTGTTGTCGGTGACGCGTGCAGGATCCTGCGCGTTGTAGCCGATCTGGCTGGACTGGCCGAGCTGGCCACGGATGTCGATCTGGTAGGCATCCACGGCCAGGTGGAACGCTGGGCTCGGGTCCCAGGTCACGCCCAGGCTGTAGTTGGTGGCCTTTTCCGGCTTCAGCGGCGTGGCACCCAGCGCGATCGCCGCCGGCGAAGACACCTGCGCCACCAGCGTGGTGCCGCACGGGCAGCTGCCAGTGGCCTGGTAGAACTGCGCGCCCAGGCTGGGCGCGTGGAAACCGTTGCTGACCGTCGCACGCACGCCCAGCGCATCGGTGAAGTCGAAGCGCGTGGTCAGGCGGCCGGTGGACACGCTTCCGAAGTCAGAATGGTCTTCCCAGCGCGCCGCCGCATCCAGATACCAGCGCGAGGTGATGTTGGTGGCCGCACCCACGTACACCGCCTTGCTGTTGCGGGTCGCCTTCACCGCGTCCGCAGTGGAATAGCCGACGAAGGCCGCAGCACCAAAGCCGGTGTATGACTCCCACTGCCCTGCCCCACGCTCGTATCGTTCGTGCTGGTACTCGGCGCCCGCGCTCACCTCCAGCGGCGACGCAAACGCCGCCACCTCGAAGCCACGGCGCAGGTCCAGGTTGGCGATGCCCTGCTGGTAGTCCAGCTTGCCGTCATAGAAGTCAGTGGGCGAACCGGGGTACGGCAGCGAGTAGTTCACCGAGTTGCGCGTATAGGTACGCACCGTGCTGCGGTTGCCGGTCAGGCTGGCGTCGTAGTCCCAGCCTGCGATCTGGCCTTTCACGCCCGCGGTGCCGGTGTACTGCTTCTCCTTTGTTTCCAGCACCGGCAGGAAGCCATCGGGAAACACGTTCAGCACGCCTGGAGCCTTGTAAGTGGTGAAGATCGTCGCCGGCAGGCGGAAGTTCTGGATCGCCTGCGCGGTGCGATCGCTGGCAGTGGCATTGGCGTAGAACTGCGCGCTCTCGCCCAGGCCATGACCCACGTTCACCGCGAACGCCTTCAGCGCATACGACGGGGAGCTGAGGATGGTGTTGGCCTCGGCATTGCGGCTGGCTTCGGCCGGGTTCAGTGATGCGCCGGCCGGCAACCGGTTGTTCGGCCGCAGCGCCACCAGATTGCCGCTACCATCCACCGCCGGGTAGCTCAGATAGCCATCGATGTAGCGGCGGGTGCGGATCGCATGATGCTGGCGGGTGGTCTCGCCGGAGAGGTTGACGAAGCCATCGGCACCCCACGGCAGGCCCACGTTGGCACGCACGCTGGTTCGCGAGCCATCGCCATCAATGCTCTGCCCGCTTTCCACGGCAAACTCGCCACCGTGCGCCTGCGACTTCAGGATCACGTTGACCACACCGGTAATCGCATCGGAGCCATAGATGGCCGACGCACCATCACGCAGCACTTCCACGTGGTCGATGGCCGACACCGGAATCAACGCCAGGTCCGCCCACGCATGGCCTGGGAAGCCGCCCCCATTGGCACCGCTCACATAGGCACTGGCATTGCGGCGCTTGCCGTTCACCAGTACAAGCGTGTAGCCGGGCGACAGGTTGCGCAGCTGGTAGCCACGGATCAGGCTCTCCTGGTCGCTCTGGTAGCCACCAATCTGGCTGAGCGACGGCAGTGCGCGCTGCAGTGCTTCCAGCAGGTTGGCCTGGCCGGTGGCGGTGAGGTCTTCGGCGGAGATCACGTCGATCGGCGTGGAACTGTTCTTCACCGTACGCGTACTGGTGCGCGAGCCGGTCACCACCACCGCATCCAGCGTGGAGGCTGCCACGTTGGCCGTCGCGGCGGCGGCAGCAGGATCTGCATCGGCTTCAGCCGCATGGCTGGGCGAAGCGGCGAGGATGGCTGTGATCAGAACAGCGAGAGTGCTCGGGACAGGGGTGTGGGCGGCAGGCATGGGGGCTCGTGGAGGTGGGCCGGAAACACGCTTCCATTCAAGGGCCTGTCCGCCCACCGCGACAGGCGCGATCGCGTCACCCAGCCGTAACATCCGGCCACCCACATGACCGCTGGTAATGACGTTAGGCAGCCCTGCGCACCACGCCCATGGGGCGGCGAGCGGCGGGTGGCAGGTGGTGGGCGACAAACGACGGGGTAGAGTCGACTGTTAGTCGACTGCTGTTGGCGATACCGCCTGGAAGCCCGCGCTGCGCGCGATAGTCGACTAACAGTCGACTCTACCCCGTCGGGTGCCCCAGGCCAGACGAATGCCCCCGTGCACATGCTCCACAGGCATCACCTCATGCCCTCGCACCACGCAGCGCCCCGCATCTGCACCCGTAGCATCAAGCCATGCCCAGCCCACCCGCCGATCCCAGCGCACCGCTCGTCGCCATCGTTGCCTGCCACGGCCAAGGGCTGTTCGAGTTCGGCTGCGCGGTTGGCCTGTTCGCGCCGGTGCGGCCGGAACTCGGTGTGGCCTGGTATCGCACCCAGCTGTGCGCGGGTGAACCTGGTGCGCTGCGCATGCTTGGCGGAACGCAGGTGCAGCTTCCCTACGACCTCAGCACAGTTGATGACGCCGACATCATCGTCATTCCCGGTTGGCGCGAGCCCAGCGAGCGCCCGCCACAGGCGCTGCTTGATGCACTCATCCGTGCCCACGGCCGTGGCGCGCGCATCGCTTCGATCTGCTCCGGTGCCTTCGTGCTGGCGTGGGCCGGGCTGCTCGATGGCCGCCAGGCCACCACCCACTGGCGCCTCACCGAAGCGCTGGCGCGCGAGTTCCCGCGCATCGATGTGCGCGAAGATGCACTGTATGTGGATACCGGCAGCATCATCACCTCGGCCGGCTCGGCCACCGGCATGGACATGATGCTGCACATGGTGCGCAAGGATTACGGCGCGCGCGTGGCCAACCTGGTGGCCGAGCGACTGGTACTGGCGCCATGGCGAGATGCCGAACGCAGCCAGCGCGTCAGCCGCGCCATTCCCCATGGCGAGCCCACGCGCTTGGCAAAGCTGATGGAATGGATGCGCCGCAACCTGCGCGAGCCACATTCACTGGGCAGCCTCGCCGAGCAGGCCGCACTCAGCCAGCGCACCCTGCAGCGGCAGTTCCTGGAGGCCACCGGCCTGTCGCCCATCGATTGGCTGATCCGCGAGCGCGTGGCCTACGCCCGCGAGCTGCTGGAAACCACCGACCGGCCGCTGCAGTGGATCGCAGAACAGGCTGGCTTTGGTTCGCAGGAATCGTTCCGTCGTCACTTCCGTGGCCAGGTCGATGCGAGCCCTACCGAGTACCGCAACCAGCACCGCAGCGGTCTCGGTGCCGACCGCCTGGTGGGCTGTTGACCCAGTGCGCGGTGCCAGGCGTGGCGTGAGCAAAGCCTCACGACGGTGCGAGCTTGCGTGCGTATAGTGACGTGCGTCACACGAAGCCCCTTCCATGCTCCACGCATTTGCTTACTCCAGCCACATGTCGGCTGGGCTTTCCGATGAAACCCTCCGCCAGATCGTCTCGGGCTCTGCCGCGTTCAATCGCCGGGTGGACGTTACCGGAGCGCTGCTCGTCGACGGGCAGCGGTTTTTCCAGTACATCGAAGGCCCGCCCGACGGCCTGGAGGCGGTCAGGCGCCGTATCCAGGACAGTCGTTCGCACGCCGCCGTCGCCCCGGTACTGGACATGGCAATCGGCGCACGCGCCGTACCCTACTGGGCGATGACCCGCATCGAGACCGGGCAGATCGTCGTGTCCGGGCTGGTCAATGCGCGATGGGACGAATTTGGCCATTCCGTTCCAGGCATGGATCAGCTCGTTGGCCTGCTGCGTCCGCATTTCCCACGCATCGGCACCGTCGAGCCGCCACGCGCCCCCGCCTGATACACACTGAACCGTCGCCTTGCGTGCGCCTGCCGACGCGGCCGTGCGTTACGTTCGGGCGTCATCATCAGGATCCTCCTTCCCGCTGTCTTCGCCACGCCCATCGCATGCCAGTACCCGCCCCACCTGCAACGGAAACACGCGCATCGCCCGCCGACCTGTTCGAGATCGTCATCGTGCGTGCAGGCACCGCCCTGTTCGCGATCGACATCCAGGCTGCCGTCGAAATTCGCGGCCTGGAGGCATTCGGCCCTGCAGACCGCAACGGCAGGCCGACCGTGGAAGTCCGTGGGCAGCCATTACCCGTGGTCGACCTGCGCCGAATGAGCGGCCAAGCGGCATTCGACGGTGGCAGCCCGGCCATGCTGTTGATCAATGCCGGTACCGCAACCCTGGCGCTGGCCGTGGATGAGGTGCTGGAGATCGAGACACCGGACGCGACCGCAAACGCCCCCGAGCGTGTCGCAGGCCGATCATTCGGCTTCTGCAGCCGGCATATTCAACTTGACCCGGCGCGCTCGGCTGCACTGATCGAACCGGCGGCACTGCTGGGCGCACTTGCCACGCTGGGGTGACCGGCGGCGTCTCAGGATCGTCCTGCCAAGGCACGGTTTCGCAGCCTCCAGCACTGGGCGGCAACGCCGATCACAAACACTGCCGCCAATCCCAGCAGCGTGTGCAGCACCACCGGGGCCATCGGCGCGGCAGCAATCGGATGCGCTGCCGGCACGCGGGTCAGCGTTTCGTTGACGCCGGGCACCAACGACAGCAGGAAGCTGAAAGACAGCGCAAACGTCGATGCATAAGGTGCTGCGCTCCCCAGCCAGCGCAGCCGCGCGGCCAGCACGCCGCCGAATGCCACCAGCAGCACGATCACCCCGAATGCGTGGCCGGGGTTGATCCCGCCCGTGCTGGACACGGTGAACGAGGTGGCCACCGACAGCACCAGCCCCACCAGGTACAGCTTGCCCGCGCGCGTGGCGGGATCGATTGCGCGATGGCGAATGAAGGCATACAGGCCACTCAACACCGGGATCAGGCTGACAGCGGTATGGATTACGCCAAGTGCGGACAGAGGGTGGGACATGGGACACCTCCAGGGACAGAATGAACCTACTAGTAGGTAGGCATCGGACTCAAAAAGAAGGCCCGCGTCGCCGCAGGCCCACCACACATCTCTCAGGACGCCGCGCTCACCCGCGCGATCGCCAAGCGTGCCAGTGCCGCGAAGGTCGCCGCATCACCAAAACCGCGCGCGGCCAGCATCGCGCCGTGCACCGACGACATGAACGCCCTGGCCTCGTCCGCAGGGGAACCCTGCAGGCGCAACTGGCCCTGCGCCGCGCCCTTCTCCAGCGTCACCGTCAGCCACCCGCTCAGATCCTCGAAATGCCCGCGCACTTCATCGGCAATCTCCGCAGGGATCATCGGCGCCTCCGCTGCCAGCATCGCGCAGATGCAGAACGACGACGTCCCCCCTGCAATGCAGCTGGACCAGTACTCCACATAGGCGTTGAGCTCCTGCAGCGGGTCGTCCAGCTGCCGGTCCAGCAGCGCCAGGCCTTCGCGCGCCTCGGCCCGGTACAGTTCAACCACCGTGCGCACCAGGTCCGCCTTGCTGCGGAAGTGGTGATGGATGCTGGCCTTGCTGATGTTCACCCGCGCGGACACGTCGGCGTAGCTGAAGCCGTTGTAGCCACCGGCCTCCAGCAGCGAGCGGGCATGGGCCAGGATCTCCTGGGCCTTGGGAGAGAGCGACTCTTTCATGCCGCCACCTACTAGTAGGTTGGCGGGCTGTCAACAACCCGCTGCCGGGTGAGCAGCATCTGGTAGTGCCGGCCGCTGGCCGGCAACTGCACGCACCCAACGCCACCGGGACGCCGGCCAGCGGCCGGCACTACCACGCCCGGGCGTTCGTGGCGGGATTTGACATGCAGGCATTTACCTGCATATAGTCCATCCCAAGGGCGGCGCCTGCCGGCCCATCGCGAGGAACCTGCAATGGTGGATATCGCGCACAGGGTCGGCATCAAGGCCCCCGCAAGCCAGGTGTACCAAGCCCTGGCCACCCCCGAAGGCGTCGCCGCCTGGTGGGCCGAAGACACCCACGGCGACCGCGAGACCGGCGGCACGGTCAAGGTCCGTTTCACCAATAACGGCCAGGAAATCGGTGCCATGGAAATGCAGCTGGAACAGCTCATTCCCGGCGAGCTGGTGCTCTGGAAGTTCCTGGCCGGCCCTGCCGAATGGATCGGCACGCATGCGCGTTTCGCGCTGAAACAGGAAGGCGACTACTGCATCGTCCTGTTCACCCATGAAGGCTGGAAAGAGCGCGTCGAGTTCACCTACCACTGCAGCACCAAGTGGGCGGTGTTCCTGATGAGCCTGAAGGCCCTGCTGGAGACCGGCAAGGGCCAGCCCAACCCCCACGACGTCAGGATCGACAACTGGAATTGAAGACATCCCCATGGCGGTAGACCACGTGCGCGACGCAGACAAGGTATTCAAGGCGCTGGCCGATCCCACGCGCCGCACGCTGCTGGATCTGCTCTGCGAAGACAACGGGCAGACGCTGGGCCAGTTGTGCGAGCACCTGGACATGGCCCGGCAATCGGTCACCCAGCACCTGGGCCTGCTGGAAGACGCCAACCTGATCAGCACGGTGCGCCGTGGCCGCGAGAAGCTGCACTTCATCAACCCGGTGCCGCTGCATGAAGTCTACGAGCGCTGGGTACGCAAGTTCGAGCAGCAGCGCCTGAGCCTGCTGCATGACCTGAAACGCGAACTGGAAGGAGAATGACGATGTCCGCAGAGTCCACCCGCTTCATCCATGTGATCTATATCGCCTCCACGCCACAGAAGGTGTTCGAGGCCATCACCCGCCCCGAGATCGCCAGCCGCTATTGGGGCCACGAGAACGTCTCGGACTGGAAGCCCGGCTCGCGCTGGCAGCACGTGCGCGCCAACGAAACACGATCGGTCGAACTGGTGGGCGAAGTGGTGGAAAGCACCCCGCCCTCGCGCCTGGTCATCACCTGGGCCGCCGCCTCGCAGGCCGACAACCCGGATGCTTACAGCCGCGTCACCTTCGACATCGTGCCCTATCAGGACATGGTGCGGCTGACGGTTACCCATGAGGAGCTGGAACCGGGCAGCGGCATGGATACCGGCATCCGCCAGGGCTGGCCGATCGTGCTGTCGAGCCTGAAGTCGCTGCTGGAAACCGGCAAGGGATTGGACGTATTTGCGAAGCCGAACTGAGTCGTGCCGCAATCGGCGGCGGAGCGCCATCCGCCGCTGGCGCTCCCCATCCGGTCAATCGCTCAATCTGCGCGAACGTCCATAACTGCCATGCACATCCTGCTTGATCCAATCGGCCAGCAGGCGCAGGTAGCCGTCGGTGATCCGCGTCGACACTCGGTTGCCCTCGGCATCGGTGCGGAACTCGACCATGCCGTGGTCGGTATCCGGGAACAGGTAGGTGTCGATCGGTTGCCCCGACGCGCGCAGGCGCGACAGGATCGAACGCGTGGCGGCAATCGGCGCGGCGCGGTCCTGCTCGGCCAGCACCCACAGCAACGGCACCTTCAGGCGGCGCAGCGCGGCCTCGGCGTCGTAGTCCCAGATCAGCTCCAGGTTGTCGAATCGCGCGCGGCCGATCCGGCGCAGGTCGGCGTCACTCATGCGCAGCATGTCGCCGCTGTATTCGCCGCTGATGTTCTTTGCCCACGGTGCGGCACCGATCTGCGTACGCACCTTCGCCAGCGCCTCGAACCCTTCATTGAAATGCGTGCGCATCAACTGCGCGGTCGCGTCTGAAAGCTGGCCGACCTGCTTCATCGCCGTTGCATCCAGCTGCATGCGGCGTGCCTCGTCGAACAGCTGCTCGCGGTCCTCCTCGATCGGCGACACCACCAGGCCGAAACCGATCGCCACGAAATCCGCCTGCGAGCGCGTCGCCGCCAGCGGCGCGATCCACCCGCCCTGGCTGCCACCGAAGTAGCCGGCCCGACCGAAACGCCCCGCCGCCAGCTCACGTGCCTTGGCAAGCGCCGCCGCTGCATCGTCAGCCAGCAGCTCGAAGTTCTGGGTGTACTCGCCTTCCGAATCGCCGGTGCCACGCTTCTGGTAGGCGAACACCGAAATGCCCTGGGCCACCAGCATGCGCTGGTAGATCGCCGCCACCGCCATCGTGCGTTCCGAGCCGTGCACCAGCACCACCAGCGGCCGCGTCGGGTCGGCCGGCCCTGCCGGCTCGATCAACTGCCCGACCAGCTTGGTTCCGGCACTGATGAACGTTGCATTGGTATCGCGGGTCGGCAGTCGCTGCCAACGCTGCGTGGCTCCCGCAGGCGTCCTGAAGCTGACCACGTCGCCGCTGCAGCTCACCGGTGCGTAGGCATCGCCGGTGGCGCCACGTCGCCCGTCCAGCATCAGATAGCGCTGGCCCGTGGCCGGTGCCGCAGCGGGTGCGCCGAGCACCACGATGTTGCCCTGCTCGTCACCGTAGGCACTGGCCGTGCACAGCTCGGCGGCTGCAACCGGCAGCCCCGAACACACCAGCACCGCGCTCAACAACGAACGACTCCTCCACCCTGCCATGCCCTTCCCCGGTATCGTGAACCCGCCTCGTGCGGGCGCCCGGCGCAGCCTAGCGCGTTCGCTTGCCATATTCATGCTGCATCTGCTTACTGTCGGCCTCTCCCATGACCATACTGGGCGGACGATACGAACTTCAGAGCGCACGATGCACACACATGTAGAACAGATCGGCAGCACCCGCGTCCTGCGCAGCGCCGATACAGGCCCGCTTCTGGATGGCAACGCCCTGCGCGACCTGGTCGGCGATGCCCTTGGGCACCAGGCCGAGTGGATCGCCGTGCCGGTGCAGCGCCTATCGGCAGACTTCTTCGAGCTGCGCTCCGGCATGGCCGGGCAATGGCTGCAGATGCTGGTGAACTACCGCCTGCACTTCGCCGTCCTGGGCGATGTCAGCGGCTACCGCGCACAGAGCGAATCGCTGGACGCGTGGATCACCGAGTGCAACCGTGGGCACAACGGCTGCTTCGTGGCCGACTGGGACGCCCTGCTGGCACGCCTGCCGGCCCCCGCCCGCACCGGCTGAACGCCGCCCCCACGCTCACTCTCGCCGAACCCGGTTCCGACTGCACTCCGACGCCGCCCAACACAGCATCACCGGCAGGCTCCCCGGTCGACGTTCGATGCGTGCTTCAGACACCGATTCCCTGCACAGCAAAGTGGCGGCGGTCACCCTCGGCTTCTGGGTGATGAAGATCGCCGCCACCACCCTCGGCGAGACCGCAGGCGACCTGCTGTCGATGACGCTCAACCTCGGCTACGTGGCCAGCTCGGCCATCCTGCTGGCGATCTTCGCCGGCCTGTTGGCCCTGCAACTGTCGGCACATCGCTTCCACCCGGTGCTGTTCTGGTCGGTGGTGCTGGCGACCAGCACCGCCGGCACCACCCTGTCGGACCTGATCGACCGCACCCTGGGGCTGGGCTACGCCACCGGCGCCAGCCTGCTGGCCGGCTGCCTGGCGCTGGTGCTGCTGGCCTGGCGCATGTCGGAAAAGTCGATCTCGGTCAGCAACATCGCATCGCGCCGCGCCGAAGGCTTCTACTGGACCGCCGTGCTGTTCTCCAACACGCTCGGCACCGCGCTGGGTGATTTCCTCGCCGACGATTCCGGGCTGGGCTTCACCGGCGGCGCCCTGCTGATCGGCAGCCTCATCGCGCTCACCGCATTGGCCAGCCGCATCAAGGGCATCAACCAGGTCATCCTGTTCTGGATCGCCTTCGTGCTCACCCGCCCGTTCGGCGCCACCTTCGGCGACCTGCTCACCAAGCCACTGGAAAAGGGCGGCCTGGGCTTCGGCACGGTCGGTTCGTCGCTGGTGCTGTTCACCATTCTCGCCACACTGGTGGCACTGCCGATGCTGCAGCGTAAGGCGCAGCCAGCCAACTAGCGCGCCGTCCAGCCCCCATCCACCGGCAGCGCCGTGCCGGTGATCTGCGCCGCAGCGTCCGACGCCAGGAACACCACCATTTCTCCCAGCTGCTCGGGCGTCACGAACTGCAACGACGGCTGCTTCTCAGCCAGCAGCGCACGCGCGGCGGACTCCTGATCCGTGCCCTGGCGCTCGGCCAGCGCAGTGATCTGCTGCTCGACCAGCGCCGTCCGCACCCAGCCCGGGCAGATCGCATTGGCGGTGATGCCGGTGCCCGCATTCTCCAGTGCGGTCACCTTGGTGAAGCCCACCACGCCATGCTTGGCCGCCACATAGGCCGACTTGTTCACTGACCCGACCAGCCCGTGCACGGATGCGATGTTGATGATGCGGCCGGCGCCCTGCTGCTTCATGTGCGGCAAGGCCGCTGCCGTGGCATGGAACACGGCCGAGAGATTCAACGCCAGGATCGCATTCCACTTCTCGACAGGGAATTCCTCGATCGGCGCGGTGTGCTGGATGCCCGCGTTGTTTACCAGGATGTCGATGCGGCCCATCGTCGCGACGGCATGCTCAATCATCCGGCGCACTGCCTCGCCACGGGAGAGATCGGCGCCGTCATGCGCCACGCGCACGCCGAACTCGGTTTCCAGCTTGGAACGGATGCGTTCGATCTCCGCCGCATCGCCGAAGCCGTTCAGCACGATATCGGCACCTTGCCGCGCCAAGGCTGTGGCAATGCCAAGACCGATACCGCTGGTGGAGCCGGTGACCACCGCGACCTTTCCAGAGAACATGGGCGAGCTTCCATCGGGCACAGGCGGCCAGTGTAGCGTCACCGGCTCGCCGCTTTAACTGACACCCTCAAGTCGGCCCACAGCTAGAAGCGGATGCCTGCCCGATCAACGGTCGCCAACGGGTTGGCCTTCCGCACCGCCTCCAGGAACAGCAGGAAGTCGCGGTTGAACAGCGTCAGGTTGTTGGTGAACGTCACGCACTTTCTGCCCGATGCTTTGCTGAAACACACCTGCCAGACATAGCGCCCGTAGATCCTGTCGGACGTTCGTAGGACTGAGGTGATCTGCGAAAGCGGAACCGCCGTGGGCACCGGCCCACGCCGCAGGTAAAAGGACGCCGCATCAAAGAAGTAGTGCTCCCGATCCTCTTTTCCATCCACCATCACCAGGGTCATGGACTTACCGGAAATCCGGCGAGGGGGATTCAAACGCAGCCCGGATTCCAATGCAGAACGCGCGGTCGCTGACATTCGCCGAAGGATGAACCAAAGGATCACCAACGGAAGCGCCGCAACGACAATGAAGCCTGCAGTCTTCAAAACAGTTTCCAGCGTGCTTGGCACACAGATCTCCAGGATGAACTTTCAGGCGATGCCCAATCCACGCCATGCGTGGATGATTCTCCCCCAACGCCTTTTCACTTCCAATGATCCGGCCCCAGGAACGGCAGGCTCAGCACAAACACCGGAACCGCCACAGGGATCAACGCTGCCCCCAGCACCTTGCCCGCCGCCGAACCCACACCCGGCTTGTCCTCCCGCTCCGGCAGGATTCGCTGCGCCCGCGCATTGATCGGCTGGTCCAGTTTCCCCTTCTCTGCCAGCGCCGCAGCATCCGGCAACTGCACCCGCTCGCCGTCGCCCTCGAACAGCGCGCTGTAATAGCTGCCGCCCTTCCTTGAAAGATTGCAGGCGCGGTCAAACGCCAGCGCGTAACGGGTCCGGTCCATCGGCAGGTAGTAGCGCGCCCGCTCCTCCACGGCCTTGGCCTCACGCGGGAGCACCTCAATCCGCTCCAGCTTGAACTGCGCGGCCTGTTCCGCCGTCACCTGCTCCGGCCGCAGCAGCAGCGCATAGCTGCCGTGCACCTTGGCCTTGTTGGCCGGGTCGCGCCAGTCTTCATGGAAATACATCTGCGCGCAGGCCACCGCCTCGCGCAGCGGGCTGTCCATCAGCGCGCGGTACTCGCGGAACGGCGCGGCATTGAAGCGCATCGGCTCGTCATAGCGCGGCAGCAGGTACAGCTGGCCGTCGTCGGCCACGAATGCGCCGGTGATCTCGCGGCTTGAGGCGTGTTCCTCCGGGCCACTGGCACAGCCGGACAGCAAGCCAAGGCACAGGGCGGAGAGAATGAAAAAAGACGTTCGCATGTCGTGTTCGAGGGCTTCCCTGGGAAAACGGCCCCGCCCGGAAGGACGAGGCGAGCCCATCATGGTGCCACGGCACCGCATGCGATGCAGAGCCCGCCTTACTTCAACCGCTCCACCAACCGCTGCCCCACCTCCAGCGCAGAAGCCGGGTTCTGCCCGGTAATCAGCTCGCGGTCCACCACCACATGCCCGGTCCACGGCGTGGTGTTGCTGCTGAACTTCGCCCCCGCCCGCTGCAGCGCGGTCTGCGGGTAGAACTTCATCTCACCGCCGCCCAGCAGCGGCTTGGCTTGTTCTTCTTCCTGGTTGCTGATCACCGTCATCTGGTAGCCGCTGTAGATCCACTTCGGCATGGCCGGCATCGCACCCGTTTCCAGCTTCGCGACGAAACCTGCTGCATTCGGCAGCGTGGACAGCAGCGCGATCGGCCCGTGGCAGACCAGCGCGGTGGTCTTGTTGCGCTGGTGGAAGTCGGCCAGCAGCCGGCCCAGCGCCGGGCTCTTCAGCAGGTCCTGCATCGGCGCGTGGCCACCGGGAATGTAGACCGCATCGAAGCGGGCGTAGCCCTGCTGTTCGACGCGCGCCAGGCTGACCACCGACGAGGCGGTCGGCGAGGTCAGCGCCAGTTTCTCCAGCAGCTCCTTGTGCAGCGTCAGCTGCGCGGCATCGTTGCCGAAGTACGCCGGCGTCACCGAGGACGCATCCACCGTCGGCGCCCACCCCTGCGGCGTGGCGAAGGTCACCTCGTGGCCCGCATCCAGCAGCAGCTTGACCGGCTGCATCAGCTCGTTGAGATAGAAGCCGGTGGACAGCACCTTGCCGTCCTTCAGGTCCAGGTGGTTCTCGTCGGACAGCACCACCAGCACGTTGGCGGCTTGCGCGCCGGTGGCGGCCAGGGTCAGGGCCAGCGCTGCGGCCAGCCGGGTCATCAGGTTCATGGGGAACTCCTATCGGGGAATGGCGGCCACTTTATTCATCGCCCCAGCGGCGATAAATTGGCCCCATCGCAAAACATCTGTTCCCCGGAGAGCCAAATGAGCCGCAAGTTCGACTACCTGGGCGATGTGGAGGTGTTCCTGGCGGTGGTCGAGCACGGCTCGTTCACGGCCGGCGCGGTGGCGCTGTCCACCACGCCCTCGGTGCTGAGCCGCGCGGTCACCCGGCTGGAAGCGCGGCTGGGCCGGCAGCTGCTGCAACGGACCACCCGCCGCGTGGGCCTGACCGACGCCGGGCGGCTCTACCTGGAACAGGTGCGCACCGCCTTCGGCCTGCTGGACGACGCCGAGCGCGACTTACTGGCCCAGGACGGCGCGCTGGCCGGCCGCGTGCGCCTGAGCGTGCCCACCACCTATGGCCACTACCGGCTGCCGCCCGTGCTGGCGCGCTTTGCGCAGCAGTACCCGCAGGTGCAGGTGGAACTGAACATCACCAACCGCAACGTGGACCTGGTGGCCGAAGGCTTCGACCTGGCCATCCGCCTGGGCCAGCTGCCGGACAGCGGACTGGTGGGGCGGAAGCTGGAGGACGCGCCGCTGCTGCTGGTGGCCGCGCCGGACTACCTGCAGCGCCGCGGCACACCGCAGACGCTGGACGATCTGCAGCAGCACCTGTGCCTGCCCTTCGTGATGCCGCGCACCGGGCGGCTGGCGCCGTGGATCTTCCGCGACGGCGGGCGCGACGTGGACTGGCTGCCGCGCTCGTCCATCGAGACCTCCGACGATGTGCTGGGCGTGGTGTCGCTGGCCGAACAGGGCATCGGCATCTGCCAGAGCTATGCGTTCATCGTGCGCGAGCGGTTGCAGCGGGGGGAGCTGGTGGAAGTGCTGCCGCAGTTGCGTGGGCGGTCAAGGCCATTCTCGGTGATCTATGCGCCGCATCGGCGGCAGTCGACGGCGGCGCGGGCGATGATTGAGTTGTTGGTGGGGAATGCGGCGGAGGCTGGCGTTGTTTGAAGCTGCGAGCTTGTTAACAGTGTCGGGTTTGAACCGCTTTTCGGGATGTGCGGCTGATCGCGTGCCGCTGCTTGGCGAGGCGGACTAAGAACTGTTGCAAAGAAGGCTGTCGCGCTATTCGCTTTTGGCGTGGGCGATTGCGCCACGTTGATTCGCTATCAGCAGAGCAGATGCGCGAATGCGCCTGCTGGCGTCGCGTGCTGCACGAATGCTGCATGCAACAATAGTTCTTCGCTCTCGGATTCCGCGATTCCTTCGCGAATTTCTATTGGCATTCGAAGCGACTGCGTAACCAACATGACGTGCCACCGACAACGGGTGGCTCCGGGTCTGCAAACCCGCGACGATTGTTGTGCCTGTTGTTTACGCTTGCCCGTCGGCACCGTCCTTAACCGGTGCCGGCGGGCAATCCGTCGGCCTGTATGGCGGGCGGTGCGTGGGGGTCCTCGGACCCACCGGTCATGGCACTACTTCGTCCCGGTTTGCAGCCACGCATCGTCCGCCACCCTCTTCTCGGTGGCGCTGTTAAGCACAGCCACGGAAGCCGACGCCATGAACGAATCCGACACCTTCTCTTCGTACACCGTTGTTGAGCCCATCAACGACGACACTCCCCTGCCCGACCTGAACTCCCTGCTCGGCATTCTCAAGCGCATGCGCGGCTGCGAGGGAGCAGATGGGCACCCCTGGCCAGAAACCGATGTGTCACCTGGTCGTCGCGTGAGCCTGGCCAGGAGCGAGCGCGCGATGGTTGGGGCGCTCACGGTGCTGGAGTTACTGCACGCGGCAGACCGCTGCCGGGTGGCAGCGGAGCCGGAGCGGCATTTGGATGAGGGGGTTGTTGATGGGTTGTTTCTGGCTTGTAGGGGGTTGGTTGAGTGGGGCTGTCATGAGGTGAGGCCGGAATCACTAGCCCAAAGCCCATCTAAAGGTTAAGAGTCGAGCACTCCGACTGCCCCAATAGGGTCAGCCCCGAAACCTTCGTGCAGTGTGTTCCGGAAAGTGTTCTGGTCACATTTGCAATGCCCAGAGGCGACGGAAGAGGAGGTTGGACTGTACGTCCTGCATCTACCGCTGCCTCCGCCGAATAGTTGCTAGCCACAATCGATGCTCGCAAGCACGACCACACCCTTCACGTTTGCCTAACAATGCGCTACTGTTCCACGTCTGCTATCAGGGGAAGAGATGTGGCTAAGGGAGCCAAGCAACCATCAGACGCAGCAATCTGGCCGTTGCTAGACAAGGATGTAGATCTTCGAAAAGAGTTCAGACTTAGGTCGAAGAAATTTGATCAGAAGAGGGTGATCAGTGATGAGATCGCTCATAACCTTGATAATGGATGGATCATCCACAAGAAAGAAAAAGGCAAGGCATCTCTGCGCAAGGACAAATGCCTTGACGAGAGAGTAGAGAACATTTGGTGGACCCTTCTATATAAGATGGGCTATCGAGAGCTGAACTCCGGGCGCAATTTCAGAATTCTGACAAAGAAGCGGAAAGAAGAGGTCGTCGAGCGCCCCTTTTCCGTGTTCGCGGCGGATGATGAAACCGTTATTGTAACCCGCGTCAAGACCTCTGAGCGCCTCAAAAGAGCCAGCGTCTCGAAGGAGTTGGCAGACTTTGCGTCCTGCAAGGGAGAAGTCGCCACAGCGGTAAAGAATTTTTATAGCGGATTCAAACCTAAGATTCTTTGGTTCTATCTAACCGAGAACATTGTCTGGTCTGAATCCGACATTGAATTTGCCGCAAAGCAAAATATTAAGAGAGTCACAGAGCAAGAGCTCCCTTACTTCACCCAGATTGCAGAGCTTCTGGGTAAGGCGGCTAGGTTCCAGTTCCTAGCGGAGTTCCTGAAGGATCAGCCCATCCCAGAGATGACCGGGGTGACAGTCTCTGCCACGCGATCAAAGTTGGGCGGGAGATACTTTTACTCCTTCGTATCAACTCCGAGACAGCTTCTAAAAATATCCTTCGTCAATCACCGAACGCTCGACGATCCGGAAGGCCACCCAACCTACCAGCGCCTTGTTCAGAAGAGCAGGCTAAAGTCAATTGCATCTTACATTCTGAACGGCGGAATATTTCCCAACAATTTGCTAATTAATTTTAGCAAACCGCCGCGCTTTGATATCACCAATAAGGACACCGGAACCGAAGTTCATTTCGGGACACTCTATCTGCCAAACACCTACAAATCCGCATGGATTATTGACGGTCAGCATCGACTTTACGGCTACGCTTCCTTACCAGACCCTTACCTCGACCAACGACTTGTAGTAGTCGCCTTCGAGGGAATATCCAAGGAAGAAGAGGCTGAAATGTTCGTGACCATCAATCATGAGCAGAAGTCCGTCCCCAAAAACTTGCTTGATGACTTGGAAGGCCAGCTAAAATGGGGATCGGATAACCCGGGAGAGCGCATTGGGGCTCTGGCGGCACGCGCGATTCAAACCATGAATAAGGATCCTTCTAGCCCCCTTCATGCGCGCTTCTCTGCGGAAGGCATCAAAGGAAGCAATCGTGCCTGCCTGACCGTTCCTCAAGTAAAGATTGGCCTCAAGCGTTCCGGAATATTTGGGACTGCCCAGAAGGGAGACTATTTGCCTGGACCACTAGGCACCGGCACTGACAACGCCACTCTCCAACGGGGCACCAAGGTCCTTAACGGATTTTTGCGCCAGTTCCAAGAGGCGGACGTGGCACGATGGGAAATCGGCCGAACTGGAAAATTGTGCACAAATGACTCCATTCAGGCACTAAGTTTGTTGCTCGGTGAAATTACACGGCATTTGCAGAAATCCGGCCAATTAAAAGTTAAAGCTAGTGATACAGATCTCTTGGAGAAGGTGACAGACTTTGCCGCGCCCCTCCTAGACTATATAAAGGATAGCGCTCCAGACAAGGTCGACGCCACACTCTCCGCTGGATATGGGAGCGGCGCACCCAGAACATTGTTCTTGCGTTTTTCTCAAATCCTTCGCCAGAAGCATCATTCCTTCTGTCCTGACGGCTTGGAAGATTGGGAGAAGACCCAATCGGAGGAGCTGAAGAACACTGCGGATCAACAGGTTCAGCAGATCAATATTCTAGCAATCGATCATATATTTAAAGTTTTCCGAGCCAAGTTTGGCGAGGAAAATAACAACTATTGGGAAAAGGGAATTGTTCAAGGAAAGATAAAGACCTCAGCGTATAGCAAGTCGCAGGATGTTGAAGTTGGCGCCCGACTTCCTCTCGAAGCCTATCTCGACTTTATCGATCTAAAGCAAATTATTGAAGAGAAAACACGATGGCCACTTTTTAAGGACGTCATGGATATACCACTTGACGGCCAAAAGGGTAACGCCAAGAACGTAAAGTGGATGGATAGATTCAACGAGATTCGGCGAATCCCCGCTCATGCAGCACCAGGCCGCGGCTACAGCTTGGACGACCTCGACCTTTTAGAGCTTGTGGCAAATACCCTTCAGTCTCGGATTAGCGCATACGACTATGATCAAATCCAGCCAGAAGACTGAAGGACCGATAGTGCCGCCCTTTCTGAAGTGGGCCGGCGGCAAGCGCTGGTTGACGCGAGAGTCCAAGGTCATGCAAATGATCCCGCTGAACGCTCGGTACGTTGAACCTTTCCTTGGAAGCGCTGCGATGTTCTTCCATTCGCGCCCGACGTGCGCGCTCCTTAATGACTTCAATGCGGACCTAATCGCCACGTATCAAGCCATCAAGGATGACTGGGAAAGCGTCTTCACTCTGCTGCAAGCTCACCAACGAAAGCATCTGAAGGACGACAGTTACTATTACTCAGTGCGCAGCTCCACGCCAAATGAATCGGCGGCTAGGGCCGCGCGTTTTATATATCTAAACAGAACTTGCTTTAACGGCCTGTATCGCGTAAATCGCAAAGGACAGTTCAACGTTCCCCGCGGCACGAAAGATGCAGTAGTCATGCCCACTGATGACTTTGAATCGATCAGCAAGATGTTAGTAGGCGCCACTCTAACACACGGCGATTTCGGAAAAGTAATAAAAGAATGTGGACAGGGTGATTTTATATTTTGCGACCCACCCTACACCGTCAAACACAATCACAACGGATTTATTCTTTACAACGAACAGTTATTCTCGTGGGCGGATCAGGTCAGGCTTAGAGATGAACTCGCGGCAGCTGCTTCGCGGGGCGCATCTGTGATGGCAACCAATGCCGACCACCCTTCCATCCACGAGCTCTACTCAGACTTTGACATTTCAGTAGTTGAGCGATCAAGTGTGATGTCGTCTATCGCCACTCGACGAAAGAAGACCACCGAAGTGGTCATCTCATTGAATCTATAGCCGCGTAGGAGAGACCGGTGGAACAAGCTACGGGCTTCGCGTTCTTCGGCCTTCGCACCACGCTGAGTGAGGGAACATAGAACTTTTCAGCAAGCCACCTCTATACTGACCAGAAACAACAAGGGCGCCTCTCGGCGCCCTCGTGCTTTCAACTCATTCCCACTCAATAGTCGCCGGCGGCTTCCCCGAGATGTCATATACCACCCGTGACACCCCCCGCAACTCATTGATGATCCGGTTGCTCACCGTACCCAGGAACCCATACGGCAGGTGCGCCCAATGCGCCGTCATGAAGTCAATCGTTTCCACGGCCCTTAGCGCAATCACCCACTCATAAGCCCGCGCGTCACCCACCACGCCCACCGACTTCACCGGCAGGAACACGGCAAATGCCTGGCTGGTCTTGTCGTACAGGTCGGCCTTACGCAGCTCATCAATGAAGATGGCATCGGCCTTGGCCAGCAGTTCGGCGTATTCGCGCTTCACTTCGCCCAAGATACGCACGCCCAGGCCCGGGCCCGGGAACGGGTGGCGGTAGACCATGGTGCGCGGCAGGCCCAGCTCAACGCCCAGGCGGCGCACTTCGTCCTTGAACAGCTCGCGCAGCGGCTCCACCAGGCCCAGCTTCATGTGCTCCGGCAGGCCGCCCACGTTGTGGTGGCTCTTGATCACATGCGCCTTGCCGGTCTTGCTGCCGGCCGACTCGATCACGTCCGGGTAGATGGTGCCCTGCGCCAGCCACTTGGCGTTGCTCAGCTTGTTCGACTCTTCGTCGAAGATCTCAACGAACAGGTTGCCGATGATCTTGCGCTTGGCTTCCGGGTCGTTCACGCCTTCCAGCGCGGCGAAGTAACGGTCGGCGGCGTTCACGCGCACCACCTTCACGCCCATGTGCTCGGCGAACATCGCCATCACCTGGTCGCCTTCCTGCCAGCGCAGCAGGCCGGTATCCACGAACACGCAGGTCAGCTTTTCGCCGATGGCCTTGTGCAGCAGCGCGGCCACTACGGACGAATCGACGCCGCCGGACAGGCCCAGGATCACTTCGTCATCGCCCACCTGCTCGCGCACGCGGGCGATCTGATCGTCGATGATGTTGGCGGCGGTCCACAGGGTCTGGCAGCCGCACACATCCACCACGAAGCGGCGCAGCAGCGCCTGGCCCTGCAGCGTGTGGGTCACTTCCGGATGGAACTGCACGCCGTACCAGCGCTTTTCTTCGTTGGCCATGGCGGCCACCGGAATGCGGTCGGTGGTGGCGGTGATGGTGAAGCCCGGCGGCGCGACGGAGACGTGGTCGCCGTGGCTCATCCAGACATTCAGCTTCGGCTCGCCGCCGTGGTCGCTCAGGCCCTTGAACAGCGCATCCGGGTTGATCACGTTCACTTCGGCGTGGCCGAATTCGCGCTGGTCAGCGGCTTCGGTGGCACCGCCCAGCTGCGCGGCCAGGGTCTGCATGCCGTAGCAGATGCCGAAGATCGGCAGGCCGCTGTCGAACACTTCCTGCGGCGCGGCCGGTGCACCCGGCAGCGTGGTCGATTCCGGGCCACCGGACAGGATGATGCCCTTGGCGCCAAATGCGGCGATCTCGGCCGGGTTGTGGTCCCATGCCCAGATTTCGCAGTAGACGCCCAGCTCGCGGATGCGGCGGGCGATCAGCTGCGTGTACTGCGCGCCGAAATCGAGGATGAGGATCTTGTCGTTATGGATATTGGTCATGGCGCCCCGGCAATGCAGTAGGGAAAACGAAATCAGATTTACGGCGGCAGATGGAGAAAGAGGAACGGGAAGTGCTTCCCCGTTCCTCTTTGCTCGGCCCGCATCAGGCGCGGTAGTTCGGCGGCTCTTTGGTGATGGTCACGTCGTGGACGTGGCTCTCACGCTGGCCGGCGCCGCTGATCTTCACGAACTTGGGCTTGCTGCGCATGTCTTCGATGGTGGCGCAGCCCACGTAGCCCATGGTGGCGCGCAGACCGCCCATCAGCTGGTGGATGATGCCGCCCACCGGGCCGCGGTACGGCACGCGGCCTTCGATGCCTTCCGGCACCAGCTTGTCGGCGGTGGCGGCGTCCTGGAAGTAGCGGTCCTTCGACCCCTTCTCCATCGCAGCCAGCGAACCCATGCCGCGGTAGCTCTTGTACGAACGGCCCTGGTACAGCTCGGTCTCGCCCGGCGACTCCTCGGTACCGGCCAGCAGGCCACCGACCATGATGGTCGAGGCACCAGCGGCCAGCGCCTTGCCGATGTCGCCCGAGTAGCGGATGCCACCGTCGGCGATCAGCGGGATGCGGTCCTGCAGCGCTTCGGCCACCAGATCAATGGCGGTGACCTGCGGCACGCCGACGCCGGCGACGACGCGGGTGGTGCAGATCGAGCCCGGGCCGATGCCGACCTTCACTGCGTCCGCGCCGCTGTCCAGCAGCGCCAGTGCGGCTTCGCCGGTGCAGATGTTGCCACCGATGACCTGCACGTTCGGGAAGTTCTTCTTGACCCAGCTGACGCGGTCCAGCACGCCCTGCGAGTGGCCGTGTGCGGTATCAACCACGACCACGTCCACGCCGGCGGCGACCAGCGCTTCCACGCGGCGATCGGTATCGCCACCTACGCCTACGGCAGCGCCCACCAGCAGGCGGGTCGACAGATCCTTGGCAGCGTTCGGGAAGTCGGTGTTCTTCTGGATGTCCTTAACGGTGATCAGGCCACGCAGTTCGAACGAATCATTGACCACCAGCACCTTTTCGATGCGGTTGCGGTGCAGCAGCTGCAGCACTTCGTCGGAGGCGGCGCCTTCCTTGACCGTGATCAGGCGATCCTTCTTGGTCATGATGTGGCGGACCGGATCGTCCAGCTCGGTCTCGAAGCGCATGTCGCGGTGGGTCACGATGCCGGCCAGCAGGCCGTCGCTGCCCACCACCGGCACGCCGGAGATGTTGTGCGCCTGGGTCAGGGCCAGCACGTCGCGGATGGTGGTTTCCGGACCGACGGTGATCGGGTCGCGGATGACACCGGCCTCGAACTTCTTGACCTTGGCCACTTCCGCGGCCTGCTGTTCCAGGCTGAGATTCTTGTGGATGATGCCCATGCCGCCGAGCTGGGCCATGGCGATGGCCAGGCGGGCTTCGGTGACGGTATCCATGGCTGCGGACAGGATCGGAAGCTTCAGCTTCAGGTCGCGAGTCAACCGCGTTTCGAGGTTGACGTCCTTCGGCAGGATGGTCGAGTGGGCGGGGACGAGCGAGACGTCGTCGTAAGTGAGTGCTTCAGCCTGGATGCGCAGCATCGGCATACCCGAGATGTGGGGAAGCGCGACATTTTACCCCTTTTTCGCGCCGCGTGGCAGGGGGTAGATGCGACGCAGTGTCGCGCGGGCGGCGATTGGTTCAGGGGGCCATCCGGGCCGGCGGCATACTGCCTTTGGTAAGTGCCAACCTTGGTTGGCGCCTACCAGGAGCGAGTCACCGGCCTGCCTTTGGTGGGTGCGGACCGTTGGTCCGCACTACCCTTCAGACACCTGTGTCTCCTGCATTGTGCCGACCAACGGTCGGCACCCACCTTAAGAGGATCACTCGGGCCAGCCCTGGAGCGCCTTTGGTAGGTGCCAACCTTGGTTGGCACAAACAGCCAGAGGCCTTCACCCCACCTCGGGTCCAGGTGCCGGACGGATCATGCCAACCAAGGTTGGCACCTACCAGGAGCAGGGCATCACCCTGCCCCGGCATTGTGCCGACCAACGGTCGGCACCCACCAACAGCAGATCTCCCCAATCGCAGGTCAGCTCAGCGCTTCCGCCGCTTCCAGGGTGTTCTGCATCAGCGTGGCCACGGTCATCGGGCCCACGCCACCCGGCACCGGGGTGATCCAGCTGGCCCGCTGGGCGGCCGCTTCAAACCCGACGTCGCCCACCAGCCGGCCGTCGTCCAACCGGTTGATGCCGACGTCGATCACCACCGCGCCCGGCTTCACCCACTCGCCCGGCACGATGCCCGGGCGGCCCACCGCCACCACCAGGATGTCGGCGTTGCGCACGGCCTGTTCCAGCACGTCCTTGGGGGTGAACTTGTGGCAGCTGGTCACGGTGCAGCCGGCGATCAGCAGCTCCAGGCCCATCGGGCGGCCGACGTGGTTGCTCACGCCCACGATGGTGGCGTTGCGGCCACGCACCGGCTGGTCGGTGTGGCCCAGCAGCGTGGTGATGCCGCGCGGGGTGCAGGGGCGCAGGCCGAACTCGCGCAGGGCCAGGTGGCCGACGTTTTCCGGGTGGAAGCCGTCCACGTCCTTGCGCGGGTCGATGCGCTGGATCAGCCGGCGCGCATCGGGGATGCCCGGCAGCGGCAGCTGGATCAGGATGCCGTTGATCTTCGGATCGGCGTTGAGCTGGTCGATCAGGTCGAGCAGCTCGGCTTCGGTGGTACCGGCCGGCAGATCGTAGTCATGCGCTTCGATGCCGACCTTCTCGGCGGCACGGCGCTTGTTGCGCACGTACACCGTCGAGGCCGGGTCGCCACCGACCAGCACCACAGCCAGGCCTGGACGGCTGCCGCCAGCGGCGACGCGGGCGTCGACGCGCACCTTCAGGCTGTCGAGCAGGTCCTCGGCGATACGGCGGCCATCAAGGATGCGGGCAGGATGCTGGGAGGCGGAATCGGTCATCGGGAGCGGGCGTGGGGCGGCGGGGACGCTATTGTCCCTGATTCAGGCCCCCTCGCCCACCGCCGCGCGCCGACACCGCGCACCGGTAGTGCCGGCCGCTGGCCGGCAACCTCATGACGTCGGAACGTTTCCGTATCTGCCGGCCAGCGGCCGGCACTACCAATCACCGGCTTCGGCAATTCCCCGCGCGGGTAGTGCCGGCCGCTGGCCGGCAACCNCATGACGTCNGAACGTTTNCGNATCTGCCGGCCAGCGGCCGGCANTACCAACCNCNGGCTNCGGCAATTCCCCNCACGGTAGTGCCGGCCGCTGGCCGGCAACCCANGACGTCGGAACGTTTCCGTATCTGCCGGCCAGCGGCCGGCACTACCAACCACCGGCTTCGGCAATTCCCCACACGGGTAGTGCCGGCCGCTGGCCGGCAACCTCANGACGTCGGAACGTTTCCGTATCTGCCGGCCAGCGGCCGGCACTACCGGGCTTTACTCTTCCTCTTCCGGCACGTCCTGCGGGTTCAACGTCTTGCTTGCCCGCTTCGGCGCGGTGAACGGCGTCGGCGTCGGTACGCCCTGGCCGGAGTTGCCAAACACCATCTTGGCGCCGGCATTCAGACCACCACCGGCAATCTCCAGCTCGAAACGCTCGGCATCGCGGCGCCGGATCTGCTCGGCGATCTCGATCGCATCGTCTTCATCCGCACCCAGCTCCACCAATGCGGCCTGGCCGAACAGCACCGCCGACTCAAACGTCTCGCGGATCTGGAAATCGACACCGGCATGGATCAGCCGCAGCGAATGCTCGCGGTCGAACGAGCGCACCATCAGCTTGGCCTGGGGGAACTCGTGTGCCACCAGTTCAACGATGCGGTCGGCGGCCTCGGCCTTGTCCACGCACACCGCAATCGCACGTGCAGTCGCCGCGCCCGAGGCATGCAGCACGTCCAGACGGGTGCCATCGCCGTAGTAGATCTTGAAGCCGAACCGCGCCGCGCTCTGGATCATCTCCACATCGTTGTCGATGATGGTCACGTCCACGTCGCGCGCCAGCAGCGACTGGCTGGCGACCTGGCCGAAGCGACCGAAGCCGATCAGCAGCACGCTGCCGGACAGGCCATCGGCCTCGTCCACGCCGTCCATGTTCACCGTCGGCTTCGGCGCCACGCGCTTGTAGAGCAGCACCACCAGCGGGGTCAGCGCCATCGACAGCACCACCACGGCGGTGAAGTTGGCATTGATCTCCAGATTGATCACGCCGGCCGATGCGGCGGCCGAGAACAGCACGAAGGCGAACTCGCCGCCCTGCGCCATCAGCACGCCGCGATCCAGCGCCTGCGCGTGGTCGCTGCCCATGATGCGCGCGACCACGTAGATGCACAGCGCCTTGGCCGCCATCAACGCCAGCACCAGGCCGAGGATCAGCTGCCAGTTGCCAGCCACCACGCCCAGGTCCAGCGCCATGCCCACGCTGAGGAAGAACAGGCCAAGCAGGATGCCGCGGAACGGTTCGATGTCCGCTTCGATCTGGTGGCGGAAGGTCGATTCGCTCAGCAGCACGCCGGCCAGGAACGCGCCCATCGCCATCGACAGGCCGGACAGCTGCATCAGCAGCGCCGCACCCAGCACCACCAGCAGCGCGGCGGCGGTCATCACCTCGCGCGCCTTCGACTCGGCCAGCACGCGGAACAGTGGGTTGAGCAGGAAGCGGCCGACCAGCACCAGGCCGACGATGGCACCCACACCGATCGCCACCGATAGCCAGCGCGAACCCTCGCCGTCGGCACTGCCGGCGCTCGGGCCCATCCACGCCACCAGCGCCAGCAGCGGCACGATCAGCAGGTCTTCGAACAGCAGGATCGAAACGATCTTCTGCCCCGATGGCAGCGCGATGTCGCCGCGCTCGGCCAGCAACTGCATCACCACTGCGGTGGAGGTGAGCACGAAGCCGGTGGCACCGATGAAGGCCACCTGCCAGGGCAGGCCGAACAACTTGGCAATGCTGGTCAGCACCAGCGCACAAGTGACGATCTGCAGCGTGCCCAGCCCGAAGATCTCCTTGCGCAGGCTCCACAGGTGCGAAGGCCGCATTTCCAGGCCGATCACGAACAGGAACATCACCACGCCGAGCTCGGCGGTATGCAGGATGGCCTGCGGGTCGGAGAACCAGCCCAGCCCGAACGGTCCGATCGCCAGGCCAGCGGCGAAGTAGCCCAGCACCGAGCCCAGGCCGGCCCGGCGGAACAAAGGCACCATCACCACCGCCGCGCCCAACAGGGCGACGACCTTGACCAGCTCGCTGGTCGCTGCTTCTACCGCCATGCGGTGTGTTCCCCAAGATCCAGAATCGGGTTCAACAATAGAGCAATGCCGATGACGGCAATAGCACGCATGTTGCGCCGGATTGTCTTGGAGGTGGAACGATGTAGGGAGCTACCCCAGCATCATCCCGAAACCATGCATCCGCGTCGGTGGGTGCCACCATGCGCCCGCTTCGGTAGGTGCCAACCTTGGTTGGCACGAAAACGCCGACCAAGGTCGGCATCTACCAAGGCATTCCCCGGCCAGCCTCACCCACCCCGGCAGAACGCGGCGTAATCGATATACCCCGGGAATGGCACGTCCGGCGCGCACACCGGGCAGTGCGGGTCCGGCCGGATGCCGGTCTCGCGGAAGCGCATGCCCAGCGCGTCGAAGCGCAGTAGGCGGCCGACCAGCGGCTCGCCGATGCCCAGCAGCAGCTTCAGCACTTCGGTGGCCTGCAGCACACCAGCCAATCCCGGCAGCACGCCCAGCACACCGGCCTCGGAACAGTTCGGCGCGAACTCCGGCGGCGGTGGCTCCGGGAACAGGCAGCGGTAGCACGGCGCCACGCCACGCTGGCGGCCGGCGTCAAACACGCTTACCTGGCCATCAAAGCGCTCGATGGCGGCGTACACCATCGGTATCGCGTGCTTGATGCAGGCGTCGTTGAGCAGGTAGCGCAGCGGAAAGTTGTCCGAGCCATCCAGCACCACGTCCACGCCGTCCAACAGCGCATCCACGTTCTCGGAGGTGACCCGCTCCGGCACGGCCTCCACCTCGATCGACGGGTTCAGCGCCAGCAGCCGCTCGCGCGCCGAATCGACCTTGAGCTGGCCCACGCTGGCTTCGGTATGCACGATCTGCCGGTGCAGGTTGCTGCGTTCCACGCGATCGTGGTCGGCGAAGCGCAGGTGCCCCACCCCGGCGGCAGCCAGGTAGAACCCAGCCGGTGCGCCCAGCCCACCCGCGCCCAGCACCAGCACGCGCGACTGCTGCAGCCGGCGCTGGCCGGCCTCGCCCACCTGCGGCAACAGCAGGTGGCGCGAATAGCGATCGTAGAAATCACGGTCGGCGGCGCTGGACAGCGGCTGCACCAGCGGCAGCGACTGCTCGCGCCAGGCCACGGTACCGCCGGTCACGGAAGCGACGTGAGTGTAGCCGGCCTGCAGCAGGAACTGCGCGGCATCGGCCGAGCGCTTGCCGCTCTGGCAGATCAGCAGGATCTCCTGGTCGTGCCGCGGCAGGTGTGCGGTCGGGTCGGCCTGCAGCTCGCCCTTGGCCACGCCGCGCGCGCCTTCGGCCATCCCGCCGGCCCGTTCGTGCGCCTCGCGCACATCGATCAGCACCGCGCCATGGGCCAGGCGCTCGCGCGCCTGCGCGGGGGAAAGCTCTTGGATGCTCATGGCCGCATTATCGCGCAGACACCCTCGACGCGCCCTGCCCCGAACATGGCACCATGCGGGCGTTGCCCCCTGCACCCCGGAACCGCTGCATGCGCTCTGCCACCGAATTCTGGCGTGACCCGCGCATCCCCTTCGTCGAAAGCCGACGGGCGTGCGACAGCCGCGCCTGCCATCGCCCGCACAGCCATGACACCTTCTCGATCGGCGCCGTCGACGCCGGCAGCAGCGTGTTCACCGGCGCCGCGGAAGGACCGCGCCTGCTGAAGCCCGGCAGTCTGGTCGGCGTGCCCGCAGGCCGCGTGCACGCCTGCAACCCCCTGCCCGGCCAGCTCTGGAGCTACCAGATGCTGCATCTGGACCCGCGCTGGATGGCCGAGGTCCGCGCCGAGTATGACGACCTGCCCGAACCCGACTGGCAGCAGGAACCGATCCGGATTTCCAACCATCGCCCGCGCTACCAGCAGTACTGCCAGCTCAACGAGACGCTGTTCTCCGACGACCCGGTCAGCGTCAAGGAAGCGGCCCTGATCGTGTTCGTCGGCGATCTGGATGAACACGATGGTGTAGCCGTCGCCGGCCCGCTTGAAGATGCCGCGTTACAGCAGCGCTTGCAGCCGGTGATGGACGTCCTGCGCCAGCGGCTCGAACACACCCCGGCCCTGCAGGAGCTGGCATCGCTGGCAGGCATGAGCCGCTACCAGCTGATCCGTGCCTTCCGACGCGCCACGGGCCTGACCCCGCACGCCTGGCAGATCGACCAGCGCATCCAGGAGGCCCGCCGCCGGCTGTGCGAAGGGCAGGCACTGGCCGTGGTCGCGCATGCACTGGGTTTTGCCGACCAGAGCCATTTCCAGCGGGTCTTCAAGGCCCACGCCGGTGCGACCCCGGGCCAATACCGGCGCTGAGCCTGCAATAACGTTCAATACCATCGCGCGGCGCATCCGCAGACTGGCGCCCCAGCCAGCCGCCGCCGGATCCGATGGAACAGTTCCTGGTCATCGCCACCGTACATTTTCTCGCCCTGCTCTCACCCGGCCCCGACTTCTTCCTCGTTGCACGCACCGCGATCACCTCGGGATGGCGCACTGCCAGTGGTGCCTGCGCAGGCATCGCCGTCGGCAATGGCGTCTTCATCGTGGCCGCTTTCACCGGAACGGCCATGCTGCGCCCAGGCAGCGCAGGGTTCATTGCGGTGCAGTTGGCGGGCTGCGGGTTCCTGCTGTACCTCGGCACGCTGTTCCTGCGCCATGCGGGTTCGACGACGTTGCAGGCAGCTGAAGCTGCCGACGGATCGCGAGCGGGTGGGGCCCAGGGATGGTGGAGGGCGGCAGCGCTGGGTGCCCTGTCTGCGCTGCTGAACCCGAAGAATGCGCTGTTCTACGCAACGCTGGCGGCGATGCTCAACGGTCCGCAGGCCAGCGCCGCAACGAAGTTCTTCTATGGCGCGTGGATGTTCGGCATCGTCCTGCTATGGGATCTGCTGGTTGCCGCGCTGGTCGGCCACCCATGGGTGCTGGGTCGATTCGCGCGTGCCCTGCCCTGGCTGGAACGGGCCGCAGGGCTGCTGATGATTGCGCTGGCGCTCTGGATCGCCGTGTCGCTGTGGCTGGGCTGATGCCGGTAATTCGCGCCTGTCGCAATAGCGTTCAATACGGCGCGTCCAGCGCAGCCCACACTCGGCACTTTCTGTAGTTTGGTGGCAGGTTTTCGTGCAGCAGTTCTTCATCGTCGCGGTGCTGTACGGCTTCGCCCTGCTCCTGCCTGCGTCGAATCACGCGAAGATCCTGCGCACCGCGATGGGCGCGGGCGGGCGCGCCGCCATGGCCGCATCGTTCGGTATCGCCATCGGTACGGGCATCATCTGCGCCACGGCCTTCGTTGCGGCGGGCATGCTGGGAAACCGCGGCCTGTGGACGCTGGCGATGGAGTGC
Organism: Stenotrophomonas sp. PE591; assembly: GCF_018320795.1. NCBI lineage: Bacteria > Pseudomonadati > Pseudomonadota > Gammaproteobacteria > Lysobacterales > Lysobacteraceae > Stenotrophomonas > Stenotrophomonas sp. PE591. Next base: position 121,622 of record NZ_JAAOKO010000006.1, read on the forward strand.
GCGGGCTGCCTGCTGCTGCTGCGCTTGGCGGGCATGTGCCTGCGCGACGCCGGGCTGATCCCCCTCTCTCCGCTTTCCCTGCAGATGCCCCGGGGCCTGAAGGCCCGCTCCCGTTGGCCGCACGCCGAGGCTGGATGCCTGTTGGCGCTCGCCAGCATCAACAACTGGACGCTGCAGCTCGCGGTTGCAGCCCTGGTCAGCGGCCTCGTTGCCGACATGGATACAAAGGCCGCTTACGTGGCCTGCCTGGGCGGCGTCGCGCTGTCGCTCGGCCTGCTGATGGCGTGGCTCGGCAGCCATCCGCGCTGGGCACAGGGGTGTTGCCGATTGCTTCCGTGGCTGGAGCATGCCGCGGGTCTGGTGATCGGCGCGGTGTCGGTGGCGTACCTGGCAGGGGTACTGGGTACCACCCTGGTCTGGGCGAGCCTCACGGGGCAGGCGCAGCTGCCCGAATCGATGATGGCCGCGCCCCGCAGTGCCCCATGCGCGTTGCCGCATTGCCGCGCTCGTCGCAACAGTTCGCCATGATCGAGGACTGTAGACGTAGGGGTAGTGCCGGCCGCTGGCCGGCAACCTCGTGAACACACCAGGCATCATCGGGTTGCCGGCCAGCGGCCGGCACGACCACACACAAGAAAGGCGGCCCTGCGGCCGCCTTCCCGTGAATCACTTGCCCTTGACGTGCTTCATCAAGCGCCGCTTGGCCTTGACCTGCCGCTCGGTGAGGACGTTCTTCTTGCCCTCGTACGGGTTGGTGCCCTCGCGGAAGATGAAGCTCACCGGCGTACCGATCAGCTTGAAGCGCTTGCGGAAGAAGTTCTCCAGGTAGCGCTTGTACGACTCCTGCAGTTCCTTCAGGCGGGTGCCGTGCACGATGAAGGTCGGCGGGTTGGAACCGGCCGGGTGCACGTAGCGCAGCTTGGAGACGTGGCCGCGGATGGTCGGGGGCGGATTGGTCTCGTACGCCACTTCCAGCGCCTTGTTCACTTCGCTGGTGGTGAAGGTCTTGTTCGCCGATTCGTGCGCGCGGTGCACCGCACGGAACAGCTCGCGCAGGCCCGAGCCATGCTTGGCCGAGATGCGCACCGATTCGGCCCACGGCACGAAGCCCAGCTTCAGCGACAGCATGGTTTCGGCCTGCTCGCGCTGGTACTCGGTCAGGCCATCCCACTTGTTGATGGCAATCACCAGCGCGCGGCCGGCGTCGAGCACGGCACCGAGCACGGTAGCGTCCTGGTCGGTCACGCCTTCGGTGGCGTCCAGCATCAGCACGGCGACCTGGCACTGCTCGATCGACTGCATGGTCTTGACCACCGAGAACTTCTCGACGACCTCGTCCACGCGCGAACGGCGGCGCAGGCCGGCGGTGTCGATCAGGCGGTACTCACGTCCATCGCGCTCCAGGTCCACCGCGATCGAGTCGCGGGTGGTGCCCGGCACGTCGGAGGCGATCATGCGCTCCTCGCCGAGGATGCGGTTGACCAGGGTCGACTTGCCCACGTTCGGACGTCCGACGAAGGCGATGCGGATACGGTTCGGATCGTTGTCCAGTTCTTCGCCGCTGCCTTCTTCCGGCAGGCGCTGGATCACTTCGTCAAGCAGGTCGTCCAGACCCTGGCGGTGCGCGGCCGACACGGTCAGCATCTCGCCGAAGCCGTAACGGGCGAATTCCGAACGCACGCTGTCCTCGTCGGTGCCGTCGATCTTGTTGATCAGCAGCAGCGTCGGGCGCGACAGCTTGCGCAGCCAGGCCAGGATCTCGTCGTCCAGCGCCGAGGTGCCCTCGCGGGCGTCGACGACGAACAGGATCAGATCGGCTTCGGCCGCCGCAGCCCGGGCCTGGCGCGTGGTGGCACCCGCCAGGCCTTCGTCTTCCCCGGCAATACCGCCGGTATCCACGACGAGGAAATGGTTGTCCTCGTCGAGGCGACAGACGCCGTAGTTGCGGTCACGGGTGACGCCGGGCTGGTCATGGACCAGCGCGTCGCGGGTGCGCGTAAGCGCATTGAAAATAGTCGACTTGCCGACATTCGGCCGTCCAACCAGGGCGACCAAAGGCAGCATCGCGATTACTCCAATTTTTAATTTGCCAACCGGAAGGCGGTCAGCTTGCCATCCACGTTCTGCACCAGCAGCACCCCGTCGACGACGACCGGCTGGGCCAGCAGGGCGTCACCGCCGCTCTTCGCCCGTGCCGCCATCGCACCATCGGAGGTCTTCAACCAGTGCACGTATCCCTTGTAGTCGCCGACGACCACGTAATCACCGTGCAGCGCCGGGCCGGTCAGCGAACGACGGGCCAGCTCGGTCTGCGACCACATGGCAGCGCCGGTCGCCTTGTCCAGGCCGAACACGCCACCCTTGTTGTCGGTGACGAACACATTGCCCGACGACACCGCCACACCACCTGCACCGCCATGGTCGCGCGCCCACAGCGGGCGACCGGTCGGGCCTTCGATGGCCATGGTCTGGTTCTTGAAGCTGCTCACGAAGAGGGTGTTGCCCTCCAGCACCGGAGCACCGTCGACATCGGCCATGCGGTCCAGCTCGGTACGGCCTTCGCCGTTGCCAAGGTTCTGTTCCCACAGGGTACGCCCATCCTGCATGGCCAGCGCGGCAACCGCGCCTTCGTCCTTGCCGATGAACAACACGCCCGGACCGGTGACCACCGGCGCGTTGCCGCGCACGGTCAGCGCCGGCAGTTCGCTCGGGTTGAACCACTTCTGCGTGCCGTTGCCGGCATCGAACGCGGTGACGCGGCCGTCGTTGCTGCGCACGAACACCAGGCCCTGGGCCACGGCTGGCGCAGCAATGACCTCACCCGGAACACGGGCGCGCCACTTCTCGCTGCCGTCATTGATGTCCAGGGCGATGACCTGGCCATCAAGCGTGCCGATCACGACCAGGTTCTCACCGACACCCGGGCCGCCGGACAGGCGCAGCTTCGGCTTCTTCTTTTCCTTCTGCGGCTCCCAGGTCCAGACCTTCTTGCCGGTCTGCAGGTCGATGGCGTGCACGCCGCCGGTGATCGCCGCAGCGAACACATGGCCATTGGCAACGGCCGGGCCCTGGCGCACGCCGATGCGGCGCTCGCCCTTGCCGAGGTTGACCGACCAGGCCTTGTTGACCTTGACGCTCGGCTCGAACTTGACCAGCTCAGCCGGCTCCTGGGCCTTCTTCGCTGCCGCGTCCTTGCCGGCGAACCAGCCCTTCATGGTGCTGCAGCCGGTCAGGGCCATGCCCATCAGGAGCACGGTGGCGACGCGGGTGATCATGACCTTCTGACTCATCAAACCGACTCCGCAGGGGCGGCGACCGTGCCGCCGGCATCCATAACCTTGGTTTCCAGCAGGCGCCGCTGCGGCGCTGCCACGTCCAGCGACTTCAGCGCCTTCTCGTACTGTGCGCGGGCGTCATCGCGCTTGCCCTGCGCCATCAGCGCATCGCCATGGATTTCCAGGCTGCTGCTGTCAGTGGCGCTGCCCAGCAGCTTGATCGCCTCGTCGCTCTTGCCGGTGGCCACCAGCAGGCGGGCCACACGCTGGTCGACCACGCGCTGCAGGTCGCCTTCGACCTTCACGGCGCGCAGGGTGGCCAGCGCTTCTTCGTTCTTGCCGGCGTCGACCTGGGCCTTGGCCAGCTGCAGCGCCGCGAGGTCGCCATAGATGCTGGACGGGCCCGCTTCGAGCGCCTTCACTGCCTTGGCAGCGTCGTCGAGCTTGTTCTGCTGAAGACCGACCAGGGCCTTCTGGTATTCCACGTTGGCCGAGGCCAGCTTGCCGCCCTGATCCTTCTGGTACCACTGCCAGCCGGCAATGGCACCGATCGCGATGGCTACGCCACCGAGGATGCTGGCGCCATTCTTCCGCAGCCAGCTGCGGACGCGTTCACTTTGTTCGTGCTCGTCGAGCAGATCGTCGATCGCCATGCGTACTCTCGCCCCGCCCATCGGGAGGGACCATTGGGTTTAATCGAAGGTGGTGAAACCGCGCCTCAGTGCGAAACCGGGACTACGGAGCCTTCAGAGGATACCTGAAAGCGTGCCACGTTGGCTCGCTGGTAGGGGGTCAGATCGACGATAGCGCCGTTCTGCTGAACCTGGACCGCCGAGGCGTTGCCCAGGGTCACCCGGGTCACCTGGCCCGGCGTGAAGCTGCGGCTCTCGCCGGACTTGATCAGCGCCTTTTCGACCGTGGCGCCGTCCGGACCACCGATATCGACCCAGCTGTCGCCGCTGAACTGCATCTCCAGCGTATTGGCGGCTGCGGGCGCAGCGGGTGCCGAACGCGGCACCGGGGACAGCGAAGCGACATACGGGGTTGCGGCCGGCTTGCTGGCCGGGGCACTCGCGACTTCAGCCGGGGCTGCCGGCTCGACACCCGCAGCGGACGGGGCCACCGGCACAGCGGCCGGGATCGCGTCCAGCGAGGCCGTGTTCGGCGACGGCGTGGCGCTGCCATCGAAATGGCCGCGGGTGGCGAACCACACCGGCACGGCCAGTACGGCGGTGATGCCGACGTACAGCACGCGCCGGCCGAGATTCTCGGCAATGCGGCGCGCACGCGGGGTATGGGTATGGCTGACCAGGGTGGGCGGCACGACAGGACCCACCTGGGCCTGCTCCAGCAGCTGGCTCACATCGACGTCGAGCAGGCGCGCGTAGCTGCGCAACTGGCCGCGCACGAAGACTGGCGCGCCCAGCTTCTGCCACTGCTCTTCCTCCAGCGACCTGACCACCTGGACCGGCATGCGCAGGCGCGAGCCGACATCCTCAAGGGTCAGTCCGGCCGCTTCACGGGCCTGGCGCAGGCGGGTGCCGCAGCCGGCCGCAGTCTCGAGAGCGCTCACAGTCTGGTCATCAATCACAATGCATCAACCCTGGAGTTAGGAGCCCGCTTCCTGCGGAAATTCCTGTCGAATGCGCTGAAGATAGCGGTCAGATGCCGCCCGATCACCCAGCCGCGCTTCGATTTGAGACGCAAGTTGTAACACGGAACGCGTTGCGGGTGCAGCCGCAATCCTACGTTCGGCGAAGGCCCGGGCCTCCATGTAGCGGCCCTGGCGGAAGCTGAGCTGGGCCATGGCCTCCAGCGCGACCGGGTTTCCCGGCAGCGCCGACAGCGCCGCGCGCAGGTCGCGCTCGGCACGCTCGAACTGGCCCGCATCCAGCGCACAGCTGCCGGCATTGGACTGCGCTTCGGCGACGGCGGGATTGCCCGGCGCCCGCTGGGCACGATCGAACCACACCAGCGATTCGGCCGCTAGGCCCTGCTGGCACAGCCAGGCACCATAGTTGTTGAGCACGTCGCCACGTTGCGGCGCCAGCTCGGCGGCCTTGCGGAAGTTCTCGCCGGCCTGCTGGCTGCGACCGCGACGCTCGTCGATGCCCGCAAGCAGGACCAGGCCGTCGGGGGCCGTCGGCACCAGCTTCTGGGCTTCGCGCGCCTTTCGCTCGGCAGCATCGAGATTGCCGCCCTGGATGTCGCGGCCGGCCAGGGTCAGCAACTCCTGCCAGCGCACCTGCTGCCGCACCCCTTCCGGATCACGGACGGAGTAGACCGGCGCCTCGCTCGGGCCAAGCTTGGCCTTGGGATGGGATTTGCAGCCGCCGACCGCGAGGGCCAGCGTGCCTGCGAGCAGAACCAGCCAGAGGCGGTCAGGCCGCGGCATCGCTCCCCTTCCCCGCCTGCAGCGTCTTGTTGAACTCCGCCTGGCGGCGGGTGCGGTCCATCACCTGGCCCTTGAGCTGGCCACAGGCGGCGTCGATGTCGTCGCCACGGGTACGGCGGACCATGGTCAGCACGTTGCTGTCGAGCAGGATCTTCTGGAAGGCGCGGATGTGCGCCTCTTCCGAACGCTCGTAGCGGGTACCCGGGAACGGGTTGAAGGGGATCAGGTTGACCTTGCCCGAATCCTTGGCCTGCACCGCGTTGTCGAACTGGCGCATCAGGCGGGCCAGCTCGCGGGCATGCTCGGGCTTGTCGTTGATGCCCTTCATCAGGGTGTATTCGAAGGTGACCGATTCGCGGCGCTTGTTGGCGCGCAGGTAGCGTGCGCACGAGGCCATCAGCTCGGCGATCGGGTACTTCTTGTTGAGCGGCACCAGGGTCTCGCGCAGCGCGTCGTTCGGCGCATGCAGCGACACCGCCAGCGACACGTCGCTTTCGGCAGACAGGCGGTCGATCTGCGGCACCAGGCCGGAGGTCGACAGGGTCACGCGCTTGTTGGCAAGGCCGTAGCCCAGGTCGTCGCGCATCACGCTCATGGCGCGCACGACGTTGTCGAAATTCATCAGCGGCTCACCCATGCCCATCATCACCACGTTGGTGAGGCGGCGCATCTGGTGCGGCACGTTGCCCAGGTGGCGCGCGGCAACCCACACCTGGCCGATGATCTCGGCGGTGGTCAGGTTGCGGTTGAAGCCCTGGGTAGCAGTGGAGCAGAACGTGCAGTTCAGGCCGCAACCGACCTGCGAGGACACGCACAGCGTGCCGCGGGTCTTGTCCGGGATGTACACGGTCTCGATGGCGTTCTTGCCATCCACGCCCATCGCCAGCAGCCACTTGTGGGTGCCGTCGGCGGAGGGCTTGTCGAACACGATGTTGGGAACCAGCACCTCGGCATGGGCCTGCAGCTTGGCGCGCAGGACCTTGCCGAGGTCGGTCATTTCATCGAAGTCGGTGACGTAGCGATGGTGGATCCACTTCATCACCTGATGGGCACGGAACTTCTTTTCGCCGAGAACCTCGACGAAAAACTTCTCCAGGCCCGCGCGATCGAGGTCGAGCAGGTTCTGCTTGCCAGCCGTGGGTGCCGACTTCGGCAGCGGCTGGATGGCGGGGGACTGTACGACCTCGTTCACGGCATTACTCTCAGCGCGAAACGACTTCGGTGGCGGCGAAGAAGTAGGCGATTTCAATCGCGGCATTCTCGACCGAGTCCGAGCCGTGGGCGGCGTTGGCATCGATGGATTCGGCGAAGTCGGCGCGGATGGTGCCCGGCGCGGCTTCCTTCGGGTTGGTGGCGCCCAGCAGGTCGCGGTGGGCCAGGACGGCGTTCTCGCCTTCCAGGGCCTGGATCATCACCGGGCCGGAGATCATGAACTCGACCAGCGCGTTGAAGAACGGACGCTCGCGGTGCACGGCGTAGAAGCCTTCGGCTTCACGACGCGACAGCTGCTTGTACTTGGCGGCCACGACCTTCAGGCCGGCCTTCTCGAAGCGGGCGTAGATTTCGCCGATGACGTTCTTGGCAACGGCGTCCGGCTTGATGATCGAAAGGGTGCGCTCCAGCGCCATGGGATGTCTCCAATGGAATCGGGCCGCTGATGGCCCGAAGGGTAACATGAAAAAAACCCGCGTCGGGACGCGGGCTTAGCCTGATAAACGTAGGCGAATTGTAAAAGATAAAGCGGCGGCATGGTAGTGCCGGCCGCTGGCCGGCATTGGGCGCCATTCAACCTCGGGGCTGCCGGCCAGCGGCCGGCACTACCCCATTCACCCACCTGAGTGAAATCTGACCGGATCGGCCGATTTTGCTGCACTGCAAAATGCCATACGGCACCGTCTGGTCCTAGTATCAAACAATCGTTTGATTAAGGTCCGCCCACCGATGGCCAAGCCCGCCCACTTCTCGACCAAGGACCGGATCCTCGGCGCGGCCGAGGAGCTGTTCGCCCAGCACGGCTTCGCCGGCACCTCGCTGCGCCAGGTGACCAGCCAGGCCGACGTCAACATCGCCGCGGTCAACTACCACTTCGGCTCCAAGGAAAACCTGGTCAACGAGGTGTTCCGCCGCCGCATGGACGAGATGACCGGTGCCCGCCTGTCGCAGCTCGAGCGCGCCCGCGCCGAGCACCCGGGTGAACTGCGCCCGGTGCTGGCTGCCTTCGTCGAGCCGGCCCTGGCGCTGGCCCAGGACCGCCAGAACGGCGGCGCCTTCGTGCGCGTGATCGCCCGCGCCTACGCCGAGAAGAACGACAACCTGCGCAAGTTCCTGTCCGACCACTACGGCCACGTGCTGCGTGCGTTCGGCAAGGCCATCGGCGAATGCGTGCCGGACCTGAGCAAGGAGGAGCTGTACTGGCGCCTCGACTTCCTGGCCGGCTCGCTGACCTATGCGATGGCCGACTTCGGGCTGATCAAGCGTCCCGCCGGTGTCACCGAAGCGGCGCATCGTGCCCATGCCGCCCACGAACTGATCCATTTCGCCGAAGCCGGGTTCCGCGCCGCCGCACGCGCCAGCGCCCTGCCCGCTTCCCTTTGATTCCACCCAGTAACTGCTGACCAACAAAGGCCCTACACCATGTCCAATTCCCTGCTAGTCCGCCGCGCCGCTGTGCTGGGTGCCGGCGTCATGGGTGCCCAGATCGCCGCCCACCTCACCAACGCTGGCGTCGACACCGTGCTGTTCGACCTGCCTGCCAAGGAAGGTCCGGCCGACGGCATCGTACTGAAGGCGATTGCCAACCTGGGCAAGCTGAGCCCGGCGCCGCTGGCCAGCAAGTCGCTGGCCGAAGCCATCACCCCGGCCAACTACGAGTCCGGCCTGGAGCAGCTGAAGGACTGCGACCTGATCATCGAGGCCATCGCCGAGCGCATGGACTGGAAGCAGGACCTGTACAAGAAGATCGCCCCGTTCGTGGCCGACCACGCGGTGCTGGCCTCCAATACCTCGGGCCTGGGCATCAACAAGCTGGCCGACGTGCTGCCTGAGCAGCTGCGCCACCGCTTCTGCGGCGTGCACTTCTTCAACCCGCCGCGCTACATGCACCTGGCCGAGCTGATCCCGGCCACCACCACCGATGCCGCCGTGCTGGAGGGCCTGGAAGCATTCCTGGTCACCACCCTGGGCAAGGGCGTGGTGTACGCCAAGGACACCCCGAACTTCATCGGCAACCGCATCGGCGTGTTCTCGATCCTGTCCACCATCCACCACACCCAGCAGTTCGGCCTGGGCTTCGATGAAGTGGACGGCCTGACCGGCCCGCTGGTCGGCCGCCCGAAGTCGGCCACCTACCGCACCTCCGACGTGGTCGGCCTGGACACCATGGCCCACGTCATCAAGACCATGGGCGACACCCTGCCGAATGACCCGTGGCATGAATTCTTCAAGTCGCCGAAGTGGCTGGACGCGCTGATTTCCAAGGGCGCGCTGGGCCAGAAGACCGGCGCCGGCATCTTCCGCAAGGTCGGCAAGGACATCGGGGTACTGGATCTGGAGAAGCAGGACTACCGTCCGGCCGACCGCACCGCCGCACCGGAAGTGGTCGAGATCCTGAAGATCAAGAACCCGGCCGAGAAGTTCGCCAAGCTGCGCGAGAGCCAGCACCCGCAGGCGCAGTTCCTGTGGGCGACCTTCCGCGACCTGTTCCACTACAGCGCCTACCACCTGGCCGACATCGCCGAGACCGCGCGCGATGTCGACCTGGCCATCCGCTGGGGCTACGGCTGGTCGCTGGGCCCGTTCGAAACCTGGCAGGCCGCCGGCTGGAAGCAGGTCGCGCAGTGGATCGCCGATGACATCGTCGCCGGCAAGAGCATGAGCAATGCCCCGCTGCCGGATTGGGTCTTCGACGGCCGCGACGGCGTGCACGCCGCCGAGGGCAGCTACAGCCCGTCGCGCAACGCCAAGCTGCCGCGCTCGTCGCTGCCGGTGTACCAGCGCCAGCGTTTCCCGGATCCGCTGCTGGGCGAGAAGTTCGCGCCGGGCGAGACCGTGTTCGAGAACGACGGCCTGCGCATGTGGCACGACGGTGATGGCATCGCCGTGGTCAGCTTCAAGACCAAGATGAACACCGTGTCCGACCAGGTGCTGGACGGCCTGCAGGAATGCGTGAGCCGCGCCGAGAAGGACTTCCAGGGCCTGGTGATCTGGCAGCAGAAGGAACCCTTCTCCGCCGGTGCCGACCTGGCCGGTGCACTGGGCCTGCTGCAGGCCGGCAAGGTCGACCAGTTCGAGGAAATGGTCGCCAACTTCCAGCGCACCAGCCAGCGCATCAAGTACTCGCTGGTGCCGGTGGTGGCAGCGGTGCGTGGCCTGGCCCTGGGCGGCGGCTGCGAGTTCCAGATGCACAGCGCCAAGACCGTGGCCTTCCTGGAAAGCTACATCGGCCTGGTCGAGGCCGGTGTCGGCCTGCTGCCAGCCGGTGGCGGCCTGAAGGAACTGGCCGTGCGTGCCTCGCAGGCCGCGGGCCCGGGTGGCGACGTGTTCGCCGAACTGAAGAAGACCTTCGAGACCGTGGCGATGGCCAAGGTGTCCAACTCGGCGGTCAACGCCAAGGAACTGGGCCTGCTGCGCAGTACCGACAAGGTGGTGTTCAACAGCTACGAGGCCCTGCACATCGCCAAGGCCGAAGCCCGTGCACTGGCCGAAGCGGGCTACCGTCCGCCGCTGCCGGCACGCCGCATCCAGGTGGCCGGTGACGTGGGCATCGCCACCTTCAAGATGATGCTGGTCAACATGCTGGAAGGCCGTTTCATCAGCCCGTACGACTACGAGATCGCCGAACGCATCGCCACCGTGCTGTGCGGTGGCAAGGTCGACCGCGGCACCCTGGTGGACGAAGAGTGGCTGCTGACCCTGGAGCGCAAGCACTTCGTCGAACTGGCCCAGCAGGAAAAGACCCAGGCCCGCATCGCGCACATGCTGAAGACCGGCAAGCCGCTGCGTAACTGATTGATGGCGGGTGCCGACCCCTGGTTGGCACTCCTCTGCCTCTGGTGGGTGCCGACCGTTGGTCGGCACCCCGGCTAAAAAATTCGAGAGATCACTGCAATGACCAAGCAAATCCAGGACGCCTACATCGTCGCCGCCACCCGCACCCCGGTCGGCAAGGCGCCCAAGGGCATGTTCCGCAACACCCGCCCCGACGACATGCTTGCGCACGTGCTGCGCAGCGTCGTCGCCCAGGCCCCGGGCGTGGACGTCAACCGCATCGATGACGCGATCATCGGCTGCGCCATGCCGGAAGCCGAGCAGGGCATGAACGTGGCGCGCATCGGCGTGCTGCTGGCCGGCCTGCCCAACACCATCGCCGCACAGACCGTGAACCGCTTCTGCTCCTCCGGCCTGCAGGCCGTGGCGCAGGCCGCCGACGCGATCCGCCTGGGCAACGCCGACCTGATGCTGGCCGGTGGCACCGAGTCGATGTCGATGGTGCCGATGATGGGCAACAAGATCGCCATGGCGCCGAGCGTGTTCGACAACGACCACGTGGCCATCGCCTACGGCATGGGCATCACTGCCGAGAAGGTCGCCGAAGAGTGGAAGGTCTCGCGCGAAGACCAGGACGCCTTCGCCCTCGCCTCGCACCAGAAGGCCATGGCCGCGATCCAGAACGGCGAGTTCAAGGACGAGATCAGCCCGTACGAGATCGTCTCGCACCTGCCGGACCTGGCCGACGGCCAGCGCATCATCACCCGCAACAAGATCGCCGACACCGACGAAGGCCCGCGCCCGGATTCCTCGGCTGAAGGCCTGGCCAAGCTGCGCCCGGTGTTCCGCAACGGCCAGTTCGGCGGCACCGTCACCGCCGGTAACTCGTCGCAGATGAGCGACGGCGCCGGTGCCGTGCTGCTGGCCTCGGAACAGGCGATCAAGGACTACGGCCTGACCCCGCTGGCCCGTTTCGTCAGCTTCTCGGTGGCCGGCGTGCGCCCGGAAGTGATGGGCATCGGCCCGATCGCCGCGATCCCGAAGGCACTGAAGCAGGCCGGCCTGACCCAGGACCAGCTGGATTGGATTGAACTGAACGAAGCGTTCGCCGCGCAGTCGCTGGCGGTGATCCGCGATTGCGGCCTGGACCCGAGCAAGGTGAACCCGCTGGGTGGCGCGATTGCCCTGGGCCACCCGCTGGGTGCGACCGGCGCGATCCGTACCGCCACCCTGCTGCACGGCCTGCGTCGTCGCCAGCAGAAGTACGGCATGGTGACCATGTGCATCGGCACCGGCATGGGCGCGGCGGGTATTTTCGAGGCGCTGTAAGGATCAAGGCGTTGCCGGCTGATTGTTGGTTGGCTGTGGGGCCCGGGTGGGTGAGGCTGCCCGGGACACGCCGTAAACCCGTCCCTGGGGGCTTGGCAGCGGCATCCATGCCGCTGACAGTCCCGGTCAGCCTCACCCACCCGCGCCACCCAACATTCCGCGCGGCGGAGGGTTTAGCAAAAGCAAGGTCAAAAGCTGGGGTCAGAGCCCTTTGCTACGCAAAGGGATCTGACCCCAACAATCAAAAAAGGCAGCCATAGGCTGCCTTTTTTGATTGTGCTCCCGCCCTTGATTCCGCCCTTCCCGTCCGCGCCCGCAGGAAACCTGACAGGCGGGACGGGTGGGCCGTTGCAGGACCGTTGGCGCCATGGATGGCGCCATCGAGCCCCCATGGACGGGTTTACGGCGTGTCCTGCAACGGCCCACCCGTCCCGCCCATCACGTATCAATCAAGGCGCCGCGAACGGAACGCTTGAAAACCTTATTCCGCCAACATCGCCGTCAGCTTCTCCCGCGCCGGCCCTGCCAGCTTCGGGTTGTCCAGCGCGAAGCGGATCGTCGCTTCCACCAGCCCCAGGTGCGTACCGCAGTCGAAACGAGTGCCCTCGAAACGGTAGGCATCCACCTCTTCGGTCTTCAGCAGCTGCGCGATCGCATCGGTCAGCTGGATCTCGCCGCCGGCACCGCTGCCGGTCTGCTCCAGCAGCTCGAAGATCTTCGGGCTCAGCACGTAGCGGCCGACCACGGCCAGGTCGCTCGGCGCGTCCTCCGGCTTCGGCTTCTCCACGATCTGCGAAATACGGCCCTTGCGGCCATCGAAGGCCTCGGTCGCGACGATGCCGTAACTGGCGGTCTTGTCGTGCGGCACATCTTCAACGGCAATGACGCTGGCGCCACTGGCTTCGTTGAGATCGGCCATCTGCTTCAGCGCGCTGTCGCCGCGGTTCCAGATCAGGTCGTCCGGCAGCAGTACCGCGAACGGCTCGTCACCGATCACGGCCTTGGCACACAGCACCGCATGGCCCAGGCCCAGCGCCTCGGCCTGGGTCACGAAGATCGCGCGCACGCCATTGGGCAGCACGTGACGGATCAGCTCCAGCTGCTCCTGCTTGCCGGCGCGCTCGAGCTTCTGCTCCAGCTCGTAGGCCTTGTCGAAGTAGTCGGCGACCGCGTGCTTGTAGCGGTTGGTGATGAACACCAGCGTGTCACAGCCGGCCTCGATTGCTTCATCCACTGCGTACTGGATCAGCGGCCGGTCAATGATCGGCAGCATCTCCTTCGGCACGGTCTTGGTTGCTGGCAAAAAACGCGTCCCCAAACCCGCTACGGGGAAAACTGCTTTGCGAATTCGCTTGCTCATTGGTGCCTGTTGGCCTCGCGTGCGGGAAAGGGCACGACTTTAGCGGATGAAATGTAAGCATCCTGTTCGATTGGCGAGAACTCGGGCATCGTCGCGAACAGGACTTCCTTGATGGTTTCGGTGTCATAGCTGCACACCGCCTCGCGCAGGCGCGGGACGTTGCCCAGCACCAGATCGCGCGAGAACATGCGCACGCCGGCCTCGAGGACCTTCGGATGCGCGGTTGCGCGGTAGTCCTCGTCCGAATAGAACAGCGTCTCGTGCAGCTTCTCGCCCGGACGCAGGCCGGTATAGATGATCTGCACATCCTTGTACGGCTGCTTGCCCGCCAGACGGATCATCTGCTCGGCCAGCAGCCGGATCGGCACCGGCTCGCCCATGTCGAGCGTGTAGATCGCACCGTGCGAGGCCGAGGCCGCGGCCTGCAGGATCAACTGGCAGGCCTCGGGGATGGTCATGAAGTAGCGGGTGACTTCCGGATCGGTGACCGTGACCGGACCACCGCGCAGGATCTGCTCGCGGAACAGCGGCACCACGCTGCCGGCCGAGGCCAGCACGTTGCCGAAGCGCACGGTAACGAAACGGGTGTGCGTGGACTTCTGGTCCAGGCTCTGGCAGATCATCTCGGCATAGCGCTTGCTGGCACCCAGCGCGTTGACCGGATCGACCGCCTTGTCGGTGGAGATGAACACGAAATGCTCGACGCGCGCTTCCAGGCAGGCGCGGGCCACGTTCTCGGTCGCCAGGATGTTGTTGCGCACAGCTTCGCGCAGCTGCCGTTCCAGCACCGGTACATGCTTGTACGCTGCGGCATGGAACGCGGTGTCGACCGGATGCAGCGACAGCGCATGGCGGATCACCGCAGGATCGCCACAGTCGCCCAGCACCGCTTCGATCTCGATATCGGGGAAGCTGCGACGCAGCTCACCCTCGATGGTCAGCAGCAGCAGTTCGCTGATCTCCAGCAGGATGATGCGGCCGGCACCGTGGCGCGCGCACTGGCGGCACAGCTCCGAGCCGATCGAGCCACCGGCACCGGTAACCATCACGGTGCGCCCGCCCAACCAGCCACGGATCAGGTTCCAGTCCGGGGTGATCGGCTTGCGGCCGAGCAGGTCCTCGATCGCCACTTCCTTCAGTTGGCCGGGCAGCGACTGCCCCTGCAGGATGTCGCTCAGCTTGGGCACGGTGCGGAACGGCACGCCGGTGCTTTCGCAGATGGCGACCACCCGCTGCATGCCTGCGGCATCCAGCGAGGGCATGGCGATCACCAGCAACTTGGCCGCAGTCTCGCGGACCACGGCCGGGGCATCATCGAGGCTGCCCAGGATCGGCAGGCCCTGCAGCTTGGCGCCGCGCAGGTGCGGTGCGTCGTCCAGCAGGCCGACCGGTTCGAAGTTGCCGGAGCGGCGCAGATCGCGGACCAGCGTCTCGGCGGCTTGCCCCGCACCGAGGATCAGCACGCGGCGCGCGCTCGAATCCGACTGCAGTGCCTGGTAATCCTTCCAGGCCCGGTACAGCAGGCGCGGCGCGCCCAGCAACGCCGACAGCGCGAACGGATAGATCACCAGCACCGACATCGGCACGCCGTCGAAACGCTTCCACATCAGCACCAGCACGATGCCGACCAGGCCGATGAAGCTGGCCTTGAAGATGTTCAGCAGGTCGCTGACGCTGGCGAAACGCCACAGCCCGCGATACAGGCCCACGCGCCAGAACACCAGGCCCTGCAGCAGCAGCACCAGGGTGGTGTCGACATTCCACAGCGGAAGCGAGGGCGCGTTGGGGAGGATCGAGTACCGCCCGGCGTGGAGCAGCTGCCAGCATGCCCAGACCATGAACAGGTCGTGGCAGACGATGGCCGAACGCGGCATCAGGCCGAGGATTCTGTCCCGCCAGGGTGAAGCCATAAGTCAGGTATTTCCTTGTCGGTGACGCAATCCATTGCGCAGGAGGATCCAGAGGACGCTCAGCGCGAGAAACCACGCGACCGCCAGGACAGCCTCCCACCTCGGCTGCAAATTGGAGCAGACATTAAGCACTGTAATACTGAACAGGCCCAAAGCAAAGTACATCCCTGTCACCTGGGCGTGGCTGGCTCCTGCCTGCACCGCCCGCTGGTAGACGTGCTGGGTATGGGGTTCCATCCAGCGTTGTCCGGAGATGATGCGCGCCGCCAGTGTGAAGCCCGCGTCCACGAGGAACGCCGAAGCCGGCACCAGCAGCAGGATCCAGTTGATATCGGTACGCACCGCAGCGATGGCCAGGACGACGGCGACTGCATAGCCCAGCGCGCCACTTCCGACATCACCCATGAAGATCCGGGCCCGTGGGAAATTGAACGGCAGGAAGCCCAGGCAGGCCAGGCCAAGCGCCACCGCGGCCAGCGAATACGGCCACGGCAGCACCGGCGCCAGGCCCAGCGCAACAACAATGGCCTGGCTGGCGGCAATACCGTTGATGCCATCCATGAAGTTCCAGATGTTGATCAACGAGGCGGTGAATACCAGCACCAGCCCGGCCAGCAACCAGCTTCCACCATGCACCTTGACCAGGGCGGCCAGCAGCGCGGCGGCAATGAAGTGCACCAGCAGGCGGCGCATGGCCGGCAACGGCCGGTGGTCGTCCCACCAGCCGATGCCCGCCACCAGCACCAGGCCCACGCTGGCCACCAGCAGGCTCGGTGTCGATTCAGGCCAGACCCACATCGCTGCACCGGCGGTGACCAGCAGGGTGATGACGATGGCGATGCCACCACCGCGCGGCGTTGCCACGCTATGGCTGCGACGCTCGCCGGGGTGGTCCACCAGTTGCTGGCGCAGGGCATAACCCCGTGCCGCCCAGGTCAACCCCGCACTCAGCAGGGCCAGCCCCAGCAGCGCGCCCATCACGAGCCACGGCATGGATCAGAGCACCGCGTAGTTCAGCAGTGGCTTGACCGTGCCCCATTCCTTGCAGCTCGGGCACTGCCAGTGGTGGGTGCGTGCACCGAACCCGCAACGGGTGCAGCGATAAGCGGGATTGCGCACCAGCAGCTGGTCGGTGATGTGCTTGAGGTCATGCAGGGTCGCTGTGGAATCGGCGCCCTCGGCCAGGGTCAGGTCGATCAGCGCCGATTCGCCACGCACCGACGGACGATCCTTGAGCTGGCGGCCAAGGTAGGCTCGGGCCGGAGCCACGCCCTCCTGCTCTTCCATCAGCCGGGTCAGGGCCAGCACCGGGGCGATGCCACGGTAGTGCTCGGTCATTTCCGACAGGAACGCACGTGCGCCTGCCAGATCGCCCACCTTGCGATAGTTCTGCATCAGCGCGGGCAGCAGCTCTGGCAGGTACTCCGGATCGTTGCGCGCAGCGCGCTCGAAGGCGCGCACGGCCGCTTCCGGATTGCCGGCATCGGTTTCCAGGCGACCTTCAATGATGCCGGCACGCACCGACATCGCATCGGCTTGGTAGGCGCGTGCGATCGCTGCCCTCGCCTCTTCCAGCTTGCCGGCGCCGCGGAAGCGTTCGGCCAGTTCGCACTCGAACTGCCCGATCAGCTTGCCCATCGGCTCGCCGGTGACGTCTTCGAAGCGGGTGGCGTTGTCGATCGCCTTTTCCCAGTCACGCTCGGCCTGGTAGATGCCGATCAGGTGCTTGAGCGCCTGCGGGGCACGCTGGTCCAGCTGCGCCAGCTCGGTGAACACGGTCTCTGCACGGTCCAGCAGGCCGGACTTCATATAGTCCTCGCCCAGTGCCAGCAGGGCCTGCACGCGCTGCGCGTCGCTCAGGTCGTGGCGGTTGACCAGCCCCTGGTGCAGGCGGATGGCGCGGTCGACTTCACCGCGGCGGCGGAACAGGTGGCCCAGCGCGACCTGGGTCTCGAAGGTTTCCTTGTCCAGCTCGGCGATGTGCAGGAACAGTTCGATGGCCTTGTCCGGCTGCTCGTTGAGCAGGTAATTCAGGCCACGGAAGTAGGTGCTGGACAGGCGGCTGACCTGGTTGTCACCGTGGCGCTGGCCACCGCGCCGGCCGATCACCCACCCGGCCAGTGCGGCCAGCGGAACGAACAGGAAAAACCACAGCCACTCGGTGACGAAATCCATCTTCGATCAGCGTCCATCAAAAGATTGGGGGGAAACACCCGCGGCCGGCGTTGCCGCCACGGACTTGTTGGCACGGCGCAGCTGGCTGTAGAGCGGAATGACCACGCTCACCAGTACCAGGCCGGCACCGACCACGACACCCACCAGCAGTGCAGCGATCAGCGCCACGCCCACCGAGGTGTGCAATTGAGTGAAAAGCAGGTTGATCGACATCGCGGTCATGTTGACCGCACCAATGATCAGCCCAAGGATCAGGACCGCCAGCAGGACCAGCAGACGAAAGACCTTCATGCGACAGCTCCAGTGGCAGGAGTCCGTAGCTTATCCGACCCGCGGCTGGATTCGCACGCGGTGGCGCGACGGGGGCTCAGGCCGGATCGGCGTCCAGCGGCAGCACACTGCTGACCCGCTCGCGCAGTTCCTTGCCCGGCTTGAAATGGGGGACGTGCTTGCCCGGCAGGGCAACCGATTCGCCGGTCTTCGGGTTGCGACCCAGGCGCGGCGGACGATAGTGCAGCGAGAAGCTGCCAAAACCACGGATTTCGATGCGATCCCCGGCGGACAGCGATCCGCCCATCATTTCCAGCAACGACTTCACCGCCAGATCGACATCATCGGCCTTCAGGTGCGCCTGGCGGCGCGCAAGGATTTCGATCAGTTCGGATTTGGTCATTACCGGCTCACATCAGGGGCATCTCAGCCTGAAACGGCCCGGGCAGAAGCCCGGGCCGTCCAGGAAACAACAAACAGCGTAAGGCCGATTACTCGGACTTGTTGCCGTTCAGCTGTGCACGCAGCAGCGCGCCCAGCTGGGTGGTGCCGCTGGAAGCCGAAGAGGACTGGTATTCCTCCAGCACTTCGCGCATTTCCGCGTCGTCCTTGGCCTTGATCGACAGCTGCAGGGTGCGGCCCTTGCGGTCCATTCCCACGAACTTGGCTTCGATCTTGTCGCCGACCTTCAGGTGCTGGGTGGCGTCGTCAACGCGCTCGTTGGCGATGTCGCGAGCCGAAACGTAACCCTCGATGCCGTCAGCCAGCTCGATGATCGCGCCCTTGGCGTCGACTTCCTTCACCACGCCTTCGACCTTGGAGCCCTTCGGATTGGCAGCCATGTACTGGCCGAACGGATCCTGCTCCAGCTGCTTCACGCCCAGGGAGATGCGCTCGCGCTCCGGATCGACAGCCAGGACGACGGCGTCCAGGGTATCGCCCTTCTTGAAGTTGCGAACGACGTCTTCGCCGGTGGTGTTCCAGCTGATGTCGGACAGGTGGACCAGGCCGTCGATGCCGCCGTCCAGGCCGATGAAGATGCCGAAGTCGGTGATCGACTTGATCTGGCCCGACACCTTGTCACCCTTCTTGTGGGTGGCAGCGAAGGTTTCCCACGGATTGGCGGCAACCTGCTTCATGCCCAGCGAGATACGGCGACGCTCTTCATCGACGTCCAGCACCATCACTTCGACTTCATCACCAACCTGCACAACCTTGGACGGGTTGACGTTCTTGTTGGTCCAATCCATCTCGGAGACGTGCACCAGGCCTTCGACGCCCGGCTCGATCTCAACGAACGCACCGTAATCGGTGACGTTGGAGACCTTGCCGAAGACGCGGCTGTTGGCCGGGTAACGACGGCCGATGTTGTCCCACGGATCCTCGCCCAGCTGCTTCAGGCCCAGCGAAACGCGGTTGCGCTCGCGGTCGAACTTCAGCACGCGGACGTCCAGCTCGTCGCCGACGTTCACGACTTCCGACGGGTGACGCACGCGCTTCCACGCCATGTCGGTGATGTGCAGCAGGCCGTCGATGCCGCCCAGGTCCACGAACGCGCCGTAATCGGTCAGGTTCTTGACGACACCCTTCAGGATCGCGCCTTCCTGCAGCTTGTCCATCAGCTGCTCGCGCTCTTCCGAGTGCTCACTTTCGACGACAGCGCGGCGCGAGACCACGACGTTGTTACGCTTGCGGTCCAGCTTGATGAGCTTGAACTCGAGTTCCTTGCCTTCCAGGTAGGCCGGATCGCGCACCGGGCGCACATCGACCAGGGAACCCGGCAGGAAGGCGCGGACATCCTTGATGTCCACGGTGAAACCACCCTTGACCTTGCCGCTGATGCGGCCGGTGATGGTTTCGTTCTTTTCCAACGCTTCTTCCAGCTCGTCCCACACCATCGCGCGCTTGGCCTTCTCGCGCGACAGGACGGTTTCGCCGAAGCCGTTCTCGATCGAGTCGAGGGCGACCTTGACGATGTCGCCTTCGGCGACGTCGATTTCGCCAGCGTCGTTACGGAACTGTTCGATCGGCACGATGCCTTCGGACTTCAGGCCAGCGTTGATCACCACGACGTCGCCGCGGACTTCAACAACGGTACCGCTGACGATGGCGCCCGGCTTCAGCTTGGCCAGGTTGGCCTGGCTGGCTTCAAACAGTTCGGCAAATGATTCGGTCATTAGATTTACTCTGTTGGACACATGGGTCGGTGGCGTCCCCTTCAGGGGAATGGCGACCGCCCGCCTGTTGGTCGACCCCGGAAACGCAGGTCGTGTGTAGTAGGAAAACCGCCACGCATCATTGCGCGACGGAGCTGGTACAGCACTGCTTTGCGCGACCACCACCGATGCAGCTGGCAGTGCTCCCGCGCGAACGGATCAGGCAGCCGGAACCGGAAGCAGATCCATCACTCGGGCAACGACATCATCGATGCCGATGCCTGTGGTGTCGATGAGGACAGCATCGTCTGCCGGCTTCAGGGGCGCCACGGTACGCTGGGCATCACGGGCGTCGCGGGCCATGATCTCGCGCAGGAGGTCATCAAAGTTAACAGAAACCCCCTTGTCTTTCAACTGCTTATGCCGGCGCTCGGCGCGCTCCTCGGCACTGGCGGTCAGGAAGACCTTGTAGGGGGCGTCCTTGAAGATCACCGTACCCATGTCGCGGCCATCGGCGACCAGGCCGGGCAGCTCCCTGAATGCGCGCTGGCGCTCCTTCAGCGCGGCGCGCACCTCGGGAATGGCGGCGATGGCAGAAGCCAGCGCGCCGGTGGTCTCCAGGCGCAGCTCGTCGGTGGCATCGGTGCCGTTGACCATGATCCGCATCGACTCGCCCTGTTCAACAAACTGAACATGGGTATCGAAGGTGCAGCGCACCAGCGCAGAGGCGTCGGAGGTGTCGATGTCGGCCCAGCTCGCGGCCACGCCCACCGCGCGGTACAGCGCCCCCGAATCCAGGTAATGCCAGCCCATCCGGCGCGCGATGATGCGGCTGATGGTACCCTTGCCGGCCCCGGAAGGGCCGTCGATGGTCAGGACGGGAGCGAGTGGATTCATGGGGTTCCCAGAGCGTGTGAAGGGGCCATTCTAGCCCCTGCCAGACACCCCCAGCGGGATCTTTTGTGCAACCACTTGAAACCACGAGGAAAAGCCCGGTAGAATGGCGGGCTTGAACGAGCGTCAACTGCCGATTGTCTTTCGCATATCGCGGCCACGCTCCACCCGAACAACTACTGTTTACGCCGAGGTATGCCATGAAAGTCCTGTCCTCCCTGAAGTCGGCGAAGGCCCGTCACCGCGACTGCAAGGTCGTCCGTCGTCGCGGCAAGATCTTCGTCATCTGCAAGTCGAACCCGCGTTTCAAGGCGCGTCAGCGCTAAGCCCAACAGCCTTCACGGCTGCGGCTGGCCCTGCGCGGGGCCGACCCGATGCAAGAAACCGCCTTCGGGCGGTTTTTTGTTTATGCGGCTTTTTCCTGCTGATTTTGCTGTAATCGCCTTTCTTGACCACTGGGGAGTAGATCGAGATGAAGCGTTACCTGTCCGCCCTGGCCGTGATGGCCACCCTGGCCGCCGCCACACCGGCGCTGGCCGATACCCTGCTTGTCGACCGCGCCCGCGAGAAGCCGGCCGGTGCCCTGCCCGTGCGCGGCCAGAGCATGCAGCAGGTACAGGCGCAGTTCGGCGCGCCGAGCGAACAGCTGCAGCCGCGTGGCGGGCAGAAGCGGCAATGGCCGACCATCAACCGCTGGGTGTACCCGCAGTTCACCGTCTACTTCGAGAAGCAGAAGGTGATCGACGTGGTGGCCAACCAGGCGGACCCGAACGAAATCGGCCCGAAACCGCCGATCCGTTGATCCCTTTACCCGCCATGGGCGGGCCTGTGTAGCGAGACCATGAACCAGACCCTTCGTTTTCCTGCCGAGTGGGAAGCCCAGAGCGGCGTCCTGATTGCCTGGCCCACCGCCGACACCGACTGGGCCGACCGCCTGGGCCAGGTGGAAGAGACCTACATCGCCCTGGTCGCGGCCATCACCCGCTTCCAGCCGGTGCTGATCTGCGTGGCCGACGACGATGTGGAGACCTATGCCGAAATGCGACTGCGCTCCAACCGCATCGACATGGACAAGGTCCACTTCACCACGGCCGCCTACGACGATACCTGGCTGCGCGACTCCGGCCCGATCACCCTGCGCCGTGCCGACGGCGGTTTCCAGCTGCTGGATTTCCGCTTCACCGGTTGGGGCGGCAAGTTCGACGCCACCCTGGATGACCAGCTGGTGGGCGTGCTGGACCAGGCCGGCGTGTTCAACGACGCGCCGGTGCGCAGCATCCCGTTCGCGCTGGAAGGCGGCGGCATCGAGACCGATGGCGAAGGCACCCTGCTGACCACCTGGAAGTGCCTGCACGAGCGCCATCCGGACCGCGACCGCGCCAGCCTGAGTGCCGACCTGGCCGACTGGCTGCAGCAGGACCGCGTGCTGTGGCTGGACCACGGCTACCTGGAAGGCGACGACACCGACGCGCATATCGACACCCTCGCCCGCTTCGCCTCGGTCGACAGCATCGTCTACCAGGCCTGTGACGACGAGAGCGACTCGCACTTCGCCGAACTGCAGGCGATGGGCAACGAGCTGGCCGCACTGCGCACCAAGGATGGCCAGCCGTACCGCCTGTTCCCGCTGCCGTGGGCACAGCCGGTGATCGACGAAGGCCGCCGCCTGGCTGCGTCGTACGCCAACTACCTGATCGTCAATGGTGCGGTGCTGATGCCGGCCTATGGCGACCCGGCCGACGACCTGGCCCGCGATGTGCTGGCCCAGGCGCACCCGGGCCGCGAGATCGTGCAGGTGCCCTGCCGCTCGCTGATCTGGCAGAACGGCAGCCTGCACTGCATCACCATGCAGCTGCCGGAAGGGCTGTTGAAGGTCTGACGGTGGTGCCGGCCGCTGGCCGGCAACCCTGCACTGCCTGATGGATCCACGGGATTGCCGGCCAGCGGCCGGCACTACCGATCGCACCCATTCAGCGCGCGACACGCCGTCGCCGTCCATCCGCGCTAACATGCTGGTTTTCCCCCGCAGGAACGCCCCGCATGAACTCGCGCAGCCCCCTTACCGTCGCCCTGATCCAGGAGCGCAACCACGGTGATGCCGCCGCCAACCTGGCGGTGATCGAAGCACGCGTGGCCGAGGCGGCTGCGCAGGGTGCCAAGCTGGTGCTGCTGCAGGAACTGCATAACGGTCCGTACTTCTGCCAGCACGAATCGGTGGACGAATTCGACCTGGCCGAGCCGATTCCGGGCCCCAGCACCGAGCGCCTGGGCGCGCTGGCGAAGCAGCATGGCGTGGTGCTGGTCGGCTCGCTGTTCGAGCGCCGCGCCGCCGGCCTGTACCACAACACCGCCGTGGTGTTCGAGAAGGACGGCACGCTGCTCGGCAAGTACCGCAAGATGCACATTCCGGACGATCCGGGCTTCTACGAGAAGTTCTACTTCACCCCGGGCGACATCGGCTTCAAGCCGATCGATACCTCGGTGGGTCGCCTTGGCGTCCTGGTGTGCTGGGACCAGTGGTACCCGGAAGCGGCGCGCCTGATGGCGCTGGCCGGTGCCGAACTGCTGCTCTACCCGACCGCGATCGGCTGGGACCCGGACGACGTGCAGGACGAGAAGACCCGCCAGCGCGACGCCTGGGTGCTGAGCCACCGCGGCCACGCCGTGGCCAACGGCCTGCCGGTGCTGAGCTGCAACCGCGTCGGCCACGAGGCCTCGCCGCTGGGCGCCTCCGGCATCCAGTTCTGGGGCAACAGCCACGTGCTGGGCCCGCAGGGCGAATTCCTGGCCGAAGCCGGCACCGATGCCACGGTTCTGCTGTGCGATGTCGACCTGCAGCGCAGCGAGCATGTGCGCCGCATCTGGCCGTTCCTGCGCGACCGCCGCATCGATGCCTACGGCGACCTGCTCAAGCGCTACATCGACTGAGCCGGAGCCCGCGCATGGCCGTCCTCATCCGTGATGCCGGCCCGGCCGACATCGCCGCGATCACCGCGATCTACGCGGTGGAAGTGACCGACTTCGTCAACACTTACGAGTACGACATCCCGGACGCGTCCGAGATGCTGCGCCGCATGCGCGACATCATCGACCGCGGCTTCCCCTACCTGGTCGCCGAGATTGACGGCCAGGTGGCCGGCTATGCCTACGCCAACACCTACCGCACCCGCGTTGCCTACCAGTGGACCGTGGAAAACTCGGTCTACGTCGATGCCGCGTTCCAGGGCAAGGGCGTCGGCACCGGCCTGCTGCAGGCGTTGATCGACGCCTGCGTGGCGCGTGGCTACCGGCAGATGGTGGCGGTCATCGGCGAACCGACCAATACCGCTTCAATCAAGCTGCACGAACGCTTCGGCTTCGAGCTGGTCGGCGTGTTCCGTGGCCTCGGCCGCAAGCATGGCCGTTGGCTGGATACCGTGCAGATGCAGCGCGCGCTCGGCGATGGCGCCGACACTGCACCTTCCAATGAATGAACCCATGACCGAAACCCTTCCCGAGACCGGCGACGACCTGTTCGCCGGCCAGCCGGTACGCGTTGTTGAACGCGACGGCGTGCGCTACACCCTGCTGGGCACCGCCCATGTCTCACGCGCCAGCGTCGAGGCGGTGGAGAAAGCCATCGACAGCGGTCGCTTCGACGCCGTGGCCGTTGAACTGGACCCGCAGCGCCTGCAGGCGCTGAGCGACCCGGACACGCTGGCCAAGCTCGACCTGGTCGAGGTGATCCGCAAGGGCCGCGTCGCCCTGTTCGCCGCCAACCTGGCCCTGTCCGCCTACCAGCGCCGCCTGGCCGAACAGCTCGACATCGAGCCGGGCGCGGAACTGAAACGCGCGGTGGAACTTGCGCGCGAACGCGACCTGCCGGTGCACCTGATCGACCGCGAGGTCGGCCTGACCTTCCGCCGCGCCTCGCAACGGCTGGGTTTCTTCGGCAAGCTGAAGCTGGTTGCCGGTCTCGGCGCCGGTCTGTTCTCGTCCGAGGAGGTGGGCGAGAACGAGATCGAGAAGCTCAAGCAGGGCGACATGCTGGAATCGAGCTTCGGCGAGTTCGCCAGCGAGAGCCCGGCACTGTACGAGACCATCATCGGCGAGCGCGACCGCTACATGGCCACGCGCCTGCGCGAGGAACACAACCCGCAGCAGCGTGAAGTGCTGGCGGTTGTCGGTGCGGGTCACCTGGCAGGCCTGGCGCGTTACCTGGAAACCGACACCGAGGCACCGGCACCGCTGCGCGCCGAGCTGGAGGCGGTGCCGAAGAAGCGCAACATTCCGTGGTTCACGCTGGGCATCCTGGCCATCGTGGCGACCGGCATCGGCGTGGGCTTCTACCGCGGTGGTCTGGGCGTGGGCACCGAACTGCTGGCGACCTGGGCGATGTATACCGGCGGCCTGGCGGGCCTGGGCTGCCTGCTGGCAGGCGGTCACCCGCTGAGCATCCTCACCGCGATCGCGGTGGCCCCGTTCAAGCCGTTCCGCCTGAGCATCCCGACCGGCGCATTCTCGGCGTTGGTGGAAGCGCGCCTGCGCAAGCCGGCGTACGAAGACTTCCTCAAGCTGCGCGACGACGCGCAGAGCCTGAAGGGCTGGTACCGCAATCGGGTCACGCGCGTGGTGCTGACGTTCATGCTGACCAACATCGGCAGCATGCTCGGCCTGTGGCTGACCACGTTCAAGGTGTGGGGCAAGGTGGCGGGTTGATGGTTCCGTGTAGCGTCGAGCCAAGCTCGACTGCGCTCTGGTAGGTGCCAACCTTGGTTGGCACGCCATGCCCGGCAAAAAAAGGGGGAGGCCGCCCCACTACGACCGGCCTCCCCCACACCACAACACGTTGATGTGCATTACAGCCGGGCAGCGCCGGGCTCTACCATTTCCACTCCACGCGCGCGGCGGATCAACCGCGTCACGGCATTGCGCAGGTCATCCAGCACCGCATAGATGGTCGGCAGGAACAGCAGGCTCACCACGGTCGAGAAGGCCAGGCCGCCGGCAATCGCGCGCGCCATCGGCGCGTACTCCGGGCCATTGCCGAACATCTGCGTGTTGGTCAGCGAGATCGGCACCATCGCCAGGATCGCCGTGCCCATCGTCATCATGATCGGGCGCAATCGCTCGCGTGAGCCCTCCACCAGCGCCTGCGTGCGTCCCATGCCGCCGCGCCGCAGGTTGTTGATGTGCTCGATCATCACGATGCCGTTGTTCACCACCACGCCCATCAGCACCAGGATGCCGATGAAGGACATGATCCCGAACGAGGTGCCGGTGATCCAGAACAGCCAGAACACACCGAAGATCGAGAACAGCACGCCGCTCATGATCGCCGCCGGGAACAGCAGCGACTCGAACACCGCCGCCATCACCACGTAGATCATCACCAGCGCGATCAGCAGGTTGAACACCATCTGCTGCATCGCTTCGTCGTCGTTGCCGTAGTCGCCGCCATCGAAGGTGAAGCCATAGCCGGCCGGGAAGTTCATCGGCTTGAGCACCGATTCCATCGCCTTGCGGCCATCGGGCGCGGTGACCTTCTCGGCCAGGTTGGCCTTGATGGTGAGCGTGGTCTGGCGGTTGGTACGACCGATCTGGGTCGCCGATGAACCGACGTCAACGGTGACCAGGCTCAGCAGTGGCACGCTGCGACCGTCGCCGGTGCGCACGCTGAAGCCGGCCAGGTCTTCCGGGCTGCTCTGCTCGGCGCCAGCGAAGCGCACCCATACCGGTACTTCATTGTCGCCGCGGCGGAACTCGCGCATCGGCGCACCGCGCAGGGCCAGGCCGACGAAGCTGGCGACCTGCTCGGCATTGAAGCCGAATGCGGCGGCACGCTCGCGGTCGACGCGCACCTTCAGCTCGCCGCCCTTCTCGCCGTTGTCGATGCGCACGTCGCGCAGCTCGGCACGCTGGGCCAGCAGCGGCACCACTTCCTGGCCGATCTCCTGCAGCATCGAACTGGAGTCGCCCACCAGCTGCACCTGCACGCCCTGGTTGCCGCCACCGCCGCCATCACCGCCCTGGTTGCCAACGAAGTAGTCGGTGCGGGCCGACTTCGGCAGGCCCTTGCGCAGCTCTTCCTGCAGCGCCTTGATGTCCTTGGCGTACTTCTCGTCCAGGGTGACCACGGTCGAGCTGCCTTCCTGCTCGCTGTACCAGGAGTACACCTGCTTGACGTGCAGGCGCTCGCGGTTGGCGTCGATCCAGTTCTCCACGCGCGCCACTTCCTCGGACATCTGCCGATAGGTGTAGGCGCCCTTCCACATGTAGCCGATGAAGATGTCCTTGCCGCCATCCCCTCCGAACATGTCGACCTTGGTCAGCTTCATCGGCACCAGGCTGACCAGCACCACCAGCACGATGCCGAGCAGGCTCCAGCCGCGATGGTGCAGCGACCAGTCCAGCAGCCTGGCGTAGCGGCGCTGCAGCCGCGCGATCAGGCCGGTCTGCGAGTGCACCAGCTTGGGCGTGGCCATGCGCGCGGACAGCATCGGGATCAGGCTGACCGCGACCAGCCACGAGGCCAGCAGCGAGACCGAGATGGTGATCGCGATCTGCGCCATGAAGATGCTGATGTTGTTGGTCTCGCCAAACAGGTTCGGCACGAACACGATGCAGTGGCACAAGGTGCCAGCGCTGAGCGCGATGGCCACGTTGCGGGTGCCGATGATCGAGGCCAGGCGCGGCTGTCCCGGCATGCGCTCGCGCTCCTGGTAGATGCTCTCCACCACCACCACGGCGTTGTCGACCAGCATGCCCACCGCCAACAGCAGGCCCATCATGGTCAGGATGTTCAGCGTCACCCCGACGAAGTACATGAAACCCAGGGTGATGGTGAAGCAGATCGGAATGGCCAGGGTCACCATCAGCGTGGACGGCCAATGGCGCAGGAAGAAGAACAGCACCGTGATCGACAGGATCAGGCCGACCGCACCGGCCTCGGCCAGTTCCAGCAGCGAGGAGGTCACCGCCTTGCCCTGGTTGTCGATCACCTTGATCTGCACGTCGCGCATCGACGCTTCGGCACGGATCGCTTCAACCTCGGCCAGCGCCGCGCGCGACACCTCCACCAGGTTGGCACTGCGCTCCTTGAAGATATCCAGCCCGACCGCCGGGTTGCCGTCCAGGCGGCGCCCGTAGTTCATCCGCGCCGGCTTCAGGCGCACGTCGGCGATGTCGCCCAGGCGCAGGCCCTTGGCGTTGATCACCAGGTCGCGCATTTCCTGCAGGTCGGTGATCTCGCCCACCGGCTGCACGCGCACGCGCTGGCCGTTGTCGTCGATCTGCCCGGCCGAGATCGAGAAGTTCAGCGTGCGCAGGCGGTCACTCAGTTCGTTGATGCTCAGCCCATGCGCGTTGAGCCGGTTCGGATCAATGGCGATCTCCACCTCGTTCGGCGGCGCGCCGGTGATGTCGACGC
Organism: Stenotrophomonas sp. PE591; assembly: GCF_018320795.1. NCBI lineage: Bacteria > Pseudomonadati > Pseudomonadota > Gammaproteobacteria > Lysobacterales > Lysobacteraceae > Stenotrophomonas > Stenotrophomonas sp. PE591. The sequence continues at coordinate 149,780 of NZ_JAAOKO010000006.1, forward strand.
GGGCCACGCCGGGAATACGCTCGATGCGCCGCTTGAACTCGCGGTCGAGCATGTCGTAAGCGGTGGTCAGGTCGGTGGTGCTGGCCAGGCGCACCTTCAGCACCGGCTGGTCGCTGCTGGACCACTTGAACACGTTGTAGCGCTGCAGGTCGTCCGGCAGATCGCTGCGGATCGCGTCGATGCGTTCGCGTGCATCGGAGGCGGCGATGGCGATGTCGCGGTCCCAGTCGCTGAACTCGATGAAGATCAGCGCCGCCTCGGAGGTGGCCGACGAGCGCATGCGCTTGATGCCGGTCATCGTCGCCAGCGATTCCTCCACCGGGCGGATGATGGTCCGCTCCACTTCCTCCGGGGTTGAACCGGTGTACGGAATCTGCACGAACAGGAAGGGCGCGGAAATGTCCGGCAACGCTTCCAGCGGCAACCGGAACGAGGCGATCAGGCCGATCACCACCAGTGACACGAAGCACATGATGGTGGTGACCGGGCGGCGGATGGAGAACTCGGCAACACTCATGCCGGCTCCTCCGCACCCGCCGCGCTGCCTGCTGCGCCCGGCTCGATCTCGCCGGCGTGCTTGCGGCCACGCTCGCGGTAGTAGGCGTCACCACGGCGGTCCATCAGGTCGTAGACCACCGGGATCACCAGCAGGGTCAGCAGGGTCGACACCAGCAGGCCACCGATCACAGTGATCGCCATCGGCGCGCGTACTTCGGCGCCCTCGCCCATCGCCACCGCCAGCGGCAGGAAGCCGAACAGCGTGCACAGCGTGGTCATGATGATCGGCCGCAGGCGCGAACGTGCACCTTCCACCAGGGCCTCGTGCTTGGCCACGCCGGCCTCGCGCAGCTGGTTGACCTTGTCGATCAGGATGATCGCGTTCTTGGTGACCAGGCCGACCAGCAGGATCAGGCCGATGAACACCACCACCGAGATGGGCTTGCCGGTCAGCATCAGTGCCAGGATCGCGCCGACCAGCGCCAGCGGGATGGTGAACAGGATCACGAACGGATGCAGCAGCGATTCGAACTGCGAGGCCATCACCAGGTAGACCAGGAAGATCGCCAGGCCGAAGGCGAAGATCAGCGACTTCGCCGCCTGCGCCAGCTCCTCGCCCTGGCCACCGATGTGCAGGCCGACACCCGCGCCCAGCGGCTGTTCGGCCACCATCTGCTGCACTTCACGCATGGCAGCGCCCAGGTCGATGTCGCGCAGGTTGGCCGAGACCACCGCAACGCGGGTCTGGTCGGCGCGATGGATCTCGCTGGGGCCGGTGGTGGCAACCACGTCGGCCACCGCATCCAGCGTGACCGGCCGGGTGCTGCCCGGATTGACGATCAACCGGCGGATGCTCTCCACGCTGGCGCGGTCGCCTTCCTGGGCACGCACCAGCACGTCGATCTTGCGGTCGCGGAAGCTGTAGCGGGTGGCCACGTCGCCGCGCACCTTCTTCACCACCACGTCGGCGATCTGGCGGGTGGTCAGGCCCAGCGCACCGGCACGTTCCTGGTCGAAGCGTATCTGGATTTCCGGGAAGCCCTCTTCCACTGTGGACTTCACGTCGGCGTAGTGCGCATTGCCACGCAGCATCGCCGCCAGGCGCTGGCCAGCCACTTCCAACGTCGCCATGTCCTGCCCGCGCAGCTCGATTTCCAGCGGCGTGGAGAAGCTGAACAACGCCGGCCGCGCGAAGTCGACCTGTGCCCCCGGATGCTGGCCCATGCTGTCACGCAGGCGCTCGGTGATCTCGGCTTCAGTGCGTGCATTGCCACCGCCTTCCATCACCACGGTCAGCTTGCCGATGTTCTCGCCGCTCTCGGTCGGGCTGGCATCCAGGCGAGTGCCGCTGCCACTGACACCGTACAGCGAGGCCACGCCCTCGCCGTTGCCGTGGGCCAGCTGCAGCTCACGCACCAGCGCATCGGTCTGCTTGAGCGGTGTGCCGGCCGGCAGCTTCACCGTCATCTCGAAACGGTCCTGCGCCAGCTGCGGGATCAGGTCGGCACCGAGCATCGGCACCAGCGCCATGGTCGCCACGAAGATGATCGTGGCCACGCCGAGCACCTTGCCCGGATGGGCCAGCGCGCTCGGCAACAGGCGCAGATAGCCGCGCTCGGCACCGGCGTAGGGCTTCATTGCCAGGTCGCTGGCCTTGCGCATCACCGGGCCGACCACGGCCACGACGCCCCGCCACGCACGTACGACCAGCCAGGCCAGCGCATAGAAACTCCAGCGCGCGGTTGCGACGGCACCACGACGGCCCAGCGCCACCGGCTTCTGCCAGCGGTTCTGCGGCTGCCACGGTTCGTTCGGCGCCTCTTCCGGGAATGCCAGCGGCGGCCGGCCCTTCAGCGAGCTCAGCATCGGAATCAGCGTCATCGATACCAGCAGCGAGATCGCGATGGCGATCGCCACGGTCAATGCCTGGTCGCGGAACAGCTGGCCGGCGATGCCATCGACGAACACCAGCGGCAGGAACACCGCGATGGTGGTCAGGGTCGAGGCGACCACCGCCATGCTCACTTCGCGGGTACCGACGATCGCTGCCTGCAGGATGCCCAGGCCACGCTCGCGGGCCTTGGCAATGCTCTCCAGCACCACGATCGAGTCGTCCACCACCAGGCCGGTGGCCAATGCCAGGCCGCCCAGCGACATCACGTTCAAGCTGAGGCCGAGCTGGCCCATGAAGAAGAACGTGGCGATGATCGAGACCGGCAAGGACAGGCTGATCACGAACGTGCTCCAGCCATCACGCAGGAACAGGAAGATGATCAGGATCGCCAGCAGGCCACCGATCACCGCATCCTTCTTGACGTCGGCGATGGCGTGCTCGATGAAGCGCGACTGGTCCTCGATGGTGGTCATCTCGACGTCGGACGGGAACGTGCCCTTGATCTGCTCCAGGCGCTTGCGCAGCGCTTCGGCGGTGGACACGGTGTTGGCGTCGCCTTCCTTGTAGATGGCCAGTTCAACCGATTCCTTGCCGCCCAGGCGGATCACCGCTTCGCGTTCCTTGTAACCCTGGCGAACGGTGGCCACGTCCTTCAGGCGTACCGGCACGCCATTGGCGACCACGCTGGAGCCAGCACCGGACGATGCGCTCTGCGCCGCCGAGGCCGCTGCGATGGCCGCGGCCGAACCGGTCGACGCGGCGATGTTGAACATCTGCTGCAATGCCGAGTCGGCTGCACTTCCGTTCGAACCCTGGGTGGTGACCAGCAGGTTGCGGATCTCCTCCAGGTCGGCGAACTGGTTGACGGTGCGCACCAGGAAGCGCTGCGACCCCTCCTCCAGGCGACCGCCGGAGATGTTGATGTTCTCGTCCTTCAGGCGCTTGATGACGGTGTCGATCGGCAGGTTCAGCTGGGCCAGCTTCTGCTGGTCGATGTCGACCTGGATTTCATCTTCCAGACCGCCACCGACCTTGACCGCTGCCACGCCGGCAACCGGCTCCAGCTTCTTCTTCAGGTCTTCATCGGCATAGCGGCGCAGGCCGGTCAGCTCGCGGACCGCATCGGCATCGCTGGTCGGCGCCACCTTGTTCGACAGCACCAGGCGCATGATCGGCTCGGTGGACGGATTGAAGCGCAGCAGCACCGGGGCCTTGGCCTCCAGTGGCAGGTTCAGCGCTTCCATCTTGTCACGCACCTCCAGGCTGGCCTGGTCCATGTTGGTGCCCCAGGCGAACTCCAGCACCACGTCGCTCTGGCCGGTGCGCGAGACCGACTTCAGCTTGCGCAGGTTCTTGACCACGCCGACGGCCTCTTCGACCGGCTGGGTGATCAGGGTTTCGATTTCGGTCGGCGCCGAACCGGTGTACTCGGTGCGCACGGTCAGCGTCGGGTAGCTCAGGTCGGGCAACAGGTTGACCTTGAGGTTGCCCAGCGCGATCAGGCCGAACAGCAGCAGGGTGACCGTGCACATGGCGATGGTCACGCGGCGGCGGGTGGCGAATTCCACCAGGCCGCCGCGCATGCCGGCGGCGGCGCCATCGCTCGCCGGCGAGGCACCGTGGTCGTGGCCCGGGGCGGTCATTGCTTGCTCCCGGCCTTGTCTGCCGGCTTGGCGGCCGCTGCGACCGTCTTCGCCTTTGCCTTCGGATCGGCGATCACCTGCACCGCGGTACCGTCGCGCAGCGCGACCTTGCCGGCGGTGACCACCTGATCACCGGCCGCCAGGCCATCACGGATCTCCACCCACGGGCCCTCGGCGTAACCCAGCTTGACCGGAACGCGTGCGACCTTGCCTTCGCGCACCCGGAACACCGCCGGCTCACCGTCGTCGAGCAGCGCCAGGCGCGGCACCACGAGCGCATCGGCACGCTGGTCGTAATCGATGCGGATGCGCCCGAACATGCCGGGCTGCAGCGCGTGCGCGGCGCCATCGAAGGCGCTGACCACGCGAAACGTGCCGCTGCCCGAATCCACCACCGGCGCGATGCGATCAACGGTGCCGGTGAAGCTCTGGCCCGGCAGCGCATCGGCGGCCAACGTCACCGGCTGGCCGGCACGCAGCGTGGCCAGCTCGCGTTCGGGCACGTTGAGGGTGGCTTCCAGGCGCGAGTTGTCGACGATGCGGAAGATCGGCGTGTTGATCTGCACGAAGTTGCCGGTCTTGATCGAGCGCGATGCGATCACACCGGAAATCGGCGCCACGACGGTGGTGTAGGACAGCTCCAGCGTCGCCAGACGGTACTGCGCACGGACGTTTTCCAGATCAAAGCGCAGCTGGTCGACATCGGCAGCACTGACCATCTGCTGACCAACCAGTTTCTGTGCACGCTGGTAGTTGTTTTCCAGTTTGCGCATCTGCGCTTCGCTCTGGGCTACGGCCAAGCGTGCGCGGTCCGGGTCCAGGCGCACCAGCGGCTGGCCGGCGGTGACCCGCTGGCCTTCCTCGACCAGCACCGCCAGCGCCACACCGGAGGTCTTGGCCACCACCTGCGACTCGGCGCGCGGTTCCAGCGCGGCGGTGCCTGTGTAACTGGCCGCGACCGCGCGATGGCTGGCCACGGCCACTTCGACCGGGACCGCATCGACCTTCTTCTCCTCCTTGGTCTCGGCGGCCTTGGCTTCGGAATTGGGCCCTGCGGCGCAACCGCCCAGCAGCAGGGAGGTGGAGATCAGCAGTGCGGCAGCGCAGATTCCGCTGCGACGGCCGGACAGGAAGGTTGGGTGCGACATCGTCAGGTCCCTGGAGGATGCGTGGACAGGTGTGGTAGCAAAGTAATGCACCACTTCACGGCAACACCATATCCCAAAGGTCATGGTGTCTTCACGCCGCTGGTCGGCCCGACCCCATTTCAGCTAGATGAAACCTAGGGCTATACTCGGGGCGTTCCGTACCCCACGCCGGAACGACCAGACCCGAATCCCCGGAAACGACACCATGCGCCCGCAGCCGCTCGCCGCTTGTCTCGCTCTGGCCGTCCTCCTGCCCCTTGGGGCCGCCGCACAGCCCGCTCCTGCTCCTGCCACACCCGCTCCGGCCCCGGCTCCTGCCGCCGCGCCGGCGCCTGCCGCGCCCACCGGCAACTTCGACAATGGCCGCGTGCTGGCCTACACCTGCCAGGGGTGCCACGGCATCACCGGCTACAAGAACGCCTACCCCAGCTACCGGGTGCCGAAGATCGGCGGCCAGACCCAGCAGTACCTGGCCCAGGCCCTGACCGAGTACCGCCAGGGCAAGCGCCGGCATCCGACGATGCAGGCGCAGTCGATGAGTTTCAGCGAACAGGAGATCGCCGATCTCTCTGTTTACCTGTCCACCGTCAAGTAAGGCCCGCCCATGTCGAAAGCCGCGCATCCGCTGCGTCACGCCATCGCCCTGTCCGTTGCCCTGCTGCTGGCGGCCTGTTCACAGTCGCAGGTGGAAAACAGCGAGACATCCGCCGCCAACCCGGGCCATGCCAGTGGCGAACACGGCTCTTCTTCTTCGGCTGGCCTGCCTGCAGGTCGCGAGGCCGCCGGTGAAGCCCGCGCCAAGGTGAAGGGCAAGGCCACCAACCAGAGCTGCATCGACTGCCACGGGGCCGATGGCAATGCGCCGATCGATCCGACCTATCCGAAGCTGGGTGGGCAGTACGGTGACTACCTGGCGCATGCGCTGCAGGCCTACCGCGCCGGTGACCGCCAGCACATGTTGATGACGCCACAGGCGAAGGACCTGAGTGATCAGGACATCGCCGATCTGGCGGCGTATTTCGGCAGCCGGCCGAGCCAGCTGCGGGATCTGCACGGGGTCAAATGACCGCAGGCCCCCGGTGGGTGCGGATCGTTGATTGGTAGGTGCGGACCGTTGGTCCGTACAGAGGTGTAACCGGCTTCGGTGGGTGCGGACCTTGGTCCGCACTGATGCCACCATCCACGCATGGCGTGGATCTACTGATTCTCGACTCGATCAATCGGCGCACTGCTGGCGCCGACCGATACTCAGCCTTCCAGCTCTTCCCAGCGCGCGTAAGCGGCATCCAGCTCGGCCTGCACCTTGGCCAGCTGCTGGGTGTGCGCGGTCACTTCGGCGCTGCTGCGGGTGTAGAACGACGGGTCGTTCATCGCCGAGGTCAGGCCTTCGACATCGCCTTCCAGCTTCTCGATGGTCTTCGGCAGCTGCTCCAGTTCGCGCGCTTCCTTGTAGGCCAGCTTGCGCTTGGGTGCGGCCGGAGCTGCGGTAGCCGGGGTGGCCGGCTTGGCCGCCGGCTTGGCCGCAGGGGCCGCGGCAGGCGCTGCGATGCTGGCCGCATAACGCTGCCAGTCGCTGTAGCCCCCGACGTACTCGCCGATCACGCCGTCGCCTTCCATCACCAGCGTGGAGGTCACCACGTTGTCGATGAAGTCACGGTCGTGGCTGACCAGCAGCAGCGTACCGGTGTACTCGCCCAGCAGCTCTTCCAGCAGCTCCAGGGTTTCCACGTCCAGGTCGTTGGTCGGTTCGTCCATCACCAGCAGGTTGGACGGCTGCGCGAACAGCTTGGCCAGCAGCAGGCGGTTGCGCTCGCCACCGGACAGGCGGGTAATCGGCGCACGCGCACGTTCAGGGGTGAACATGAAGTCCTGCAGATAGGCATGCACATGCTTGCGCTTGCCGTTGAACTCGAGGAAATCGCGGCCTTCGGCGACGTTCTCGATCGCGCTCCAGTCTTCGCGCAGCACGGCGCGGTACTGGTCGAAATACGCGATCTGCAGGTTGGTGCCGGCGTTGACTTCGCCCTTGGCCGGCTGCAGTTCGCCCAGCAGCAGCTTGAGCAGCGTGGTTTTGCCGCTGCCGTTGGGACCGATCAGGCCGATGCGGTCGCCGCGCATGATGGTGGTGGTGAAATCGCGGACCATGGTGCGCTCGCCGAAGGCGAACGAAATGTCCTTGACGTCGATGACCTTCTTGCCGGAACTGACGCCCTGTGCGGCTTCCATCTTGACGTTGCCGCTGAGGTCGCGGCGCTGCGAACGCTCCACGCGCATCGCCTTCAGGCGGCGCACGCGGCCTTCGTCGCGGGTGCGACGGGCCTTGATGCCCTGCCGGATCCAGACTTCTTCCTGCGCCAGCAGCTTGTCGAAGCGGGCGTTCTCCTGCGCCTGCGCATTGAGGCGTTCCTCGCGGCGGCGCTCGTAGTTGGCCCAGTCGCCTGGCCAGCTGGTGACCTGGCCGCGGTCGATCTCGACGATGCGGGTGGCCAGGGCACGCAGGAAGCGACGGTCATGGGTGACGAACACCACGCTGCCGCTCCAGCCCTTCAGGAACGCTTCGAGCCAGTCGATGGCTTCGATGTCCAGGTGGTTGGTCGGTTCGTCCAGCAGCAGCACATCGGGGCTGGACACCAGCGCGCGGGCGAGCAGCACGCGGCGCTTCATGCCGCCGGACAGGCGGCCGAACTCGGCCTCGCCATCCAGGTCGAGCTTGGTCAGGGTTTCGCCGACGCGCTGGTCCAGGCCCCAGCCGTTGGCGGCATCGATCTTGGCCTGCACGTTGCCGAGGGCTTCGCCATCGAAGACTTCGGCATGGCTGAGGTGGTGGAATTCGGCCAGCCACTGGCCCAGCTCGCCAAGGCCGTCGGCGACGACGTCGAACACCGAGCCGGCCGCGCCGTGCGGCACTTCCTGCTCCAGGCGGGTGACGCGCACGCCCTGCTGCACGCGGACTTCGCCGTCATCGGGCTTGTGGTCGCCGGACAGCAGCTTGAGCAGGGTGGATTTGCCGGCGCCGTTGCGGCCGATCAGGGCGATGCGTTCGCCCGGCTCGATCGACAGTTCGGCCTTTTCCAGCAACAACGGGCCGCCGACGCTGAAGTCGACGTTCTGCAGAGTAATCAGAGGCATCCGGATATTGTACGGGTTGGGGGCGTCGGCCGGGTTGCACCCGGCACCCGCAGTAGTGCCGGCCGCTGGCCGGCAACTTCAACGGCAACGTCAAAAGCTGGTTTCCTGAGGGATGCCGGGGCGGCATTCTGCTCTGGTGGGTGTCGACCTTGGTCGACACGGTAGATCCACGCCATGCGTGGATGAGCGCTGCAAGGCCTGTCGATCTGTCGGGGTCGGATCCCGTTGCTGCGCAACGGGCTCTGACCCCTTCGTGGAATTCGTGCAGTGCAAGACCGATCCCTGCTACTCCACGTCCCCCAGCAACGCCTGCAACCCCGGCAGCCACTGCTTGCCGGGATGCCGTACCAGCCACAGCGTGCGCTGCAGGGCCGGCAGCGGCGTCTCGAGCACGCGCAGGCGGCCCAGGGCCAATGGCTCTTCCAGCGCGTGACGCGAAAGACAGGCCAGGCCGAGGCCGGCGATGGCGGCCTGCTTGATTGCTTCGGTATTGCCCAGCTGCAGGGTCTGGGCGAAGCCACGCAGGTGCGGCAGCAGCGCCTGTTCGACGGCTTCGCGGGTGCCGGAGCCGGGCTCGCGCAGCAGCCAGCGTGCGCCGCGCAGTTCGTCCAGCGACCAGCGGGCGGGGGCATCGGCGGCAGCCACGATCACCAGCGGGTCCTGCTGCCAGGCGGTCACCTGCAGGCCGCGCTCGTGGCACGGGCCTTCGATCAGGCCAGCGTCGACGTCCAGGCGCTGCACGGCGGCGACCACGCCGGCACTGTTGTCGATGCGTAGATCAACCTCAGCCTGTGGCGCTTGGCGCAGCAGTTCGGCGATGCGTGGCGGCAGCAGGTAATTGCCGATGGTGGTACTGGCGGCCAGCACCAGCCGCAGCGGTGCCCCCTGCGACGGGTCGCCGCCGGCGGCCAGCTGACGCTCCAGGTCGGCGGCGTTGACCAGCAAGGTGCGCGCCGGCTCCAGCAGTGCGCGGCCATGCCCGTTCAGCGCCAGACGGCGGCCGATGCGGTCGAACAGCGGGGTGCCGAAGTGCGCCTCCAGTTCCTGCAGGGCGGCGCTGCTGGCCGACTGCGAGAGCGCAATGGCCTGGCCGGCAGCGGTGGTGCTGCCATGGTCGGCGATGGCGACGAAAACCTGCAGCTGGCGCAAGGTCAGGCGCATGGCACTTACCTTCTTGATGGGTAGGTTTCACCCATATTATTCGTTTTACAGGTCATCGTTCCGGGCGCACGCTTGCCCCATCACTCCAGCCCTGCCCCTGCCATGAACGCCCCCGCTCTCTCCCCCTGGTCTCTGCCCGCCCTGCGCCAGCGCTGGCAGCCGCGTCTGCCCGGCCTCGTGCTGGTAGGCCTGATCGCGGCGGCGTCGCTGTATCTGGCCGAGCTTCCGTGGCTCCAGGCGCACGGCTTGAGCGCGCTGACCGTGGCGATCGTCGCCGGCATCGTGGTCGGCAACACCTTCTACCCGCGGCTGGCACCGGGCAGCGCGGCCGGTGTCGCCTTTTCCAAGCACTGGCTGCTGCGCGCCGGCATCGTGCTGTACGGGCTGCGCCTGACCTTCCAGGACATCGGCCATGTCGGCGTCACTGGCGTGCTGATGGACGTGCTGGTGGTTGCCAGCACCTTCGGCCTGGCCTGCTGGCTGGGCGTGCGCGTGTTCAAGATGGAGCGCGAGGCAGCCATGCTGATCGGCGCGGGCAGCGCGATCTGCGGTGCGGCAGCGGTGATGGCCGCCGAGCCGGTGGTGCGTGGCCGCGCTGCGCATGTCACCGTCGCGGTCTCGACGGTGGTGGTGTTCGGCACGCTGGCGATGTTCCTGTACCCGGCGCTGTATGCACTGGTGCAGTCGCACGGCTGGCTGGCAATGGACGCGCGGCAGTACGGCCTGTTCACCGGTGCGACGGTGCACGAAGTGGCACAGGTGGTGGCGGCCGGCCGTGCGGTCAACGAAGCGGCAGCTGACACGGCGGTGATCACCAAGATGGTGCGGGTGATGCTGCTGGCGCCGTTCCTGATCGCGCTGTCACTGTGGCTGGCCCGTGGCGGCAAGGCCAGCGCCGATGGCAGCAAGGCGCGCATCGTGGTGCCGTGGTTCGCGTTCGGATTCGTGGCCGTGGCCGGTTTCAACTCGCTGCATCTGCTGCCGGCCGGCCTGCAGGCCGGGCTGGTGCAGCTGGACACGGTGCTGTTGGCGATGGCGATGGCCGCGCTGGGCCTGACTACCCACGTCTCGGCGCTGCGCCAGGCAGGCCTGAAGCCGCTGCTGCTGGCGCTGATCCTGTTCGCTTGGCTGCTGTTCGGCGGCCTGGCAATCCACCAGGGTGTGCTGGCGGTGCTGGGCTGATCAGGCGCGTGCCGACCAGGGTCGGCACCTGCCAGTAGATCCACGCCATGCGTGGATGCCCCCCGGTGTATTCACCCAGTGCGTGGATGACGACTCCGATGGGGTCAGAGCCCTTTCCTGCGGAAAGGGATCCGTCCCCACCCCATTAGGCGGGACCGGCCGTGCAGGCAGGTACAATGCGCCATGACTGACTTCTCGACCCTGCCGCTGAGCCCGGCCCTGCAGCCCGGCCTGGATGCCCTCGGCTATACCACCCTCACCCCCGTGCAGGCGCAGAGCCTGCCGGCCATCCTGGATGGCCGCGATGTAATCGCACAGGCACCCACCGGCAGCGGCAAGACCGCCGCCTTCGGCCTGGGCCTGCTGCAGTCCATCGACCCCAGCCTGATCCGCGTGCAGGCGCTGGTGCTGTGCCCGACCCGCGAACTGGCCGACCAGGTCGGCAAGCAGATCCGCAAGCTGGCCACCGGCATCCCCAACCTGAAGCTGTTGCTGCTGGTCGGCGGCGTGCCGCTGGGTCCGCAGCTGGCCTCGCTGGAAGGCCATGACCCGCACGTGGTGGTCGGCACGCCCGGCCGCGTGCAGGAGCTGGCACGCAAGCGCGCGCTGAATCTTGGCGCGGTGCGCACGCTGGTGCTGGACGAGGCCGACCGCATGCTCGACATGGGCTTCGAGGAGCCGATCCGCGAGATCGCCGGCCGCACCCACAAGGACCGCCAGAGCCTGCTGTTCTCGGCCACCTTCCCCGACAGCATCCGCGCCATGGCGCGTGACCTGCTGCGCGATGCGGTGGAAGTGACCGTGGAAGGCGCCGACCAGGCACCGGCCATCCGCCACCTGTTCTGCGAGGTGGAACCGGCGCATCGCCAGAAGGCGCTGGCCGGCCTGCTGCTGAAGTACACCCCGGAATCGGCGGTGGTGTTCTGCAACACCCGCAAGGACGTGGACGAAGTTGCCAACTCGCTGCAGCAGTTCGGCTTCTCCGCACTGGCCCTGCATGGCGACATGGAACAGCGCGACCGCGAGGAAGTGCTGTTGCTGCTGGCCAACCGCAGCTGCAACGTGCTGGTGGCCAGCGACGTGGCCGCACGTGGCCTGGACGTGGAAGAGCTGGCGGCGGTGATCAACTACGAGCTGCCGACCGACGTGGAAAGCTACCAGCACCGCGTCGGCCGTACCGGCCGTGCCGGTGCCAGTGGCCTGGCGATCAGCCTGGTGGCCGGCCGCGAGAAGACCCGCGCCGAAGCCATCGAAGCGCAGATGGGGCAGCCGCTGGACTGGCAGAAGACGCCGCTGGCAACCTCGCGCCCGGCCGAACTGCCGCAGGCCGCGATGCGCACGCTGCGGATCGACGGTGGCAAGACCGACAAGCTGCGCCCAGGCGACATCCTCGGTGCGCTGACCGGTGATGCCGGCCTGTCGAGCAAGTTCATCGGCAAGATCGCGATCTTCCCGACCCGCTCCTACGTGGCGATCGCCCGTGAGCAGGCCAACAAGGCCGTGGCCAAGCTGGAAGCCGGCAAGATCAAGGGCCGTCGTTTCCGCGTGCGGATGATGTGATTGAAGCAGCGTTGCCAACCAAGGTTGGCAACTACCGGTTCCCGGCCATTCGCTCTGGTAGATGCCAACCTTGGTTGGCACCTGCCCTTCGATCAGAACACCAGTTCGGTGTGCAGTGGCAGATCCGATTCCCAGCGGGCGCGACCACCCAGGCCGTCCAGTTCGACCAGTACGCCGGCACCGACCACGTCAACGCCCAGGCGGCGCACCAGCGACAGCGCAGCGACCAGCGTGCCGCCAGTAGCCAGCACGTCGTCGATGATCGCCACGCGGGCCCCGGCCGGCAGCGCGTCGGCGTGCACTTCGATGCAGTCACTGCGGTATTCCAGCGTGTATTCCTCGCGCAGCACCTGGCCCGGCAGCTTGCCCGGCTTGCGCACCGGCACGAAGCCCACGCCCAGTTCCAGCGCCATCGCGGCGCCGAGGATGAAGCCACGCGATTCGATACCGATCACCGCGTCCAGCTTCTGGTCGCGCCAACGGTCGGCCATCGCGGTGATGGCACCGCGGAAGTCCTCGCCATGGGCGAGCAGCGGCATGATGTCCTTGAAGAGGATGCCGGGCTTGGGGAAGTCGGCGATGTCGCGCAGGCGGGAGGCCCACTGCGGAGCGACGATGGCGTCGGTCATGTCACATTGGCTATCTGATGGCGGCATAGGGTACCTGTTCCGGGCGCCCCCTGCCTGTTGGGGGGTGTTCGGCCGGGCTGCGCCCGGCACCTGCAGAGGCCACCGCGCAAGCAAAAGCGAAAGCAAAAGCCGCATTCCGAGGGATGGCGGGGTGGGTCCGGTTGCGGGGGGCGCTGCAAGTACGTCCATGTAAGCTCGGTCGCCGCATCCATGCGGCTCACGCCCCCGCAACCGGACCCACCCCGCCTTCGACAGATTTCTGCGATCTGTCGTAGATCCACGCCATGCGTGGATGAATCTCTATCGAAATCGAATATTTCGAGAATTGAACGAAGAGCATCCACGCATGGCGTGGATCTACCGTGTCGACCAAGGTCGACACCCACCAACAGCCGTAGACATCTGTCAGAGGTGGGGCGGTGTCGGAGTGCGGGGTGTCAGCCGCATGGATGCGGCTGCCAAGCCTACAGGGACGTACTTGCGGCGTCCCCGCACTCCGACACCGCCCCGCCAAACCACGGAATCCGCTTTTGCTCTGGTTTTTGATCTGGCCTCTGCAGGTGCAGGGCGCACCCCTGCCGAAACCCAGCCTCAGGAACTGCAGGACAGCATAGAGCAGCCAGCGCGGTTGTCTGCCCACGCCGGGCGCTTGCCGGCGAAGTGTTCCAGCCCCGCACGCTCGGTGTATGGATCGCGCAGCACGTCCTGCAGTGCGTGAACACCGCCGAGGTCACCCTGCTCTGCGCGGTCGATCGCCTCCTGGGCCAGCCAGTTTCGCAGCACATACAGCGGATTGGTTTTGGCCATCTTCGCCGCGCGCTCACTGGCCGAAAGTGGATCGGCCTGCAACCGCGCCGCGTAGTCCTGCAGCCACTGCTGCAACGGCGCCTGCACCGCCTGCTGGCGCGACTCGTCGTAGTACACCGCATCCAGCACGCCCACGTCTGGCGCCGCTGGATCAACCCGCATCAGCGCACGCCAGGCCAGGGTCATATCCATGCCGCCGTCCTGCATCAGCTGCTGCCAGCGCCGGTAGAGCCCCAGGTCGTCATCGTCGGCGGCAGCCAGGCCCAGCTTGGCTGCGGCATCGCGTCGGGTGCAGGCCACGAAGGTGGACTGGTAGGCCGCCAGACCGGCCTGCAGCGGCGCCACATCGGCAAACAACGGCGACAGCGCCTGCGCCAACCGGCTCAGGTTCCAGTACGCCACCTGCGGCTGGGTACCGAAACGATAACGGCGGCCCTGCGCGTCGGTGGTGTTCGGCGTCCAGTCCGGGTCGAAGTCCTCGACCCAGCCGTAAGGACCGTAATCGAGCGTGAGGCCGAGCACGGACAGGTTGTCGGTGTTCATCACGCCATGCACGAAACCGACGCGCATCCAGTGCGCAATCATCTCGGCAGTGCGCACCGCGATCTGCGCGAACCAGTCGCCGTACAGCGCCTCACCCTGCCCTTCGAGCTCCGGAAAGTCGCGGGCGATGCACGCGTCGACCAGCTGCCGCAACAAGGCAGTTTCGCCGCGTGACGCTGGCAGTTCGAATGAACCAAAGCGCAGGAACGAGGGCGATACCCGGCACACGATGGCGCCGGGCTCGGCACGCGGGTGGCCGTCGTAGAACATGTCGCGTACCACGTCTTCGCCGGTGCCGACCAGCGACAGCGCGCGCGTGGTCGGTACGCCCAGGTGATGCATCGCTTCGCTGCACAGGAATTCACGGATGGATGAGCGCAGCACTGCGCGGCCATCAGCACCCCGCGAATACGGCGTGGGACCGGCACCCTTCAGCTGCAGTTCCCAATGACGGCCATCCGGTGCGACCAGTTCGCCCAGCGAGATCGCGCGGCCGTCGCCGAGCTGGCCCGCCCAGTGGCCGAACTGATGGCCACCGTAATTGGCCGCCCACGGCTGCATGCCGGCGTACAGCGCATTGCCGCCGAACACCTGCGCGAAGCCTTCGCTTTCGACTTCAGCGGTATCGAAGCCAAGCATCGCGGCGACGTCCGGCGCCCAGGCCAGCAGCGTGGGCGCCGCCACTGGAGTCGGCATCACCGGCGACCAGGCCGCGCCCAGCACTTCGCGGCGGCGCGGGCCGGATTCGGGGTCGCCCGGCAGGGCATGCAGCAGTCGGTTGTCGAAACGGGGGCTGTCGGTATCCATGGGATTGGAGATGGGGGCGACCGCCGCCCGCCTCAATTGCCGCTGAGCGCCTGCAGATGCCCGCCGTGGGCTTCGGCGCGCTGATAGGCCGGCCGCTCGCTGATGCGCTTGAGAAAGCCACGCAGCGCCGGCTTGTCGTCGAGGCCACCACCCCGTGCGACCGCAGCCTGGATCGGGAAGCTCATCTGGATGTCGGCTGCGCTGAACCGCTCACCCGCGAACCACGGGCTTTCGGACAGGCGGCGCTCCATCCAGTCCAGGTGCAGTCGTCGCTGCGGGCCGATGAAGCCACGCTCGGCCTTGTCGGCAATGCTGCGCGCGATCGGACGGGCAAAGAACGGCATCGGCGCGTTGCGGATGCGGCCCATCACCAGGGTCAGCAGCAGCGGCGGCATCGCCGAGCCTTCGGCGTAGTGCAGCCAATAGCGGTAGGCAATGCGCTCGGCGCCATCGGCCGGCATCGGTGACGGCGACAGCTGGCGTTGGGTGTCGTAGCGGTCTGCGAGGTAGTCGAGGATCGCGCCGGACTCGGCCAGTACCAGCTCGCCATCCTGCAGCACCGGCGACTTGCCCAGCGGATGCACGTTGCGCAGTTCGGGCGGTGCCAGCAGCGTCTTCGGATCGCGGGGATAACGGCGCAGTTCGTAGTCCAGCCCCAACTCCTCCAGCATCCACAGCACACGCAGGGAACGGGAGTTTTCCAGGTGGTGGACGATGCGCATGGGGATGATCCTTGGGGAGGCCTGCATCGTACCGCGCCAGCTGCATGCCCTTTGTAGAGTCGAGCGTGCTCGACTGCTTTCCAGAGACAGTCGAGCACGCTCGACTCTACAAAGCGGCAGGCAATAAAAAACGCCGGAAGCTTTCGCTTCCGGCGTTCTGGCTACCAAACGGTAGCAGACGGATTAGACCGCCTGCACCTGGTCAGCCTGCATACCCTTCTGGCCCTGGACGGCGATGAAGGTAACCTTCTGGCCTTCCTGCAGGGTCTTGAAGCCGGTGCCCTGGATGGCACGGAAGTGCACAAACAGGTCCGGGCCGCTTTCCGGGGTGATGAAGCCGAAGCCCTTGGCGTCGTTGAACCACTTGACGGTGCCGGTCTGACGATCAGACATTTGACTAACTCCTGAAACACATGTTGAAAAAATCGCAGCCACCGGGTATCGGGGCCGAGACTGAGTTGCAGGCGTTGGTAAAGCGGATCGATG
Organism: Stenotrophomonas sp. PE591; assembly: GCF_018320795.1. Taxonomy (NCBI): domain Bacteria; kingdom Pseudomonadati; phylum Pseudomonadota; class Gammaproteobacteria; order Lysobacterales; family Lysobacteraceae; genus Stenotrophomonas; species Stenotrophomonas sp. PE591. Next base: position 165,989 of record NZ_JAAOKO010000006.1, read on the forward strand.
AGCGGATCGTGAGATCAACTGCACCAGGCCACGATTCACGGTGACCCTAGCAAACACAGTGGGACGAACGATACGCGTGTTTTCTGCAAAAAGCGATAGCCCGGACGTTCATCGGCTGGCCCCGCCCGCTAGACGTGACAAGGGCTGGCAGCCGATCGAGGCTAACCCCGAGTCCCCATTCAGGATTTTCCTACCCTACACTGGGTAAATGACTGAAGCTGAAACCCAAGCTGAACCCGCCCTCCCCCGCATCTGGGTGGACGCGGACGCCTGCCCCACCGTCATTCGCGACATCCTGTTCCGTGCCGCTGAACGCGTTGGCATCGAGCTGACCCTAGTTGCCAACCAGTGGATCCGGACCCCGCCCTCACGCTGGCTGCGTTCGATCCAGGTGCCCCAGGGCCTGGACGTGGCCGACAGCGCCATCGTCGAACGGGTCGCTGCCGGAGACCTGGTCGTCACCCAGGACATCCCGCTGGCCGCGCTGGTGCTGGAGAAGAAGGCCGTGGCGCTGAACCCGCGCGGCCAGCTGTACACGCCGAACAACATGGCCGAGCGGCTGTCGATGCGCAATTTCATGGAAGAACTGCGCGGCGCCGGGGTCCAGACCGGCGGCCCGCCGCCGCTGGGCCAGCGCGACCGGCAGCTGTTCGCCGCCGAGCTGGACCGCTGGCTGGCGCGGCGCCCGGCCCGCTGACCCGCGCTAGCCGCCCCGCCCCCTTCGGCGCAGGCGGCGCTGGCTGCTGAACCGCCGCGGTTCCCCGGTCAACGGGTCATCGAAGGCCAGCCCCTGCGCCAGCAGCTGCAGGGGCGACTCGAACGTGTCATCCCGGCGCGGCCTCAGCTGCGGGTAAAGGTCGTCGCCCTCGATCGGTGCGCCCAGCGCGGCCATGTGCACGCGCAGCTGGTGCTTGCGACCGGTTTCCGGCTTCAGCCGGTAGCGCCAGATCGGCCCTTCGGCCTCGATCGGCTCGATCAGGCTGCGCGCATTGGGCTCGCCCGGCACTTCGGCCATGCGGAAGAACGGCTCCCCCGGCACCAGACGGCTGTCCCGCTGCAACGGAAACGCCAGCCCGGGCAGCGCCGGTGCCAGCGCCTCATAGGTCTTCTCGATGCGCCGCTCGCGGAACAGCCGCTGATAGGCATCACGCGTGGCCGCCTGGGTCGAGAACAGCACCAGGCCGGCGGTCAGCCGGTCCAGGCGGTGCAACGGCGCCAGTTCGGTGTTGCCGGTGCGTGCGACCAGGCGCGACAGCAGGGTTTCGCGCACATACCCACCGGCCGGCGTTACCGGAAGGAAGTGCGGCTTGTCGGCCACCAGCAGGTGCGCATCCAGATGCAGGATGGTCTCGGCGAAGGGAATCACCGGCTCGTCGGCAACCTCGCGGAAGTACCGGATTTCTAGCCCCACCTGCCAGGGCATGTCCGGCGCCAGTGCCCTGCCCTGCGCATCCTGCACACGGCCTCGGGCGAAGCGGTCCTGCCATTGCGCGCGACCGATGCGCGGGAAACGCGCGCACAGGCCGTCGAGCAGGCTGGGCCAGTGGCCGGGGGGCAGCTGCAGGTGGCTGGGCAGGGTCATGGCGTCCATTCCGGCCATGGGAAAGAGCGCCAAGAGTGCCACCGTTGACACTGCGCAGACAGCCCGGCAACGGACACCCTTGGAGCAAACCTCTATCATTGACGTCTTTAGTCCACGGATCCCCCATGGCTCTTACCGCCACCATCCGCAAGGCCGAACTGCAGATCAGCGACATGGATCGCGGCTACTACGCGACCCACAACCTGACCCTGGCCCAGCACCCGTCCGAGACCGACGAACGATTGATGGTGCGCCTGCTCGCCTTCGCGCTGAACGCCGGCGACCGCCTGGAATTCGGCCGCGGCCTGAGTACCGACGATGAGCCGGACCTGTGGGAACACGACTACACCGGCGACATCCTGCAATGGATCGACCTGGGCCATCCCGACGAATCCCGCATCCGCAAGGCCAGCAACCGCAGCCGACAGGTGCAGGTGGTCAATTACGGCGGCAACGCCTCGGAGATCTGGTGGGGCAAGCAGGGCAAGGGCCTGGCGCGCTTCGACAACCTGTCGGTGGTTGACCTCGATGGTTCCTTCGTCGAACTGTGGGGCCAGCAGATCCAGCGCGCGATGCGCTGGAGCGTGCTGATCCAGGACGGTGAAGTGCAGCTGCTCAACGATCAGATGCAGCTCGACGTGGTCCCGGACTGGCGCAAGCGCGCCAAGGCATGAGCACGATCCGTTGCGACGTGGTGGTCATCGGCGCCGGCGCGGCCGGGCTGATGACCGCGATCACGGCTGGCCAGCGCGGCCGCCAGGTGCAGGTGATCGACCATGCCAACAAGGTCGGCAAGAAGATCCTGATGTCCGGCGGTGGCCGCTGCAACTTCACCAACACCGGCACCACCCCGGCCAACTTCCTGTCGGCCAACCCGCACTTCTGCAAATCGGCGCTGGCGCGCTACACGCCCTGGCACTTCATCGAGCTGGTCAGCAAGCACGGCATCGCCTATCACGAAAAGGAGCTTGGCCAGCTGTTCTGCGACATCTCGTCCAAGCAGATCGTGAAGATGCTGGTGGACGAATGCCAGGCGGCCGGTGCCCAGATCCGCACCGAATGCAGCGTGCAGCGCATCGAGCACGGCAGCGACGGGTTCCGCGTGCACACCACGCAGGGCCTGTTCCACTGCGCCTCGCTGGTGGTTGCCACCGGCGGCCTGTCGATTCCGAGCATGGGCGCCACCGGCTTTGGCTACGAGATTGCCCGCCAGTTCGGCCATCAGGTGCTGCCGACCCGCGCCGGGCTGGTGCCGCTGACGCTCAGCGGCAAGCACCAGGAACGGCTGGCCGATCTCAGCGGCGTCGCTCTCCCCGTCGAGGCGCGCTGCAACGGAAAGAGCTTCCAGAACTTCATGCTGCTGACCCATCGCGGCGTGAGCGGCCCGGCGATCCTGCAGATCTCCTCGTTCTGGCAACCCGGCGATGCGCTGGAGCTGGACCTGCTGCCCGGCCAGGATGCCGGCGAGTGGCTGCGCCAGATGAAGCGCGAGCGCCCGGCCGCCGAGCTGCGCACGGTGCTGGCCGAGGTACTGCCGAAGCGGCTGGCGCAGCGCCTGTGCGAGCACTGGCTGCCCGACCGGCCCGTGCGCCAGCTGGACGAGCCGGTGCTGCGCCAGGCCGCGCAGCTGCTGGGCGCGTTCCCGCTGGTGGCCAGCGGCACCGAGGGCTATCGCACCGCCGAAGTCACCCTGGGCGGCGTGGATACCGCTGAGGTGTCGTCCTCGACGATGGAATCCAAGCGCGTACCCGGTCTGCATTTCGTCGGCGAGGTGCTGGATGTGACCGGCTGGCTGGGCGGCTACAACTTCCAGTGGGCCTGGGCCAGCGGCCACGCGGCCGGTGGCGTGGTGTGAACCAGATCGCCGTTCGATGCGTGCAAGGGGCGCGCGCATGGACGGTTCGCCGCGCATCGTGTATCTAGATTCGCAGATTGGGGAGCAGTGCATGCAGAACGCGAACGACATCACCATCCGCCTGCTGATCGTCGATGACAGCGGCGAGAATGCCGAAGCCATCGTCAGCACGCTGCGCAACAGCGGCATCGCGGTGCGCCCTTGGCGTCCGCAGGATGCGGCCGAGCTGTCCCAGGTGCTGTCCAGCCAGGCCATCGACCTGGTGCTGGCGTCCCCCTCGCAGGGCATCCCGCTGCCGCTGGTGGCCCAGCACATCGCCGCCAGCGGCAAGGACATTCCGCTGGTGCTGCTGGCCGATCGCATCGACGAGGACGAGCTGGTGCAGGCCAGCAGCCACGGCATCCGTGCCCTCGCCCTGCGCCAGCGCTCCGAGCATCTGTTGGCCGTGGTCCGCGACCAATGGGTGGACCTGCAGGCCCGTCGCGGCCTGCGCCGCATCGAAGCGCAGATGCGCGAGACCGAGCGCCGCTGCGATGCGCTGATCGCCTCTTCGCGCGATCCCATCGCCTACGTGCACGAAGGCATGCACATCCGCGCCAACGATGCCTACCTGGAAATGTTCGGCTACGAGCAGTTCGACGACATCGAAGGCATCTCGCTGCTGGACATGGTCGCCGCGCAGCATGTGGAAGGCTTCAAGCAGCTGCTGAAGGGCCTGGGCCGTGGCGAGGCGCCGCCGCCGCAGTACCAGCTCGATGCCCGCCACGAGGATGGCAGTACGTTCGCGGCAACCATGGAATTCACCGCCGCCACCTACGAAGGCGAATCCTGCCTGCAGGTGGTGCTTCGCCGCCGCATGGAGTTCGATCCGGAGCTGGCCCGCGAGGTCGAGGACCTGCGCCAGCGCGATCAGGTCACGGGCCTGCTCAACCGCCCGACCTTCATGCTGCAGCTGGAAAGCGCAGTGGCACAGGCCGGGCGCAGCGAAGGCCAGTTCGGCCTGCTGCTGATCGAGCCGGACCACTACGCGCGCCTGCTGCCGGACATCGGCCTAGCCTCGGCCGACGCGCTGATCGGCGCCCTTGCCGGCCTGCTGGCCGAGGTCGTTGGCGAGGACGCGCAGCTGGCCCGTTTCGGCGAACACAATTTCGCCGTGCTGCAGGCCGGGCCCTACGCGCAGACCGTGGCACTGGCCGAGCGCATCCGCGAAGCGTATGCAGCGCATGTGTTCAGCATCGGCGCGCGCTCGGCCACGGTGACGGTCAGCATCGGTGGCGTACAGGTGGGCGAGAAGATCGCCAGCATCGGCCAGGTGCTCGCACGCGCCAGCGAGTGCACGCATGCCGCCGCCGAACTGGGCAATACCTGCCGCATCTTCGACCCGGCTGCGGCCGACCGCGTCGAGGAAGAACGCGTTCTGCGCTGGGTCACCCGTATCCGTGAAGCACTGGCCGGCGACGGCTTCCAGCTGCACTACCAGCCGGTGCTGAACCTGCAGGGCGAGCCGCTGGAGCTGTACGAGGCCTACCTGCGCCTGGAGCACAACGGCGAACTGCTGAGCCCGACCGCGTTCCTGGGCATCGCCGAGGAGTACGGCCTGCTGGCGGAGATCAACCGCTGGGTGGTTTCGCAGGCCATCGCCGTACTGGGTCAGCGCGCACGCCAGGGCCACGCCACCCAGGTACTGGTGAAGGTGACGCCGGAATCGTTCGACGACCCAGAGATGATCGCCACCCTGCGGCGCGAGCTGCAGGCGCAGGGCGTGCCCGGCGAACGGCTGTGGCTGCATGCGCCGGAAGCGAAGGTGTTCACCCACCTGCGCAGTGCGCAGCAGTTCCTTGCCGAAGTGGCGCCACTGGGCTGCCGCATCGGGCTGGAGCAGTTCGGTTCGGGATTGGACTCGTTCCAGCTGCTCGCCCACTTCCAGCCGCAGTTCCTCAAGCTGGACCGCGGTTTCACCAGCGATCTGGCGGCCACCCGCGAGAACATCGACCGCATCAGCCAGATCACCGCACGCGCGCAGGAGGCCGGCATCCGCACCATCGCCGAGTTCGTCAGCGACGCCAATTCGATGACCCTGCTGTTCAGTGCCGGCGTGGATTACGTGCAGGGCGACTTCGTCGGCCCGGCGCTGCCGGAGATGGGGTTCGAGTTCGGGTGACCGCGGTAGTGCCGGCCGCTGGCCGGCGTCCTTGGTCCCCAGGGTTGCCGGCCAGCGGCCGGCCCCACCAAAAGATCAGGTCATGTCGACCAGATTGTCGATCTTCACGTCCGGATTGACGTCGGCCTCGTAGTCGACACCCTCCACGCCAAAACCGAACAGGCGCAGGAAGTCGGCCTTGTAGCCGGCCAGGTCGCTGATCTCGTACAGGTTCTCATTGGTGACCTGCGGCCACAGCGCGACCACCTTGCCCTGCACGTCTGCCGCCATTTCCTTGTAGTCGGCACGCAGGCGGCCTTCCTCGTCGACCAGCGCGACGGTATGGCCATCGCCATTGACCAGATCGTGGCGCAGGCGATCGATCGCCACGCCGTCGGCCTTGCCGCCGTAGAGGATGTCGTACAGCACGTCCAGCTGCTCGATGCAGCCTTCGTGGGTGCCCTTTTCCTTCATCACCTTGAACAGGAGCGACAGGTAGAGCGGCATGGTCGGAATGGCCGAGCTGGCCTGGGTGACCACGGCCTTCAGCACCGACACGCGCGCGTCGCCGCCGATTTTCGCCAGCTTCTCGCGCAGGCCCAGCACCTTGGTGTCCAGGTCCTTCTTGGCGGCGCCGATCGAGCCGTTCCAGTAAATCGCCTGGGTGATCTCTTCGCCCACGTAGGTGAAGGCCGTGGTGGTGCAGCCGTTGGCCAGCACGCCGGCGTCGGCCAGCGCGTCGATCCACATCTGCCAGTCTTCGCCACCCATCACCGCGACGGTGCCAGCGATCTCTTCCGGGGTCGCCGGCTGCAGGGTGGTTTCCGTGATTACTTCCTTGTCGGTATCCAGGCCGCGCAGGGTGATCGGCTCGCCGATCGGCTTCAGCGTGGAGCTGATGACTTCACCGGTCTTGGGGTGCTTGCGACGCGGCGCCGCCAGGCTGTAGACGACCTGGTCGACCTGGCCGAGATCGGCCTTGATCATCTCGATGGTCTTCGCCTTCACTTCATCGGAGAAGGCATCGCCGTTGATGCTCTTGGCGTACAGGCCGGCTTCGTCGGCGTACTTGTGGAACGCGGCCGAGTTGTACCAGCCCGCGGTGCCCGGCTTGCTCTCGCTGCCCGGGCGCTCGAAGAAGATGCCCAGGGTCGCGGCGCCGCTGCCGAAGGCAGCGGTGATACGCGCAGCCAGGCCGTAGCCGGTGGAGGCGCCGATCACCAGCACGCGCTTGGGGCCGTTCTGGATCGGCGGACGCGCGCGGATGTAGTCGATCTGCTGCTTGACCGCGGCCTCGCAGCCGGTCGGGTGGGTGGTGACGCAGATGAAGCCGCGGACGCGCGGTTTGATGACCATGGATACCTCGGGTTGGCAGATGCGGCGCACGGGGCGCTCAGCAGGAATACGGCTGCGCGCCTGCGCGCGCGAACCGCAGGATCGTAGTGCGCGGGGGCCGAATGCACAACCGACGCTGGCGTAGGGTGGTGTTTCTTTTGCAGGGTTGCACCCTGCACCCGCAGAGGCCTGAGCAACGGCCAGAGCCAGAGCAACGTCAAAAGCTGGGTTCCTGGGGGTGGGCGGGGTGGGTCCGGTTGAGGGGGACGCTGCAAGTCCCCCTCCGGGGCCCGGCCCAGCCGCTGGCGGCTGTGCGTTCGGGCGCTTGCGAAGCAGTGCTTCGCAAGCAAAGCGCCCTCACCCATGTAAGCTCGGTCGCCGCATCCATGCGGCTCACGCCCCCTCAACCGGACCCACCCCGCCTTCGACAGATTTCCGCGATCTGTCGGAACGGTGTCCACCTCTGGTAGGTGTCGACCTTGGTCGACACGGATGAATTCATTCGATATCTGACAGATGTGTCGACCAAGGTCGACACCTACCAACAGCCGCCTGAATCTGTCAGAGGTGGGGCGGTGTCGGAGTGCGGGGTGTCAGCCGCATGGATGCGGCTGCCAAGCCTACACGGACGTACTTGCGGCGTCCCCGCACTCCGGCACCGCCCCGCCCAATCACGGAATGCACGCTGTTGCTGTTGCCGGCCAGCGGCCGGCACTACCGCGGGTGCAGGGCTGCAAGCCCTGCACACAAAAAACCCCGCTTGCGCGGGGTTCTCTGTGTGCTGCGGGCAGCAGGCAATTACGGGCGACGGGCCAGGGCCTCGACGTCCTTCGCCTTCGGCAGCAGGTCCTGCTTGCTGACACGCAGGAAACCGATCGTCAGCATCGGCACCGCCACCAGGATCGAGGACAGCACAACGATCACCGCACCGATCATGTGCGTCTCGGCCAGGCCTTCCATCGAGCTGCCGCCGTACATGTACAGCGCCAGCGCCGACAGGAAGAACATCACCGCGGTGATCACCGTACGCGACAGCGTCTGGTTGATCGAACGGTTCAGCACTTCCATCGAGTCCACGCGCAGGCTGCGGAAGTTCTCGCGGACGCGGTCGAAGACCACGATGATGTCGTTGATCGCAAAGCCCATCACCGACAGCAGGCCGGCCAGCACGGTCAGGTCGAACTCACGACCCAGCAGGGACACGTATGCGACCGTCACGATCAGGTCGAACATCGCCACGATGCTGGCGGTGACCGCGAACTTCCACTCGAAGCGCACCGCGATGTAGATCAGGAAGCCGGCCAGCATGAAGATGGTCGCGTACAGGCCATTCATCGCCAGGTCCTTGCCGATCTGCGGGCCGACGAACTCGTTGCGCAGCACGGTGGCCTGGTTGTCGGCAGAAGACAGCGCCTTCACCACGGCGGCAGCGGTGGCCTTGTCCTCGGCGGCGGCGTCACCGGTACCCGGCGCATGCTCACCGTGCGGGGCCAGGCGGATCAGCAGGTCGGTGTTGCCACCGACGCTCTGGACCTGGGCGCCTTCGAAGCCACTCTGCTCGAGCTTGTTGCGGACCTGCTCGACGTCCACCGGCTTGTCGAAGCGGGCTTCGATCAGGGTGCCGCCGGTGAAGTCCAGCGCGTAGTTGAAGCCCTTGATGCCGATGATGGCGACCGAGGCCAGGAACACCACGATGGTGACTGCCATGGCGACATGGCGCCAGCGCATGAAGTCGATCTTGGTGTCGTTCGGGAGGATGTGCAGCGGAAACAGTTTCATTGTGCGTGTCGTCCCGTCAGATGGCCACGTTCTGGAGCTTCTTGCGACGGCCGTAGATCAGCGTCGCCAGCGCACGCGACACGGTGATCGCGGTGAACATGGAGGCGAAAATACCGATGATCATGGTCAGTGCGAAGCCCTTCAGCGGACCGGTACCGAATGCGAACAGCGCCACACCGACGATCAGGCCGGTCAGGTTGGCGTCGAGAATGGTGCCCGAGGCACGCTCGTAACCGGTCACGATCGCGGTCTTGCCCGGCACGCCGGCACGCAGCTCTTCACGGATACGCTCGTTGATCAGCACGTTGGCGTCCACCGACAGGCCCACCGACAACGCCAGGCCGGCGAAGCCCGGTAGGGTCATGGTCGCGCCAAACAGCGACATCACCGCCACCACGATCAGCAGGTTGAACAGCATCGCTGCCGAGGTGATCACGCCGAACATGCGGTAGTACACGCTGAAGAACACCAGGGTGAACAGGAACGCGAACACCACTGCGCGCATGCCGTTCTTGACGTTCTCGGCGCCGAGGCTCGGGCCGACCACACGCTCTTCGACGAAGTCCATCGGCGCGGCCAGCGAGCCGGACTTCAGCAGCTTGGCCAGGTCGTCGGCTTCCTTCTTCTGCAGGCCGGTGGTCTGGAAGTTCTTGCCGAACACGCCGTTGATGTTGGCCACCGAGATCACTTCCTCGTTGACCTTGAAGCCACGCACTTCTTGGCCGTCAACCAGGGTCACGGTCGGCACGCGTTCGGTATACACCACCGCCATCGGCTTGTTCACGTTGGCGCTGGTGAAGTCGAACATGCGCTGGCCGCCGACGTTGTTCAGCGTCACGCTGACCGCCGGGGCACCGCTGGTGGAGTCGGTCACCGCCTGCGCGCCGACCATCTGGTCGCCGGTGACGATCACGCGCTTGTTCAGCAGGATCGGACCGCCGCCGTCACGGCGCTGATAGACCTTCGCTTCCGGCGGGATGCGGCCGGAGTCGATGGCGTCCTGGGCATTGCCCTCGACCACCGCGCGGTATTCCAGGGTGGCGGTGGCGCCGATCATGCGCTTGGCTTCGGCAGTGTCCTGCACGCCGGGCAGCTGCACGACCACGCGGTCGGCACCCTGGCGCTGGATGATCGGCTCGGCGACGCCGAGCTGGTTCACGCGGTTGCGCAGGGTGTTGATGTTCTGCTCGATGGCGCCATTGGCGATCTGCGCGATCTCGGTCTCCGGCACGGTCACCGTGATTCGGTTGCCGCTGACGTCGTAGCCGAGCGTCGGCTGCGCCTTCACCAGCGCCGCACGGGCACGCTGTGCGGCGTCATCACCGGCGGACGGGCTCAGGTTGGCCACGATGCTGTTGTCCGCGCGACGCTCCACCGACTGGTACGCGATGCGCGCGTCACGCAGGGTGCTGCGCACGTCTTCGGTGTAGGCGTCCAGGCGCTTGTCGAGGGCGGCCTTCTGGTCGACCTGCAGCACGAAGTGCACACCACCCTGCAGGTCCAGGCCCAGCACCATCGGGCGACCGCCGAGGTTGGCCAGCCAGTCCGGCACGGTCGAGGCCAGGTTCAGGGCCACGGTGTACTTTTCGCCGACGGTGTCGCGCAGGGCGTCGCTGGCAGCGGACTGCGCCTTCAGGTCCGGCAGGCGGACAATCAGGCTTTCCCCTTCCTTCTCGACACCGACGGGGGTGACTCCGGCCGTCTTCAGGTCGGCCAGCACACGGTCGCGCAGCGCATCGTCGATCTGCCCGCCACGGTTGGCGGTGATCTGGAGGGCCGGGTCCTTCTGGTAGATGTTGGGCAGCGCGTACAGCGCGCTGAGCGCCAGTACGATCAGGATGACGACGTACTTCCAGCGTGGAAATTCGAGCATTGCTTGGGTCCCGCGCGGCGCCATCCCCGGCGCCGCGGTTGTGCATCGGAAAGGGAGTGGCTTACTGGGCCGACTTCAGGGTACCGGCCGGCAGCACGTTGCCGACAGCGCCCTTCTGCACGCGGATGCGCACGTTGTCAGCCACTTCAATGGTGATGAAGTTGTCGCCGATGTCGGTGACGATGCCGGCGATGCCGCCGTTGGTCAGCACTTCATCGCCACGCTTGATCTTCTCCAGCATGGCCTTGTGCTCCTTCTGCCGCTTCATCTGCGGGCGGATCATCAGGAAGTACATGATGGCGATCAGGATGACCGGGAACAGCAGCGTGGTCAGGCCCATGCCCTGCGGTTGGCCGCCGGCGGCCTGGGCGTGGGCGGCGGGAATCAGGAAAGCAAGCAGGTTCATCGTTGGTCCTTTGGTTGGGCGGCGCTTCGGCCCTTTCACGGGCACGAGGTGTCGACCGCGGATCTGGGTCAGCCTTGAAGTATGCCACGGCCCCGGGCGTTCGTCCTTGGGCCGTTTGGCAGGGGGTGTTCGGGTTACAGGGGCGGCGCTACCGCCCCGCGTGCCGCGTAGAAAGACTCACGGAAGGCCAGGAAGGTTCCCGCTTCGATGGCCGCACGGATGTCGGCCATGAGCTTTTCGTAATAGAACAGGTTGTGTAGCGTGCCCAGCATCGGCGCCAGCATCTCGTTGCAGCGGTCCAGGTGGCGCAGGTAGGAACGGGTGTAGCCGCCGGTGCAGGCCACGCAGCCGCAGCCCGGCTCGATCGGGTCCATGTCGCGCGCGTACTGGGAGTTGCGGATGCGGACGGTGCCGAACGAGGTGAAATAGTGGCCGTTGCGGGCGTTACGGGTGGGCATCACGCAGTCGAACATGTCCACGCCACGTGCGACACCCTCGACCAGGTCCTCCGGCCGGCCCACACCCATCAGGTAGCGCGGACGGTCGCTTGGCAGCTCCGGGTCCAGGTGGTCGAGCATGGCGTTGCGCTCGTGCTCCGGCTCGCCCACGGCCAGGCCGCCGATGGCATAGCCGTCGAAACCGATCGCCTGCAGGGCCTCGGCCGAGCGGCTGCGCAGGTCGGTGTGCACGCCGCCCTGGACGATGCCGAACAGGGCCGCGTCATTGCCCAGCTCGTCATGCGCGTTGCGGCTGCGCTGGGCCCAGCGCAGGCTCAGCTCCATCGACCGGCGCGCCACATCCTCGGTGGCCGGGTACGGGGTGCACTCGTCGAAGATCATCACCACGTCCGAATCGAGCACCTTCTGGATCTTCATGCTCTCTTCCGGGCCCAGGAACACACGGGCGCCGTCGGTGGGCGAGGCAAAGGTCACGCCCTGCTCGGTGATCTTGCGGCGGTGGGCCAGCGAGAACACCTGGAAGCCACCGGAGTCGGTCAGGATCGGGCCGTCCCAGCGGCAGAAGCCGTGCAGGCCGCCGTGGTCGGCGATGATGTCCAGGCCCGGGCGCAGGTACAGGTGGAAGGTGTTGCCGAGGATGATCTCGGCGCCCAGCGCACGCACCTGGTCCGGCAGGATGCCCTTGACCGAGCCATAGGTCCCGACCGGCATGAAGGCCGGTGTTTCCACCGTGCCACGCGGGAAGGTCAGGCGGCCACGGCGGGCACGGCCGTCGCGGGTCTTGAGCTGGAACTGCAGTCGGGACATGGAGCGGTCATTCGGGCAAATAGTTGCCTATTGTCTCCCAAAACCGGGCCGGCCGCCCATGCAGGCCGGAACGGCACGGCAGTAGAGCCACGCCATGCGTGGCTTTCCTGGTCTCCAGGCACCTGCAAGTGCGCACCAACGGTGCGCACCCACCACTATCAGGCAGAGGTCAGCCCCCTACCCCGCCTGCGGGAACAGCAGCATCGCGTCGCCGTAGCTGAAGAAGCGGTAGCGCTGCTCGATCGCGTGCTGGTAGGCCTCGAACACGCGTTCCTTGCCGGCGAACGCGGAGATCATCATCAGCAGCGTGCTTTCCGGCAGGTGGAAGTTGGTCACCATCGCGTCGACGCTGCGGATGCGGTAGCCCGGGGTGATGAAGATCTGCGTTTCACCGGCAAACGGCAGCAGTTCGCCATCACGCATCGCGCTTTCCAGCGCGCGCACCACGGTGGTGCCGACGCCGATCACCCGGCCGCCGGCGGCGCGCGTGCGCCGCACCTGCTGCACCAGCTCGGCGCCGACGTTCAGCCACTCGCGGTGCATCACGTGGTCCTTCAGGTCATCGGCACGCACCGGCTGGAAGGTGCCTGCACCCACGTGCAGGGTGACGTGCCCGAACTCCACGCCCTTGTCCTTCAGTGCGGCCAGCAGCGGTTCGTCGAAATGCAGGCCGGCGGTCGGCGCCGCCACCGCCCCCACTTCGCGCGCGAACACAGTCTGGTAGCGCTCGCGGTCGTCCACGCCCGGCTCGCGCTGGATGTAGGGTGGCAGCGGCAGGCGACCGGCGTGCAGCAGCCACTGTTCCAGCGATTCCGGCACATGGAACTGCAGCACGTAGAACTCGCCATCGCGGCCCAGCACCTCGGCTTCACCACCGGCATCCAGCGCGATGCGGCTGCCGGCCTTCGGCGACTTGCTGGCGCCCACCTGGGCACGGGCCTGCTGGCCACCGAGCAGGCGCTCGATCAGGATCTCGACGCGGCCGCCGCTGGCCTTCTGCCCGAACAGGCGCGCCGGGATCACGCGGGTGTCGTTGAACACCAGCAGGTCGCCCGGCTGCAGCAGGGACGGCAGGTCGCGCACCTGCAGATCGGTGAAGGTCGCAGGTGCGGCCGGCACCAGCATCAGGCGGCTGGCGGAACGTTCGGCCAGGGGAGCCTGCGCGATCAATTCAGCCGGCAGGTCGTAATGGAAATCGGACTTCTTCAAGGCAGTGGGCGGCAACAGGTCGACAATGGCGCGCATTGTACGTCCAGCGTCTGCGAGCCGGCGCGCTTCGCGGCGAACGTCGCGCAAAATGCTGCTATGCAGCAGGTTTCTGCGGGGTTATCGCGCAAAAAAACAAGTGCTAGCATCGAGTCGGAAGTCCGCTGCACGAGCCTGCCCCAAGCGCGCGTGATGACGCGCGTTTTGCTTTTGAAGACCCGTGCGACCCATTGTTTCAGGAGATCTGCAATGAGCTTCATCGAACGCCTCGCCCCCCTGCGCACCCAGCCCGGCACCCGCCTCACCTCCGGCCTGGACGATGCCACCCTGACCGCCCTGTCCGCCCGCCACCCGCAGCTGGTCGCCGCGGTGGATGCCGCCGCCGAAGAGTTCGCGCGCGTGCAGGCCGACCTGGGGCCGCTGCTGGCGCAGGACGAACAGGCGCAGATCGACGCGATGCAGGACGGCTTCGTCAATTTCTATGCCGATGATGCAGTGACCCCGTACGTGGCGCTGGCCGCGCGCGGCCCGTGGGTGGTCACCCTGAAGGGCGCCGTGCTGTACGACGCCGGCGGCTACGGCATGCTCGGCTTCGGGCACACCCCTGACGCCGTGCTGGAGGCGATGGCCCGCCCGCAGGTGATGGCCAACATCATGACCCCCAGCCTGTCGCAGCAGCGCTTCATCACCGCCCTGCGCGCCGAGATCGGCCACCGCCGTGGCGGCTGCCCGTTCGCCCGTTTCATGTGCCTGAATTCCGGTTCCGAAGCGGTTGGCCTGGCCGCGCGCATCGCCGACGTCAACGCCAAGCTGCAGACCGACCCGGGTGCGCGCCACGCTGGCGCTGCGATCAAGCGCGTGGTGGTCAAGGGCAGCTTCCATGGCCGTACCGACCGCCCTGCCCTGTATTCCGATTCCAGCCGCAAGAGCTACATGCAGCACCTGGCCAGCTACCGTGGCGAGGACTCGGTGATCACCGTGGCGCCGTACGACGAAGCCGGCCTGCGCAAGGTGTTCGAGGACGCCGCACGCAACCAGTGGTTCATCGAAGCGGTGTTCCTGGAACCGGTGATGGGCGAAGGCGATCCGGGGCGTTCGGTGCCGCCGTCGTTCTATGCCGTGGCCCGCGAACTGACCCGTGCCCACGGCAGCCTGCTGCTGCTCGACTCGATCCAGGCCGGCCTGCGCGCGCATGGCGTGCTGTCGGTGGTCGATTACCCGGGCTTCGAAGGCCTCGACCCGCCGGACATGGAGACCTATTCCAAGGCCCTCAACGCCGCGCAGTACCCGCTGTCGGTGCTGGCGGTGACCGAGCATGCCGCGCAGCTGTACCGCAAGGGCATCTATGGCAACACCATGACCAGCAACCCGCGTGCGCTGGATGTGGCCTGCGCCACCCTGGCCCAGCTGACCCCGCAGGTTCGCGCCAACATCGCCGAGCGTGGTGCCGAGGCCGTGCGCAAGCTTGAACAGCTGAAGAACGAGCTGGGCGGGCTGATCACCAAGGTGCAGGGCACCGGTCTGCTGTTCTCCTGCGAGCTGGCCCCGCAGTTCAAGTGCTACGGCGCCAACTCCACCGAGGAATGGCTGCGCCAGCACGGCATCAACGTGATCCACGGCGGCGAGAACTCGCTGCGCTTCACCCCGCACTTCGGCATGGACAGCGAGGAGCTGGACCTGCTGGTGGGCATGGTCGGCCGCGCCCTGCGTGAAGGCCCGCGCCGCGAGCAGGCCGCTGCCGCGTAAGCCTGCTTGGCGTTTGTAGAGTCGAGCCGTGCTCGACTCGGCCTTTGCCGCGATCTGAACGAAGAGCAGCCGAGCATGGCTCGGCTCTACAGAAGGGCTCATAATCCAAGGACACCCCGTCCCCGACCGCCCTGCGGTTGGCGACGGGGCGTTTTCGTTTCCGGCCAAGAGACAGGAAGATCCATGAAATCGATCTGTGTGTACTGTGGTTCCAACGCTGGCAGCAAGCCGGCCTACACCGAACGCGCCATTGCCCTGGGTGACCGCATCGCCCGCGACGGCCTGCGCCTGGTGTATGGCGGCGGCAACGTCGGCCTGATGGGAACCGTGGCCAATGCCGTGCTCGCCGCTGGCGGCGAGGTGACCGGCGTGATCCCGCGCCAGCTGGCCGACTGGGAAGTGGCCCACCGTGGCCTGACCGAACTGGAGATCGTCGGTTCGATGCATGAGCGCAAGTCGCGCATGTTCGATCTTGCCGACGGTTTCGTCGCCCTGCCCGGCGGCTTCGGCACCATGGAAGAGATCTTCGAGATGCTGACCTGGCGCCAGCTGGGCATCGGCAACAAGCCATGCGCATTCCTCGATGTGGACGGCTTCTACGCCCCGCTGATCGGCATGATCGATCGCATGGTGGAAGAACGCTTCCTGCATCCGGACCAGCGCCAGGACCTGTGGTACGGCTCGGACATCGAGGAGATGCTGGAGTGGATGAAGAACTACCAGCCGGCCCAGGCCTCGAAGTGGATCGACGAGAAGCGCCGCGCCGCCCTGCGATGATGCAGCTGCACGCGGTGGCTCAGTCCGCCGCGTGCGCCCACGGCGCGGGCCGCCCCAGCAGGTAGCCCTGGCCGTAGTCGCAGCCCAGTTCACGCAGGGTCTGCCGCTGCGCGTCGGTCTCGATGCCTTCGCCGATGGTCTCAATGCCCAGCGTGCGCGCCAGCGACAGCACGCCTTCCACCAGCGCCCGCGTACTCTGCACTTCCGGGCCGTGCAGGCCGGCGATGAAGCTCTGGTCGATCTTCAGCGTGCTGATCGGGAAACGGTGCAGGTAGGACAGCGCGGAGAACCCGGTACCGAAATCGTCCAGCTGTACCTGGATGCCGCGCTCGCGCAGGCCCTGCAGGATGCGCAGCGTGTGCGGGCCGTCGTCCAGCAACGCCACCTCGGTGATTTCCAGGCGCAGCCGGCGCGGATCGGCACCACAGCTGTCGAGCAGGCCGAACAGGCGATCACTGAACTCTGCCGAGCGGAAATGCCGGGGCGATACGTTCACCGAGACGTAGCCTTCGCCTCCCCGTGCCAGCCCCGCGATGACCTGCTCGTAGATCAGCCAGTCCACCTGTTCGATCAGGCCGCTCTCTTCACCCAGCTCCAGGAACGCGCCGGGCAGCAGCAGGCCACGGCGCTCATGCTGCCAGCGCAGCAGCGCCTCGTGACCGACCACTTCGCCGTCGGACAAGCGCACGATCGGCTGGTAGAACGGTACGAAATCGCGGTTGTTGATCGCACGGCGCAGATCGGCTTCCAGGTCCAGGCTGCGCATGGCTTCTTCGCGCATGTCCTCGTCGAAGATCGCACAGCGGTCATGGCCCTGCGCCTTGGCCCGGTACATGGCCGCATCCGCATCGCGCAGCAGCTCTTCTCCGGTGCGGTAGCGCGGATTCCACAGGGCAATGCCCAGGCTGCCGGACGGAAACAGTTCGCGCCCGGCAATCCACATCGATTCCTGCAACGCCAGCAGCAGCCGCTGGCCGAAATCCAGTGCCTGCGCCAAGCCCTGCGGGCACTGCAGCAGAACAGCAAACTCATCACCGCCGAGCCGTGCCACCACATCTTCGGTACCTGCCATCGACACGATGCGCTTGGCCACTTCCACCAGCATGCGGTCGCCGGCGGCATGGCCGATGCTGTCGTTGACCAGCTTGAAGCGGTCCAGATCGAGGAACAGCACGGCGAACACCGGTCCGCCCTCACGCTTGGCCAGCGCCAGTGAATCCTGCAGGCGATCCAGCAGGTGCAGGCGGTTGGGCAGGCCGGTCAGCGCATCGTGCATGGCCTGGTGGGTCAGGCGCTGCTCGGCACGCAGGCGCTCACCGATCTGCCCAAGCAGCTTTTCGTTGACCTCGGCCAGTTCGCGGGTGCGTTCCTCAACGCGCTTTTCCAGCTCGGCATGTGCCGAACGCAGCCGCTGCTGGTCGCGCTGGCGCGCAAGCCCGGTTCCGATGTTCTGCGCAACGAAGGTCAGCAGCCGCTGATCGTGCACGCTGAACGTGCTGTTCTCGCTGTAGCTCTGCACCACGATCGCACCCACCACCTCATCGTCGCGCAGCAACGGCACGCCCAGCCAGCAATGCGAGCGCGCGCCGGACTCGCGCACTTCACCACTGGCGAGCAGCGCATCGATCTGCGCGCGTGACGCCAGCAGCGGGCGCCGGTTGCGCACCACGTATTCGGTCAGGCCCCGGCTGAACGGCCGTGGCGCGCGGCTGGCATTGTGCTCGTCCACCGAATACACGAAGTCCAGGCCGTTGCCGGCCGGGTTGACCAGGGCGATGTAGAAATTGCGTGCGTCGAGCAGGCGCCCGACCACCCCATGCACCTGACCATAGAACTGGTCCAGGCTGTCGGCTGACATCGCCATCTCGGCGATGTTGTACAGCGCGATCTGCAACTGTTCGGCACGGCGACGCTCGGCCACCTCATCCTGCAGGCTGCGGTTGGCGCGCTGCAGTTCCTGGGTGCGCCGCGCCACCTGCTGCTCCAGCCGCACCTGCGCCTGGCGCCGGTCCATCGCGGTCTGTACGTGCTGCGCAACGAAGCCCAGCAATGCGCGCTCGGCCTCGCCATAGCGGGCCGCCTGTTCATAGCTCTGAACCACGATGGCGCCGCAGACGCGGCCGTCGCGCAGCATCGGCACGCCCAGCCAGTCCAGGCTTTCGGGCCCACGCTGCGGGTCGTGCTCCTGTTCCATCACCTGCGCCAGCAGTCTGCGCGAGGGACCACTGAGCGGCTTGCCATGGCGCAACAGCGCCACGGTCAGGCTGCGCGGCATCTCGCTGGCGTCATGGCTCTGCGCGGGATCGGCGACGAAGTCATCGAGCTGATCGGCGAAGTACAGGAAGCGGATCTGGTCGCGCACATCGTCGTATTCCACGATGTAGCAGTTCTCGGCATACATCAGCGTGCCCAGCACACCATGCACGTGGCGCAGCATCTCGGGCATTTCCAGGTCGGCACCGGCCAGATCTGCAATCTGGAACAGGGCCTGCTGCAGCCGTTCGGCCTCTTCCAGTGCCTTGATCTGGCCGGCCTGGCGGCCGCGCTGCAGCGCCAGCTCCATCGCCTGCCGGGCCAGCCCCCACCACGCGGGTGAAGGCACCGCGCCCGCAACCGACAGCAGCAGCCGCGCACCGTCATACTCCCAGCCGTGCTGGCCATCGCCGGTGGCGGGCTCCACGGACGCAGCGCTGTCAATCGCAGGCAAGGGCCAGCCCCCTCGGCCACTCCCCAGCTGCGGGTCGTCCCAGCCAACGCGGACCACGGCCGTTTCCGGCAAAAGCGCATGCAACGCGCGCACCAGCGCCGTGCTCAACACGGCCTCGTGTAGTGGCTCTTCCGCCGATTCAGCATGCGTGGACAAATGACAATCTCTTGGCGCCGTCTGTGCGTCGCCTCCCCTGAGCCGCCGAGCATAGCGCGCCACCCGGGGGGCAATGGAAGCCCGTAAACCCCGAATCGTGCGCCCGTACGTTTTTCGTGCTGTCCGTAGCTGCTTCCATGCCATGAACCTCGCCCTGCCCGCCCCTGCCACCGGCTATGCGCCACCGCCTGCAGGCCTTACCCTGTACGCCGTGGAAGCCAGCGCACTGCCAACCGATGAAGCCTTGATGCTGGCCTGGGCCGGTGGCGACCTGCGCGCGTTCGAAAGCCTGTATGGGCGCCACCGCAAGCGCCTGTTCGGCTTCCTGCTGCGACAACTGCGCGACACCGCGCTGGCCGAGGAGATCTTCCAGGACGTCTGGCAGCGGGTGATCAGCGCCCGTGCCGGGTGGCAACCGGACGCGGCGTTCAGCACCTGGCTGTTCCGCATCGCCCACAACCGCCTGAACGACCATTGGCGCGCCGCCCGCCACCGCCCGGCTGCCCCGGCCGATGCCGATCTGCGCCTGGCCGCGATCGAGGATGGGCAGACCCCGGAAGGCGAGCTTTCCGAATTCGAACAACGTCGCCGCATCCAGCTGGCGATGGAACAACTGCCGCCTGAGCAGCGCGAAGTGCTGCAACTGCGGCTGGATCAGGAACTGAGCCTGGAGGAGATCGGCCAGATCACCGGCGTAGGCCGGGAAACCGTGAAATCGCGGCTGCGCTATGCGATGGACAAGCTGCGTGCGGGATTGAACGCATGAACCGAGACGAACCGCTGACGCCGGAAGAACGCGAGCTGGCCCGGCTGCTCGGCCGTCGCGCCGAGCAGGCTCCGCCCGCCGCACTGGACGCTGCCATCCTGGCCGCGGCCCGCGCTGCCGTGGACGCGCCGGCCGCCGATGCGGTCGCCTCTCCCGAGGCGCCGCGCACGCAGCGCACACGTCCGCGTTGGCCGGCGGTGTTCGGCATCGCCGCCTCGATGGTGTTTGCCATCGGCGTCGCCTGGCAGCTGCGTCCGGAACCGCCGCCGGTTCCGGCCGGTGAGGCCGCTGTTGCTGCGGCACCGGCAGCGGCAGAAGACGTTGCGGCTGCCGATCAGGCCGCTGACCGCAGTGCAGCCGACAGCGCTGTGGCGGCCGCCCAACCAAGCGCTGCGCCCGCAGCACCCGAGGCCGCCCCTGTTGCCGCTGCCCCGGCACCGGCCATCGCACGCGCGCCCGAGCCGGCGCCGGCCTTAACCGCTGAAGCGCCGGCCCAGGCTGCACGATCGATGGCTGCGGATGCGGCCGCCGATACCTCCTTTGCGGCCCTCCCGCCAGCGCCGACGGCAGCAGCGCCGCCTGCGCCACCGGCACCCGCCGCCTACTCGGCACCGGCACCGGCATTCGCGCCGGCAGCGTCCGGGGCACTGAAAGCACGCACGGCCGCGGCACCTGCACCGGCACCAGCAGCCAATGCCGCCGAGGTCGAGCGGGCGGAGGCGCTGGATCGGGTGGAGATCACCTCGATGAAGCGTGAGGCTCCCAGCCGTTCGGCTCCGGGCATCATGCGCCGCGGCAGCGATGCGGGCCTGAGCGCGGATACCGTGCAGGCCGAGGTGGACGCCGACGCGCGCCTGCCACGCCGGCAGTGGCTGCAGAAAATCCGCGAGCGCCGTGACCAGGACCAGCGCGACCTCGCCCGCGCCAGCCTGGAACGCTACATCCAGCAGTATCCGGAAGCGCGCCTGCCGCGCGACCTGCGCCCGCTGCTGCACGACTGAAACGGGCGGGGGTACCCGGCAACACCGTAGAATGGCGGGAATGCTCGATACCCTCGCCCAGCCCGTCAGCCACACGCTGGAAGTCAAACACAGCCGTTTCATCGCCCATGCCGCGCCGATCGACGGCGCCCCCGCAGCGCTGGCGTTCCTGCAACAGGTTGCCGTGGCCGACGCCACGCACAACTGCTGGGCCTACCGGCATGGCCAGGACTACCGCTCCAGCGATGATGGCGAGCCGGCAGGCACCGCCGGGCGGCCGATCCTGGCCGCGATCGACGGGCAGGGCTTCGACCGGGTGATGGTGGTGGTGACGCGCTGGTTCGGTGGCATCAAGCTCGGCGCCGGCGGCCTGGTCCGGGCGTACGGCGGCGCCGCCGCAGAATGCCTGCGCACCGCGCCGCGGCTGGCGCTGGTCGCCATGGCACGGCTGCAGCTGCAGGCCGGCTTCGAAGACCTGGGCACCCTGCATGCGGCCCTGCCGGCATTCGGCGCGGAGAAGCGCGATGAACAGTTCGACGCGAACGGGGTGTGCCTGCGGGTCGAATTGCCGGCCGATCAGGTCGACGCATTGAAAATCCGCCTGCGCGACGCCACTCGTGACCGTATCCGCATAGAAGACGACCACCAGGATGACTGACAAGGACGGCGCCCCCGCCTCGCCCCCGCCGCTGCGCCGCCTTGGCAGCCTGCGCACGCTATGGCCGTTCGTGCGCCGCCACAGTGGCCTGTTCACCGCCTGGCTGATGGCCCTGGCGGTGTCTTCGGCGGCCACGCTGAGCCTGCCGCCGGCGGTCAAGCAGATGATCGACCATGGCTTCAGCAGCGGCGGCCAGATCAACCGTGCCTTCGCCCTGCTGATGCTGGTGGCCGTGGTGCTGGCCCTGGCCACGGCCGCGCGCTTCTACTTCGTGTCGCTGCTGGGCGAAAAGGTCGTGGCTGACCTGCGCAGCCGCCTCTACGCACACCTCATCCAGCTCGGTGCCGGCTTCCATGACCGCAGCCGCAGCGGTGAGCTGGTCTCGCGCCTGACCGCCGACAGTGAGCTGCTGCGCAGCGTGGTCGGCTCGACCATGTCGGTGGCATTGCGCAGCAGCGTCACGGTGGTCGGCAGCCTGGCGATGCTGTTCGTCACCAGCCCGCGGCTGGCGGCGTGGTCGCTGCTGGGCATTCCGCTTGCGGTACTGCCGATCATCATCGGTGCGCGCAAGCTGCGCACCGTCGCGCGCAGCAGCCAGGACCGCATCGCCGATGCGAACAGCCTGGCCAGCGAGACCCTGGGCGCCGTAAGGACGGTACAGGCGCATGCACGCGAACCCTACGAGCGCGGCCGCTTCGACCATGCACTGGGCGATGCCATCAACGCCGCCCGCCGCCGCATCGGTGCGCAGTCGCTGGTCACCGCCAGCGCCATCCTGCTGGTGTTCGGCGCCATCGTCGGCGTGCTGTGGCTGGGCGCGCACGATGTCATCGACGGCCGCCTCAGCGCAGGCACCCTTGGCCAGTTCGTGCTGTACGCGCTGATCGGTGGTGGCTCGGTCGGTGCGCTGGCCGAAGTCTGGAACGAACTGCAGCGCGCGGCCGGCGGCATGGGCCGCATCGGCGAACTGCTGCAGGAAGACATCGAGATCCGCGCGCCGGCGCAGCCGCACGTGCTGCCGCAGCCGCTGCGGGGCGAGATCCGGTTCGACGACGTGGTGTTCCATTACCCGCAGCGGCCAGACCAGGCGGCGCTGGACCATTTCAACCTGCACGTGCGCCCGGGCGAGACCGTGGCCCTGGTTGGCCCGTCAGGCGCAGGCAAGAGCACGGTGCTGTCGATGCTGCTGCGCTTCCACGATCCGGCCAGTGGCCGCATCTGCGTGGATGGCATCGACGTGCGCCAGGTCGACCCGGCCGAACTGCGCGGACAGCTGGCGCTGGTTCCGCAGCAGCCGACGCTGTTTGCCGCCAGCGCGCGCGACAACATCCGCTATGGCCGCCTGCAGGCCAGCGACAGCGAGGTGGAAGATGCCGCACGCGCCGCCGAGGCGGACGGATTCCTGCGCGCGTTGCCGCAGGGCTATGACAGTGAGCTGGGCGAGCGCGGCGCCCGCCTGTCCGGTGGCCAGCAGCAGCGTGTGGCGATTGCCCGCGCACTGCTGAAGGATGCGCCGATCCTGCTGCTGGACGAAGCCACCAGCGCGTTGGACGCGCAGAGCGAGCACAGCGTGCAGCAGGCGCTGGAGCGGCTGATGGCGGGCCGCACCACGCTGGTCATTGCCCACCGCCTGGCCACCGTGCTCAAGGCCGACCGCATCGTGGTGATGGACCAGGGCCGCATCGTCGCCGAGGGCACGCACGCGCAGCTGCTGGCCGAAGGCGGACTGTACGCTGAACTTGCAAGCCTGCAGTTCATCGATTGATGACGTCCGCCTAACATCGGCGCGGCCAAGCTGGCCGCGCAACAGCAGCATCCGCTGAAGGAGGTGCACGATGTCGTTCCGTCAGTTCCCCGCCGTCGACAGCAACGGCGAAAGCCACATCATCATCGAGTTCAAGCCCGAGGCGAATGGCAGCGGGCGCCATTCCGAAGCCACGCCACGCTACGAGCTGGATGATGGACGGCCGCTGGTACGCGACGGCCGCGAGTTCACCACCAGTGGCGGTGAGCTGAGGCTGACGATCTGAGGTTTGCCGGGCATGGCCCGGCGCCACCGGATTTCGTACCGCTCCGCTCTGGTGGGTGTCGACCTTGGTCGACACGCTTTTTGCCAAAGGCGGTCGAGCATGACTCGACCCTACAAAAAGCGTGATCAATTTTTGACCAAGCATCTTGACAGCCTTTACTACCAAGGGCTGAGCGAGGTTATCCACACCTTTGCTCAGAAACCATCCACACCGCCTGTGGATGAATGTGCTCAGCCCAGCACCCGCCCGATGCCGCTGGCGTCCACTTCGGCGGCCGCGCGACTGATCGCCCCCGGATCGCTGCCGGCCACGAACCCGATCCGGAAATGCACTTCGCCGCCAGGCGTGCGCGAGGAATGGATCGAGGCCAGGCTGATGCGGTGCTGCTCGAACACATTCAGCAGCTCACGCAGTGAGCCCGGCCGGTCTTCCGGCAGGTGCACCGACAACGCATTGCGCTCGGTCAGGTCAGCCAGCAGATAGCCCACGCGTTCAAAGGTGTAGTTGCCCGCGGCCAGTGCCTGCTCGCCGAAGGCACTGCGGTTGGCCGACAGCAGCCCCTCACGGAATGCATCGCGTGCAGTGTCGTCGCCCTGCCCGACCTGGGCCTGCAGGGCCTGCAGCTGGCCGACCAAGCGCTCCAGCATTGGCGCCACGTACGGATTGCCGAACTGGATGTCCTCGTAGATCGCGGGGTTCAGCGACAGGATGCGCGAGATGATCGCCGTATCCAGTTCGAACGATGCCGACCGGTACGGCATCATCGCGGCCAGGTCGCCCAGCTGCGGCTGGTACTGGCGCAGCACGCCGGCCTGGGCCAGGTGGGTGGCATGCACCATCGCCTGTACCAGCGCCATCATCTGGTCGTGATGCTGCGGCGTGGCCCGCACGCACTCAGCCTGCAGCGCCGTGCACAGCGAATCGACCCATGGCTGCCAGTGCCGCAGCCGCGCTTCGCAGACCACCATCACCCGACCCTTCAGGGTCGGCGCTTTCGGTGGCGCGGTCATCGGGTGCAGCCCGACCACCTCGGCCTGCGAGGCCAGCATCGCCTGCACCGGCGCCTCCTTCACCGAGGTCACATCCAGCCACAGGCGGTCCTGCTCGCGGCCGGCCGACTGCCGCACGTACTCGGCGATCAACGCCGGCGTATGCCGGATCGGCGCCGAGAACACCAGCACGTCGGCCTGCGCGAGCAGCTGTTCCGACGTATGCGAGCCCGGATCAGCCGGATCATGGCCGATTACCCGCAGCTGCATGTGCTGCTGGAAGAAGCGGGTCAGCCAGCGCCCGTAGGCGCCGGCACTGCCGACGATGCCGACCGTGCGCGGCGTGCGCGGCGTGCGTTCGAGCAGGCCGCTCATACCACGCGCTCGGCGCGGAAGCGCGTCCCCTCGGCCAACGCGGCAGGCGCTGCAGCGATCACGTCGAATTCTTCGAAGCCGTTGTCCAGGGTCGCCTCCAGGGCCGCGTGGGTGCCGGCAATCGCACGCGAGATCGCCTGCTGCATCGATTCGCCGCGCAGCAGGAACGACACCACCAGCGACATCAGCACATCACCCGTACCAGCCACGTCCACCGGCAGCAGGGGCGAGGTCCAGCGCCAGGTCTCCTCGCGGCCGACAGCCAGGGTCACCAGTTCACCCGGGGTGCCGCCCACGCTGTGCGCGATCACCCAGTGCGGGCCACGATCCAGCAGCGTGCGTGCGGCGGCGATGGCATCGGCCTCGGCGAGCGCCGGCATGCCGGTGAGGCGATTGAGTTCAAAGGCGTTCGGGGTCACCAGCCAGGCATGCGGCAGCAGGCGCTCGGCGAAGATCGCTTCCAGGCCCGGTTCCACGTAGGGGCCGGTGTGGGTATCACCAATCACCGGATCCAGGCAGTAACGCAGCTGCGGGCAGGCCGGCAGGATGTCATCCAGCCAGTCGGCGAAGGCCGCACCGTTGGCGGTGCTGCCGAAGTAGCCGGACACCAGCATCTTCGCCCGCTGCGGCAGGCCGCGCTCGTGGGTGCCCAGCAGCAGGTCGGCGAACCAGTCGGCGGGCAGCACGCGACCGCGCGTGGTGTCGTAGAACGGCGCGTTGCTGAGCAACACGGTCGGAATTTCTGCTACGCGCACGCCGAGAGCGCGCATCGGCGGCACGGCGGCGCTGTTGCCGGCGTGGCCGTAGACAAGTTGCGACTGGACCGAGATGACATCGATCGGCGACGGGCCGTCGGGCCGCTGGCGGCGGCCGTGGACCAGGTGGTTATCAAGGGATTCGCTCATGGCCGCATTCTACGCTCAAGGGGGTTTTCGGCAGGGCTTGCAGCCCTGCACCTGCAGAATCAACGTCAACATCAAAAGCCAGAGCGGGCTATCCGTGGGATGGCGGGGCGGTGTCGGCGTGCGGGGACGCCGCAAGTACGTCCTTGTAGGCTTGGCAGCGGCATCCATGCCGCTGACACCCCGCACGCCGACACCGCCCCGCCTTCGACAGTTGGCCGACAGCTGCTGGTGGGTGCCGACCGTTGGTCGGCACATCTGTCGGATACCGAATGAATTCGTCCACGCATGGCGTGGCTCTACTGGCAACTGCGGCTGTTGGTAGGTGTCGTCCGTTGATCGACACGTCTGTCAAATATCGATATCCGACCCCGTGCCGACCAACGGTCGGCACCCACCAAAGCAGAACGCTGTTCCGACAGATCGCGGAAAACGGCGCGACCGAGCTACATGGACGTACTTGCAGTGTCCCCCTCAACCGACCCCACCCCGCCAACCCACGGATAGCGCGCTTTGGCTTTTGCCGTTGCCTCTGCGGGTGCAGGGCGCAGCCCTGCAAAAAGAAGCACCCCTCAGTGAACAGCAGGCCGCGACGGCGGCAGCCACGCCGCCACGATGCCGAGCAGCGGCAGGAACGCAGTCAACTGGTAGACGTACTCGATGCTGGTCTTGTCCGCCAGCAGGCCGAGCACGGCAGCACCCAGCCCGCCCATCCCGAAGGCGAAGCCGAAGAACAGGCCGGACACCATGCCGATGCGATGCGGCATCATTTCCTGTGCGTACACCACAATCGCCGAGAACGCCGACGACAACACGAAACCGATCAGCACCGCCAGCACCGTGGTCCAGAACAGATCGGCATGCGGCAGCATCAGTGCGAACGGCGCAACGCCCAGGATCGAGGTCCAGATGATCGGCTTGCGGCCGATGCGATCGCCCAGCGGACCGCCGAGGAAACCACCGGCGGCCGACGCCACCAGGAACGCGAACAGGTGCAGCTGCGCCTGTGCCACCGGAATGCCGAAGTGGTGGATCAGGTAGAAGGTGAAGTAGCTGCCGATGCTGGCCATGTAGAAGTATTTGCTGAAGATCAGCACCAGCAGGATCGCCAGCACCTTGGCCACGGTGCGCGGGGGATGGCGCGGCGCCATCGAGGCGGTGCTGGCCGGGCGCGGGGTGCCCAGGTGCAGCGCGTACCAGCGGCCGACATAGGTCAGCAGTGCAATGCCGATCAGCGCGGCGCCGGCAAACCACGACGCGGCATGCTGGCCATGCGGCACGATCACGGCTGCAGCAATCAGTGGACCGAGCGCGGTACCGAAATTGCCACCCACCTGGAACACCGACTGCGCGAAGCCATGGCGGCCACCCGAGGCCAGCCGCGCAATGCGCGATGCTTCCGGATGGAAAATGGCCGAACCAATGCCGACCATCGCCGCAGCCATCAGCACCACCGCATAGTTCGGCGCGAAGCCGAGCAGCAGCATGCCGCACAGGGTCGAGGCCATGCCGATCGGCAGCGAGTACGGCGCCGGGCGACGGTCGGTGGCGGCGCCAACCAGTGGCTGGAAGATCGAAGCGGTCAGCTGGTAGGTCAGCGTGATCAGGCCGATCTGGGTGAAGCTCAGGTTGAAGCCGCCCTTGATCACTGGATAGATGGCCAGGATCAGCGACTGCATCATGTCGTTGACGACATGCGAGGTGGAAATAGCTGCCAGCACACCGGGAGCCACCGGACGTGAGGTCGTTGCGGGAGAAGCCAAGGCGGACATGGACGCAGTCAGGTTGGGGGCGAGCCACGCATGCTACGGTTGCCCTCCCCTCCCTTCTGCCGCGTTCGGGTCATGGCCTATCGCAAAAAGGACATTGCCGGCGATGTCGACCCGGCTGCGCCGTGGCGTGATGTGCCACTGCATCGCCCGGTCACCTACCGGGTTACCCAGTACCCGGCAGGCACCCATATCGCAGGCCACAAGCACCAGCGCCACCAGCTGGTCTATGCCATCTCGGGGCTGATGGTGGTGCGCTCGGAAGTCGGTCGCTGGGTCGTGCCCTCCACCCGTGCGATCTGGATGCCGGCGGGCATGGTGCACGCGGTGGACTGCATTGCCGCCGTGCACATGCGCAGCCTGTACATCGATCCGTCGTTCGCCCCGCAGTTGCCGGCCGAACCGTTCGCGGTACAGGTGGCACCGCTGCTGCGCGAACTGCTGCAGGCAGCCACCCTGATCAAGGGCGAGCACATCGAAGACAGCCGCGATGGCCGCGTGGTGCGCCTGCTGCTGGACGAACTGCATCGCATGGACGTACTGCCGCTGCACCTGCCCTCGCCCACCGACCCGCGCCTGCAGCGGATCTGCCAGCACATCCAGAAGCACCCCGGCGACGACGCCACGCTGCAGGACTGGGCACAGGCGCTGGAAGTGGACGTGAAAACCATCCAGCGCCACTTCGCCCACGAGCTGGGCATGACCTTCGGCCAGTGGCGACAGCAGGCGCGACTGCTGGCCGCATTGGAGCGGCTGGCGGTCGGCGACAAGGTCATCGATGTCGCGCTGGCGATGGGCTACGACAGCCCCAGCGCGTTCACCAGCATGTTCAAGCGCCAGCTGGGGCAGACGCCGGCGGCGTTTTTCCGCTGATCGCAAACGAAAACGCCGGGCATGGCCCGGCGCTGCCGCTCAACGCTTCGGTTGAAAGACTCAGGACGTCATCCGGTCCCAGAAGCCCTTCACGCCATCCATGAAGGTGGCCGACTTCGGCGAATGCTTGCGTGCTTCCTCGCCGACGAAGGTGGCTTCGAACTGTTCCAGCAGCTTGCGCTGCTCAGGGGTGAGGTTGACCGGAGTCTCCACCACCACGCGGCAGTACAGGTCGCCCTCGCTGCGGCTGCGCACCGAACGCACGCCCTTGCCGCGCAGGCGGAACAGCTTGCCGGTCTGGGTCTCGGCCGGAATGCGGATCTCCGCTTCGCCGCCGAGGGTCGCCACGCGCACGGTGTCACCCAGTGCCGCCTGCGAGATGCGGATCGGCACTTCGCAGTGCAGGTCGTCGCCATCGCGCTGGAAGATCGCATGCTCGCGCACGCGCACTTCCACGTACAGGTCGCCCGGTGGCGTACCGGCCGGACCGGCTTCGCCCTCGCCCTGCAGGCGGATGCGGTCGCCGGTATCGACGCCGGCCGGCACCTTCACCGACAGCACCTTGTCTTCCTCGACACGGCCGTTGCCGTGGCAGGTCTTGCAGGGCTTGGCGATGATCTGGCCACGGCCGCCGCAGTTGTGGCACGCCTGCTGCATGGCGAAGATGCCGCGCTGGATGCGCACCTGGCCGCGGCCATGGCACACATTGCAGGTTTCGACCTTGCCGTCTTCCGAGCCACTGCCATCGCAGTCGCCGCACTCGGCCAGGGTCGGAATCTCGATGCGGCGCTCGACGCCGCGCACGGCTTCTTCCAGGTCCAGCTCCATCACGTAGCCGATATCGGCGCCGCGACGCGCCTGGCGCGGACCACCGCCACCGCCGCCAAAGATGTTGCCGAAGATATCGCCGAAGATATCGTTCATGTCCGGGCCGCCCGGCCCGCCGCCGCCCATGCCGTGCTCGAACGCCGCGTGGCCATGGCTGTCGTACATGCGGCGCTTGTTGCCGTCGGACAGCACTTCGTAGGCTTCCTTGCACTCCTTGAAGGAGGCTTCGGCCGCCGCATCACCCGGGTTGCGGTCCGGGTGGAACTTCATCGCGCAGCGACGGTACGCCTTCTTCAGCTCGTCGTCGGTGGCGGTGCGGGCAACGCCCAGCACTTCGTAATAATCGCGCTTGCTCATATCGTGGATCTGGTTCCGGAAAGTCGGGATTCGTCAAAGCGGAAGAGCGGAACCAGGTCCGCTCTTGCGTCGGGCGCCCCGACACGCCGGTGGGCGGTCAGGACCCTGATGCGACAACGGGACGCTGGTGGCCAGCGTCCCGTGTCGGTCCGGATCAGGACTTCTTGTCGTCCTTGACTTCGGTGAACTCGGCGTCGACCACGTCGTCCTGCGCCTTGCCGGCATTGCCGGCGTCGGCACCCGGGGCACCGCCCTGGTCGGCCGAAGCAGCGGCGAACAGCGACTGGCCAGCTTCTTCCAGCGCCTTCGACTTGGCTTCGATCTGTGCCTTGTCGTCACCCTTCATCGCGGTTTCCAGGTCGGCCAGGGCCGCCTCGACCTTGCCGATGACATCGCCACCGACCTTGCTGCCGTGCTCGGTGATGGCGCTGCGGGTGCCGTGGATCAGGGCGTCGGCCTGGTTGCGGGCCTGCACCAGTTCCTGGAACTTCTTGTCTTCTTCGCGGTTGGCTTCCGCGTCGGCGACCATGCGTGCGATCTCTTCCTCGGACAGGCCCGAACCGGCCTTGATCTCGACCTTCTGTTCCTTGTTGGTCTTCTTGTCCTTGGCCGACACGTGCAGGATGCCGTTGGCGTCGATGTCGAAGGACACTTCCACCTGCGGCAGGCCACGCGGGGCCGGCTCGATGCCGGACAGGTCGAACTTGGCCAGCGACTTGTTGAAGCGGGCCTGTTCGCGCTCACCCTGCAGCACGTGCACGGTCACGGCCGACTGGTTGTCCTCGGCGGTGGAGAACACCTGCGAGGCCTTGGTCGGGATGGTGGTGTTCTTCTCGATGATCTTGGTGAACACGCCGCCCATGGTCTCGATGCCCAGCGACAGCGGGGTCACGTCCAGCAGCAGCACGTCCTTGACGTCGCCGCCGAGCACGCCGCCCTGGATCGCCGCACCCAGTGCCACGGCTTCGTCCGGGTTGACGTCCTTGCGCGGTTCCTTGCCGAAGAACTCGGTCACCGCCTGCTGCACCTTCGGCATGCGGGTCTGGCCGCCGACCAGGATCACTTCGCTGATGTCGCTCGAACGCAGGCCGGCATCGTTCAGGGCGACGCGGCACGGCTCGATCGACTTCTTGATCAGGTCGTCCACCAGGGCTTCCAGCTTGGCGCGGGTCAGCTTGATGTTCAGGTGCTTCGGACCCGACGCGTCAGCGGTGACGTACGGCAGGTTCACTTCGGTCTGCTGGGCGCTGGACAGCTCGATCTTGGCGCGCTCGGCAGCATCCTTCAGGCGCTGCAGGGCCAGCGGATCCTTGCGCAGGTCGATGCCCTGGTCCTTGTTGAACTCTTCAACCAGGTACTCGATGACGCGGTTGTCGAAGTCTTCGCCACCCAGGAACGTGTCGCCGTTGGTGGCCAGCACTTCGAACTGCTTTTCACCGTCGACGTTGGCGATCTCGATCACCGAGACGTCGAAGGTGCCGCCGCCCAGGTCGTACACCACGATCTTGCGATCCTTGTTGTCGCCCTTGTCCAGGCCATAGGCCAGCGCGGCCGCGGTCGGCTCGTTGATGATGCGCTTGACGTCCAGGCCGGCGATGCGGCCGGCGTCCTTGGTTGCCTGGCGCTGGCTGTCGTTGAAGTAGGCCGGCACGGTGATGACCGCTTCGGTGACCTTCTCACCGAGGAAGTCCTCGGCGGTCTTCTTCATCTTTTCCAGCACCTTGGCCGAGATTTCCTGCGGAGCCATCTTCTTGCCGTCGCTGGTGGCCACCCAGGCGTCGCCATTGTCATGGGCCAGGATGCTGTACGGGACGTGCGCGATGTCCTTCTGCACTTCGGCGTCGGTGAACTTGCGGCCGATCAGGCGCTTCACCGCGTAGAAGGTGTTCTTCGGGTTGGTCACGGCCTGGCGCTTGGCCGAGGCACCGACCAGGACTTCGCCGTCCTTGGTGTAGGCGACGATCGACGGAGTGGTGCGATCGCCTTCCGAATTCTCGATGACGCGGGCCTTGCCGCCGTCCATGATCGCCACGCACGAGTTGGTGGTGCCGAGGTCGATACCAATGATCTTGCCCATGGGGGAGACTCCTGAGGATACTTGTTGGTGTCAGTCCGGCCGTTCGGCCGGTGGATGAATACGATGTGGGGGAGGCTCGTGGAACATTCAAGCCATCTCCCGAACGCTGTGTTCAGCGCCTGGAAAACCTTGCCAGGCATGGCCTGGCACAACCGGGACCGGGCAAAGCCCGGCCTGGTCCATCAATCGGCGGCCACCACCACCAGCGCCGGCCGCAGCAGGCGCTCGTTGAGCAGGTAGCCCTTCTGGAACACGGTCACCACGCTGCCCGGGGCGGCGCCCGGCGTCGGCACCTGGCTGATGGCCTGGTGGTGTTCCGGGTTGAACGGCTGGCCGATCGGGTCCAGCAGGACCAGTCCGTTGTCGGCGGCCACCTTCAGCAGCTGCTTGTAGGTCAGCTCCAGGCCTTCGCGCAGCGGGTGCGGGTCGTCGCCGGCGGCCTTCAGGCCGGCATCCAGGCTGTCGAACACGGGGAGCAGATCGCCCAGCAGCTTCTCGTTGGCGAACTTGCGGGCCTGTTCGATGTCACGGGCAACGCGCTTGCGCTGGTTCTCCAAGTCGGCGCGCTCACGCAGGGCATCGGCCTTGACCTGTTCGATTTCGGCGCGCAGGCGCTCGACTTCGTCGTTGACGCCGGCGGTGGCGGCCGCATCGGCGGCACTCTGCTGGGATTCGATATCTGGCTGTTCGTGGTTCATGTCTGGGTCCCTGGCGGTCAATCTCCGCCTCCACCCACCCTAGTGTGGGCGGGATGCTGCGTTTCAAGCGTCGGATGTTCCCGGCGGGCGGCCGGCTGGCGAAAACGCCGCGCCCAGTACATCGGCGGTAGCCTGGACCAGCGGGATCACGCGGTCGTAGGCCATCCGCTTGGGGCCGATCACCCCCAGCACGCCCAGCACCTGGCCATTGGCCGTGTAAGGGGCAGTGACCAGCGAGACGCCCTGCAGCGGCATCATCCCGGTTTCCTCGCCGATGAAGATGCGCACGCCGGGCGCCTGGATGGTCCGCTCCAGCAGCTGCAGGATCTCCCGCTTGCTGGAGAACAGCTCGAACAGCTCGCGCAGCCGCTCCAGGTCGGACAGGTCCTGCACCCCCATCAGGCGGGTCTGGCCGGCCACCAGCATGTCGTCGGCAGCCGGCTGCAGGGCCTGTTCGGCCAGCTCGATGCTGTGCGCCAGCAGCTGTTCCAGCTCGGAGCGGGCATCGCGCAGTTCCAGCAGCAGTCGGGTGCGGATCTCGGCCATCGGCAGGCCGGCGAAATGGGCATTGAGATAGTTGGCCACCTGCTCCAGCTGGCCCGGCGCGAACTCCTGCCGGGTCTCGATGACGCGGTTCTGCACCTCGTTGTCGGCAAACACCAGGATCGCCAGCACCCGGCGCCCGTCCAGCGCCACGAAATCGATCTGGCGGAAGGCGAACTGCTCGCGTCGTGGTGCGCTGACCACGCCGACGAAGTGGCTCATCGCCGACAACAGCTCCGAGGCGCTGCCGAGCAGGGCCTGGGTGCTGCCGCCGCCAGCCAGTTCCTGCCGCAACCGGGCCAGCTCGCCTTCGCCCGGCGGCTGCATCTGCAGCAGGCTGTCGACGAAGACCCGGTAGCCATGTGCGGTCGGGACGCGCCCGGCGGAGGTGTGCGGCGAGGCCAGCAGCCCCAGGTCTTCCAGGTCACCCAGGATGTTGCGTATGGTCGCCGGACTGACCTCCAGCCCGGCCACGCGCGCCAGCGTCTGCGAGCCGACCGGCTCGCCGTCCTGGATGTAACGCGCGATCAGCGTGCGCAGCAGATGGCGCGCACGCGGGGCAAGCTGGTCGGGAGAACCGTGCATGGAATCAACCTGTGAGACACGGACACTAGATAATGGCGGCGCATCACCTTGGCAAGTCATTGGACCTCCCTCGCCCGCGTGCTAGCGTTGCGCGGCTGCTGATACCCCCTTACCCATGCTCAGACATCTTTCGATCAAGGATTTCGCCGTCGTCCGCGCCACCGAACTGGAGTTCGGGCCAGGCATGACCGTGGTTTCAGGCGAGACCGGCGCCGGCAAGTCGCTGATGGTCGACGCGCTGGGCTTCCTGTCCGGCCTGCGCGCCGACAGCGGCGTGGTCCGCCACGGCGCGGCGCGCGCCGAGCTTTCGGCCGAGTTTGCGCTGGAGCAGCTGCAGGCTGCACGCCAGTGGCTGGCCGACAACGAGCTGGACGACGAGGAGCAGTGCCAGCTGCGCCGGGTCATCCGCGCCGATGGCGGTTCGCGGGCCTGGATCAACGGCCGCCCGGTGACCCTGGCGCAGCTGGGCGACCTGGCCTCGCTGCTGGTGGAGATCCACGGACAGCACGAACAGCAGGCCCTGCTGACGCGCCCGTCGCAGCTGGCCCTGCTCGACGCCTATGCGCGCAACGAGAACGAACGCCGCCAGGTGCGACGTGCCGCCGCGGCCTGGCAGGCATTGGTCGATGAATCGCTGGCGCTGTCGCAACAGGGCGACGTCAGTGACCGGATCGGCTTCCTGGAGCACCAGCTGCGCGAGCTGGACCGTGAAGACCTGGAGCCGGAGTCGATTGCCGCACTCGGCGCCAGCCACCGCCGCCAGGCCCATGCCAGCGCCCTGCTGAGCGCCTGCCAGGCCGCCAGCAACCAGCTCAACGGCGACGACGGCAGCTCCGCGCTGGACCTGCTGCAGCAGGTGCGCCACGAGCTGTCGCGCCTGATCGAGCACGACCCGCGCCTGGGCGAGGTGGATGGCCTGATCGAGAACGCTTCGATCCAGCTGCACGAAGCCCTGTCGCTGCTGGATCGGGTGCATGACGACCTCGACGCCGACCCGGAACAGTTCGAGGAGAACGAGCGCCGCCTCGGCCGTCTGCACGACCTGGCCCGCAAGCACCGCGTGCCGATGGACGAGCTGGGTGCGCAGCGCGAGCGCATGCACGCCGAAGTGGAACAGCTGCGCGGCGCCGACGAACGCCTGCAGCGCCTGGCCGGCGAGATCGACAAGGCCGCCGCCGCCTGGCGCGCACAGGCCGAAGTGCTGACCGCCAGCCGTCGCAGCGCTGCTGCCGAGCTGTCGGCCACCACCACTGGCATCATCGCCGAGCTGGGCATGGGCGGCGGCCAGTTCCTGATCGAGCTGGAACCGCAGGACGCCGCCAAGCCCGACCCGCAGGGTGCCGAGCGCGTGGAATTCCTGGTCGCAGCCAATGCCGGCCAGCCGCCGCGCGCCCTGCGCAAGGTGGCCTCCGGCGGCGAACTGTCACGCATCTCGCTGGCCATCGAAGTGGCCGCGCTGGACCTGGATGCAGTGCCGACCATGGTGTTCGACGAAGTCGACTCCGGCATCGGCGGCGCGGTAGCCGACATCGTCGGCCAGAAGCTGCGCGCGCTCGGCGAGAAGCGCCAGGTGCTGTGCGTGACCCACCTGCCGCAGGTTGCCTCCAAGGGCCATGCCCATTACCGGGTCAGCAAGGCCCCGGTGGAAGGCATGACCCAGAGCGCCGTGGAAAAGCTGGACAGCAAGGCGCGCGAGGAAGAGCTGGCGCGCATGCTCGGCGGCGTGGAAGTGAGCAAGGAAGCGCGCGCCGCCGCGCGCAAGCTGCTGCAGGCCTGAGGCCGGCAGAGCAGAGCGTGGGCCCAGCTTCCGCATGGTAGTGCCGGCCGCTGGCCGGCAACCGATGCGAGGGGTCGAAGATCGTGAGGTTGCCGGCCAGCGGCCGGCACTACCCCCGTGGCTGCGTCAGGTCGACGTTCTCCACCAGGAAATCAAGAAACGCGCGCACCCGCAGCGGCAGGTAGCCGCCCTGCCCCAGGAACACCGCGTGCACCTCTTCCAGGTCACCGGGGTTGGCCTCTTCCAGTACCGGCAGCAGGCGCCCGGCGGCAATATCCTGCTGCACCTGGAATGCTGCCAGCCGCGCCATGCCCAACCCACCCAGCACCAGCTGGCGCAGCGCATCGCCGTTGCTGGCGCGCGCGTTGCCACTGGGCAGCAGCATGCGTTCGCGCCCGTCCTGCAGCAACGGCCAGCCCTGCATCGCGCGCGCATGGCCGATATCCAGCCGGTTGTGCGACTGCATCTCCTCGGCGTTGCGCGGCAGTCCATGCCGCTGCGCGTAGGCGGGCGCAGCCACGATCATCATCCGCGTCGCGCCCAGCCGCCGCGCCACCAGGCTCGAGCTCTTCAGCGGACCGGCCCGCACCGCCACGTCGGTGCGCTGCTCCAGCAGGTCGATCACCTCGTCGTTGAGGGTCAGGTCCACGCCTACCTGCGGATTGCGCTGCAGGAACGCTGGCAGCAACGGCAACAGGAAATGCTGGCCGAACGGCACGTTGGAATTGACCCGCAGGCGTCCACGCGGCTCGGCGTGAGCACTGGCACAGCGCTCGGCCTCGTCCAGATCGGCCAGCACGCGCAGGCCGCGCTCGTAGAACGCGCAGCCCTCGGGAGTCAGCTGCAGCTGGCGGGTGGAACGCTGCAGCAGGCGCGTCCCCAGCCGTTGTTCCAGCCTCGCCACCAGCTTGCTGACCGCCGACGGGGTCATCTCCAACGTTCGGGCGGCTGCGGAAAAGCCCCCGGTCTCGATCACCCGCACGAACACTTCCAGTTCGCCGGATCGGTTGATGTCGGAGCGCGCCATGGCAATGAATCCAGTTCACAGATGATTGTCCATGCGCAGTCTAGTTCACAGATGAGTACGGAATCACCATGGCCTTCCCTCCACCTGGGATTGCCCGATGAATCGTTTCAGCCAGCTCGTCACCACCGCATTGATCGGCCTGTCCAGTGCCGCCAGCGCCGCCAGCGCCGCCCCTGCGCCGCACTGGGTCGCCAGCTGGCAGGCCAGCCCGCAACCGGTCTGGGGCGCGGAATTCCTGTTTCCGACCCTGGTCCCAGCCGCACTGCAGGACCAGACCTTCCGCCAGACGGCACGTATCAGCCTGGGCGGGTCTCGGCTGCGGGTGCGGCTGAGCAATGCCTACGGCACTCAACCACTGCGGATCGGGGCGGCGAGCGTGGCCGCCCGGGCGGGGGACACCCCGCAGCCGCTCAGTTTCGAAGGCCAGCCCGGAGTGCTGATCGGCCCCGGGCAGGAACGGCTGAGCGATCCGCTGCCACTGGCCACGGCTGACCGGCAGGCGCTGCAGGTCAGCGTCTTCGTGCCGGGGCCGATGCCGGTACAGACGTTCCATTGGGAGGGCAGGCAGACCAGTTGGATTGCGCCTGGCGACCAGAGCCGGGCCCAGGCACTGAGCGGGGCCAGCAGCACCACGGCCCGCCTGTTCCTGGCCGGCATCGAGGTCGAGGCGCCGACCAGCGCACGCAGCGTGGTGGTGATAGGCGATTCGATCACCGACGGCGCCACCGCCAGCCTCGACCAGGACCAGCGCTGGACCGACCATCTGGCCGCACGTTTGGTCCGGTACGGGGCGGCGGTGGTCAATGCCGGCATCTCGGGTGGCCGCCTCTTGCGCGACGGCATGGGGGAATCCGCGCCGGCGCGCTTCCAACGCGATGTGCTGGATCAGCCTGGCGTGTCCAGCGTGATCGTGCTGATCGGCATCAACGACATCAGCTGGCCCGGCACCGCCTTCGCCCGCAAGCAGGCGCGGCCCACGCTTGCCGAGCTGCAGGCAGGCTACCGCGCCCTGGCCGAACAGGCCCATCGGCGGGGTCTACGCATCCTCGGCGCCACCCTGATGCCGTTCGCCGGCGCCCTGCCCGGCACGCCGCTGGACGACTACTACCACCCGGACAAGGACGCCCTGCGCCGCCAGCTCAATGCCTGGCTGCGCACCGACGGGCCGTTCGACGCGGTGATCGACCTGGACGCGGCCCTGCGCGATCCGGCCGATCCGTCACGGATGGCCGCTGCCTACGACTCCGGCGATCACCTGCATCCGGGTGATGCGGGGAACCGGGCGATGGCCGAGGCGGTGGATCTGGAGATCCTCCTGGGTCGCCCGGGGTCAGGGCCCTTTCCTGAAGGGAACAGGCCCTGACCCCAGCAACGAAAAACCCCGGGCAGGCCCGGGGTTTCGTCGCATCTGGCTGGCTGGATCGGCTTACTTGCGCTTCTTGCGCACGTACAGCACCAGCGAGTGCTCTTCCAGTTCGTAGCCGTGGTCGGCTGCGATCTTGCGCTGCAGCTCCTCGATCTCATGGCTCTCGAACTCGATGATCTTGCCGCTGTCCACGTCGACCATGTGGTCGTGATGGCCGCCACGGTCAAGCTCGTAGACCGCCTGGCCGCCCTCGAAATTGTGCTTGAGCACGAGGCCGGCGGCCTCGAACTGGGTCAGCACCCGGTACACCGTCGCCAGGCCGATCTCGTCGCCATGCTCCAGCAGCTGGCGGTAGATGTCTTCGGCGGTCATGTGGTGCTGGGCATTGCGCTGCTCGAGCAGCGCCAGGATCCGCATCCGCGGATGGGTCACCTTCAGGCCGACTTTACGCAGGTCGTGGGTTTCCATAGGTCTCCGTTCATTGGCGATTTAGCGCCAGCTGCCTCGGATTGGGTCGCGGTGGCACGCCGGGAGTGTATCATCGGTTTGATTTCCCCAACCGCCAGTCCCGATGCGCAATCTCCTGTTGGTCGCCGCCGTCGCCCTGTCCACCACCGGGTGCGGCATCATCTACAAGCAACCCATCTATCAGGGCAACCTGATCCGGGAAGATGCCGTGGCCAAGCTGCAGGTCGGGCAGAGCAAGCAGCAGGTCACCGCGCTGCTGGGCACCCCGTCCATTCCCGATCCGTTCCACGCCCAGCGCTGGGACTACACCTCCAGCCAGCGGGTGAACCGCCTGGGACGTACTGAAGTGAAGAACTTCGTGGTGTTCTTCGAGAATGACACCGTGACCCGTTGGGAAGGTGATTACTTCCCGGGCAACGACAAGGCCCTGGCCCAGCAGACCGTGCGCCAGTTCGGCCGCAACCTGCCGAAGGACAAGAAGAAGAAGGGCCGCTGAGGCCCCCTGCCCGTCCCCACGGACGGGTTGCGGGCATCAACCGCCGAGCGCGCGGCGCCGGCGGTTGTCCTTGGGGTCGGCCAGCAACGGGCGTAGCAGCTCAATGCGGTCACCCTCCAGCAACACCTGCTGCGGGCGCGCCAGTACGCCATGCACGGCCACGGCCGGGCATCGGTCACTGCCTTCCAGCGCGGCGGCGGCAATGGCATCGGCCACGGTTGCGCCCTCGTCCAGCTGCAGCCGGCGCGACAGCACCTGCTGCGGCCAGGCCAGCACCACCTCGACCTCGATCATCGCTCAGGCCTCGTCGGCGACGCGGACGAAATCATTGACCATCCGATCGGCCAGACCCTGGAAGCCGATCGCCAGGGCCGGCCCCAGCAGGCGTGAGCTGGGCTCGAACTCCAGGGTCAGGGTGACCTTGCAGGCGTCCTCGGCCAGCGCATGGAATTCCCAGCGGCCGTGCAACTGCTTGAACGGGCCATCGCGCAGCTGCATGTCGATGCTGTGCGGGCGCTGCAGGGTGTTTTCGGTCTGGAACCAGGTGCTGAACGAACCCAGGCCCAGGTCCAGGCGCGCCACCAGCCGGTCCTCGCCCTGCTCCAGGATCTGGGCAGCCGAGCACCAGCGGAAGCGGCGCGGATAGGCCTGGACATCGTTGACCAGGTCGAACATGCGCGCGGACGAATGTTCGACCAGGGCGCTGCGGCGGATAGTAGGCATGAATACAGGACGTTTCGGCAATCGACCGGGCGGGCCCGAATCGGAGACAATACGGAAATGAGCAAGAACAGCGGCAAGGATAAAGCAAAGAGCGCGACGGCCAACAAGACCATCGCGTTGAACAAGCGTGCCCGCCACGAGTACCACATCGAAGAACGCTTCGAGGCCGGCCTGGCACTGCAGGGCTGGGAGGTGAAGTCGATCCGCGCTGGCCGCGGCAACATCATCGATGCCTACGCCTACGTGAAGCACGGCGAGATCTTCCTGATCGGCGCCCAGATCACCCCGTTGATCCAGGCCTCCACCCACGTGGTGGCCAACGACCGGCGCGAGCGCAAGCTGCTGCTGCACCGGAGCGAGATCGACAAGCTGGTCGGCAAGGTCGAGCGCGATGGCTACACGATCGTGCCCACCGCGATGTACTGGAGCAAGAACAAGATCAAGCTCGAAGTCGCGCTGGCCAAGGGCAAGCAGACCCACGACAAGCGCGATGCCGCCAAGGACCGCGACTGGGCGATCGAGAAGCAGCGCGTGATGCGTCGCGGCAACCGCGACGCGTAAGGCCGCTGCGCATCACCCTGTAAAGCCGAGCCATGCTCGGCTGCCTTGGTTTTCTGTAGAGCCGAGCCATGCTCGGCTTCGGTAAGAAAAGCAGTCGAGCATGGCTCGACGCTACAAAAGGCGGGTCACCCCGCCAGCATGCCCTGCCCGCGCATGCGCGGCGCCAGCGCCGCGTGCATCACCGCCAGGTGCATCACCACCGCCAGTTCCGGCGCGTAGCGGTCATCGCCTTCCCGCCACTGCTGGGCCAGCTGCGCGGCATCATCGGGCAGCAACGACAGCAACTGGGCATCATCCAGCGCATCGGCGGCGCCCTGCAGCTGGCGCGCCAACTGCCGCGACTGCCACACGTGCACGCCAATACTGAGACTGGCCAGCGACATCAGGACGACGGCCAGCCCGTGCTCGAACCACTGCGACAGCACTTCCGGCCCCCACAGCAGGGCCGCCAGTACGGCCAGGCCCGGTAGGCGCCAGCCGAGCCAATGGATGCGACCGCGCTGCGACCAGTGCACCACCACCGCGCTGGCGACCAGTGCCGC
This sequence comes from Stenotrophomonas sp. PE591, assembly GCF_018320795.1. Lineage (NCBI taxonomy): Bacteria > Pseudomonadati > Pseudomonadota > Gammaproteobacteria > Lysobacterales > Lysobacteraceae > Stenotrophomonas > Stenotrophomonas sp. PE591. The sequence goes on from NZ_JAAOKO010000006.1 coordinate 206,206, forward strand.
CGCGGCCGTGGCCGGCAACTCCGTCACCCAGGTGGCCGCCAGCAGCACCGCCAGCACGGCCCAGACCCAGCCGGGCGGCAACGCGCGCCGCTGATAGTCGGCACCGACCGGCCCGATCAGCTGTCGCAGGCTGCGTTGTTGGCTTGCATCGGTCACCCACAGTCTCCGTGTCTGTCCTGGCTCGGATGGTCGTCGCCAGTGTGTCGCAAATTCGTGCCAATGACGTTACCAATCCGCTATGACGGTGGCTCTACAACGTGTTGCGGATTGCAAAGGTGACTGTTCAGCTGTTTTGCCGTAGCATTGCAACCGTTGGGCAGGCCCTGACCGTGGCAACGCGGGATCGGCCCTGTACCTTGCAGCACTGTAGAAACCGGGGGTGCATTGGTTTCGACGGGGGTTGTGAAGTCGCCTGGCGCATGCCGAGGGGGTAGCTTTCCTCGTAAATCCAGCTGCAAAACTCTAGTTGCCAACGACGACAACTACGCTCTGGCCGCTTAAGGCCTAAGCCTCGAAACCGCTTGTGTCCATGCTCGCGGTGTAGAGTCACTATCATGGAATCGCGCTGGGTGGCTGCCTGTCAGTCCGGCACTAGAACACAACAGGCTGGTTCCCGGATGCGCTTTGCACGCCGTGCTGTTCGGGGACGAGATCCAACGGTGAGCTAAGCATGTAGTGCTGGGGATGGAGTGCCTTCGGACGGCGGTTCAATTCCGCCCACCTCCACCATCTGTATGGCCTGTCGAGGCCGCAAGAAGCCGGATCTCCCGTCAATGGAGTTCCGGCTTTTTTGTGCCTGCACGTGGCGCAGGACGCGTGGCGCATAATCGGGATGACACCTCCACACTGCAGCCCCACCCCGCGACCGCCAGAAGGAACTGCCATGAAAGCTGCCCTCACGATTTCCGTGCTCCTCACCGCCTTCGCCGCCGCCCCAGCCACGCACGCCGCGGCACCGGCCATCGCGCCCCCCGGCACCGCCACGCTGGAAGCCCTGCTGGCCTGCAAGGCCGGCTCGGACTTCAGCGAGGCCGACGCCATCGATGCACTCCAGGCCGCTGGCCTGGCCAGGAAACCGGGTGGCACCTTCGAGCCGGAGGACAAGCCGGTCGCCCTGTTCGGCGGCACCGTCACCAGTGCCGATGTGAACGTGGCCGAGGGCGAGAAGAGCCTCTTCGTCTACTTGAACGGCGTTGACGCCACGCATCTGGCCAAAGCGTGGTCAGTGAACACGGTCAACGAACACGCCAACACGCAGGAACCTTCATACGTGAAGACCATCGACAAGCGCCACACCCTGCACGTGATCGCAGGCGATGACTACGAAGGCTATTCCGCTGCCGTGAAGTGCCAGATCTCGCGATAACGGGTGATGCCCGCTACAGCCAACGCCGCACACGTTGGCGGAACATCGGATACACATCGGGGAAGCGGGCCAGCAACGCCCGCTCTTCCGGCATGATCTGCAACCAGGTGATGTAGAGCACGAACAACGGCACAGCCAGCAACGCGATCGTGTTCTGCAGATACAACATTGCGCCAGTGAGGATCGTTGCCTGGCCCAGATACATCGGATTGCGCGTGTAACGGTACATGCCGCGCGTGACCAGCGCGCTTGATGCCGAAGGGCGCAGCGGATTGACCGTGGTGCGCGCCCGCTGGAACGCAAGCTTCGGCAGCAGGTTCAGCGCCACACCGATCGCCATCACCCCGCCTGACATCAGCGCCCGCATCGGCAGGGGCAACACCGCCTCCGGCCACAGTCGGCTCCCCAGCCAGCCGATCCCCGCGCACAGCAGCATCACCAGCGGCGGCGGGATCCGGGTCTCAAGCCACGTCATCGCAGTCTCTGCATCTCTGCATTCACCCCAGTGTCACACGGAACCGGCTGAATCGCTTGGATGGCAGCGCCTGAGCCCCCCCCCCAAACCGACCGCCCGGTATCTTCCGCTTTGACAGGCCGACCGCTAGAGTGGCGCCACCGCGCAGGAGGATCGTATGGCAACCACGGGCTTGGGCTTCATCGGCCGCACGACCCTCATCATCACTGTGCTGCTCACCCTGGGCGGCTGCGCCACGTTGCGCCAGTTCGGGCCGTCGGTGCAGGTGGCCTCGGTCACGCCCGGCCAGTACATCGCGCTCAAGCGCGGTGACATCCTCACTTCCGGCAAGCTCAGCGCGGCGACCACGGAGACCTTGCGGGTGGCCGGCCTCGATGAAGGCGTATGCGCCAAACCGGGCCTGCCCTGCATCGAGGCGATGGAAAGCAGCATCGTGGTGCGCGAGGAAGACAAACGCTCCAGCCTGGCCGAGTTGTGGCTGCAGTATGCGATGACCCTGCCGGCGCCGAAGCGTGAGTACTCGGCATCCGGCCGCGCCAAGAGCGCGATCACCGAGCTGGATGCCGATTTTCAACCGCGCCTGGATGCGTGGATGCAGGTCGCGCGCCAGGCCTATGCCTATCTGTTCTTCACCGAGCGCACTGCCAACCAGCGCGGCTTCGAAGATCGCCAGACCCAGGTGCGCGACTATTACAACCTGGCCGTGCAGGAAGCCTCGGTACAGCTGTACGACGCCTATGCCACGGGCCGCGTGCACGGCCAGGCCAGCCACTTCCAGCTGGGCCGCTGGACCTTCGTGCTGGCCCCTTCAGGCGAAGCATCACCGCTGGATACGCGTACCCCTACCGAACTGGTACCGGCGGCCTCGCTGTCGTTCACTGGCACGCTGCGCAGCGTGCATCGCCGCGATGGCTTCGGTGCCGAGCTGGTGGCGGTGATGAACGATCCGGCTGGCAGCACGGCCACCCCGCCTTCGGCAGCGACGCCCGCCGCGCAGGCAAGCACCTCGGCCGCGCAGAGCTGGAGCGAGATGCCCTCCCCTTCAATGACGGTGCTGCTGCGCTTCTCGGGAAAGAACCTGTGGGAAGTGCTGCACGACGACGAGCCTGAGCTGGAGATCCACGATCCCTACCAGGTCACGGAAGTCACCCTGCATGGCCAACAGGTTCCGCTGGCCGCGAACTTCACCGCCGGCTATGCGTTGTGGCTGGCCCGTTCCAACTTCAGCCACCAGTCACTGCGCTCGCTGTTCGGTGGGAAGGGCGGCATCGACACGCCGCACCTGTACATGATGCAGCCCTACGATCCCAACCGCCGCGTGCTGCTGATGATCCATGGCCTGGCCAGCAGCCCGGAAGCCTGGGTGAACGTCGCCAACGAACTGATGCGCGACGACGAGATCCGCCAGGACTTCCAGGTCTGGCAGTTCTACTACCCGACCAACATGCCCATCGCGATGAGCCACGATGCGATGCGTCATACACTGTCCGAAGTGCTCAAGCATTTCGACCCCAGCGGCAAGGCGCAGGCTTCGCATGACATGGTGCTGGTCGGGCACAGCATGGGTGGCGTGATCGCGCGGCTGATGATCTCCTCTTCCGGCGATCATCTGGTCGACACCCTGCTGGAGACCGCGCAGATGACGCCGGCACAGCGTGAACTGCTGCGTACCAAGGGCGCACCGGTGCTGACTTTCCTGCCGGAACCGGAAGTATCGCGCGTGGTATTCATCGCCACGCCACACCGCGGCACCGACGTGGCGGGCACCCGCCTGGGCCGCTGGATCGGTCGCCTGGTGCGGTTGCCGCTGACCGTGCTGGAAGACGTGGCCACCATTGCCAACGATGGTCAGATCGACCGCAATGACGGCAAGCACGGCTACCAGATGAACAGCATCCAGAACCTGGACAAGGATGATCCCTTCGTCCGCGCGGTGGCCGACCTGCCGATGTCGCCGAAGGTGCACTACCACTCGATCATCGCGCGCGCCAAGGCCGATGGTCCGCTGGAAAAGACCGACGACGGGCTGGTGCCCTACTGGAGCTCGCACCTGCCGCACGCGGATTCGGAGAAGGTGATCGTATCCGGGCACAGCGTGCAGGAAGCCACGCCGGCCATCGTCGAACTGCGGCGGATCCTGCATGAAGACATGCAGCAGCATTCGGCCACGGTGAAGTAGCTGCGCGTGGCTGAGGGAAAACCCTCATCGCACGTACGCATCAGCCCTTCTATGCTGGATCCCACCACCCCACTGGAGGTCCGCATGAACACGCAAGAGCCCAGCCGCCAGCCCAGCCCCGACCCGGCCGAGCGCGATGCCTTCTTCCCGTCGCCCTACTCGCTGTCGCAGTTCACATCGCCCAAGAGCAACCTGTCAGGTGCCGACTATCCGGACGCGCGCCGCGATGGCCGCTGGAAGGTGTTGATGATCGCTGCGGACGAGCGCTATCTGCCCACTGCCAACGGCCACCTGTTCTCCACCGGCAACCATCCGGTGGAAACCCTGCTGCCGATGTACCACCTGGACAAGGCCGGCTTCGACATCGATGTGGCCACGCTGTCCGGCAACGCCGCCAAGTTCGAGTGGTGGGCGTTCCCGCGTGAGGACACGGAGATCGGCGGACTGTACGACCGCTACGAAGCCCGCTTCCGCCAGCCACTGCAGTTGGATGAGGTGGTGGCAGGCCTCGATGCCGCATCGGATTATGCAGCCGTGTTCATCCCCGGTGGCCATGGCGCACTTATCGGACTGCCGCAGAGTCGCGCGGTAAAGGCGGCCCTGCACTGGGCGATGGCCGAGCAACGTCACATCATCACCCTTTGCCACGGCCCGGCCGCATTGCTGGCCGCAGGCGTTGACGAGGCCGATGGTGGTTCGCTGTTCCGCGGCTACCGCATCTGTGCCTTCCCCGATGCGATGGACCGGCAGACGCCGGAGATCGGCTACATGCCCGGGCAGCTGCCGTGGTTCTTCGGTGAGCGCCTCGCGCAGCAGGGCGTGCAGATCGTCAATGACGGCATCGATGGCAGCGTGCTGCGGGACCGCCTGCTGCTGACCGGCGACAGCCCGCTGGCCGGTAATGCGCTGGGCAAGCTGGCCGCGCGCACGCTGCTCGACGACCTGGCCGGGCGCTGACCCGGATGAGCGAATTGGTGCAGGCGTTGCTGGAACTGGAACGCGCCCGCTCACTGAGTGCGGTGGGCGCCGTACTACGCAGCATCTCTGCACCGCTCGGCTACGACCGCGTGCTGGTGTTCGCCACCGGCACGGGGTTGGAGCGCGGTACACAGCGCGTGTACTGGATCGAGGGCGACTGGTTCGGCGACGGCGGCAGTACCGACCTCGCGCGCTACCTGCACGCCTGCCCGGTCAATCGGCACGTACTGGACAGTGACGCGCCGTTCTTCTGGAGCAAGCGCCAGGGTGTTCGCGGCGAACGCTATCAGGTGGTGAAGCAGCCACGTGGTGAAGGCCTGCACGGTCTGCAGGTGCCGGTGTTCGGCACCACCGGCCTGGAAGGCGCGATCAGTTTTGCCGGGACAGCGATCGATGCATCGGCCAGCGCGCGCCTGCAGCTGGAAGCTGCTGCAGCTGCAGCATTCCGTGCCGCTCGCCATCTGGCCGAATCGCCTGCCGAGCTTTCGGGAAGCGCACTGAGCAACCGCGAGCGCGAAGTGCTGCGCTGGGTCGCCGCTGGCCGTCGCCAAGCTGAGATCACGGCCACGCTTGGGCTTTCCACGCGCACCGTGGAGAACCACCTGCGCCACGCGCGGCAACGGCTGGGTGTGGCGACCACCGCGCAGGCAGTGCGTGCTGCCAGCCGTCGCGGCGAGATCGAAGACTGATCACGGCGAGACACTTCCGGCGGCCTGGTTCGCGTGTTACACACGCCATGCGCATGTGCGCGATTGCAGAAGCAAGGATGATGCTTATGAAACTGCAACTGGCCGCGATGGCTGCATTGATGTTGGCATTGGGTAGTGTGGTACCGGCAACCGGCCACGCGGCCGGGTCCCCCGGATCGACGACCGATTGCGTGCCCGTAAGACTTGGGCCCAACCTCGTGCATCAGCGCTGCACCGTCACCCGCACTCTGGCAGACGGCACCGTTCTCACGTCGGTGTACTGGATAGACGAGAACGGTCAATGGTACCTCCCGGCAGACTGATCTGCATCGGACACCGACTACGACTCCAAGGAGTGTGATCAATGACGCTGCACAATCGAATGACCGCTTTTTCTTTCGCTGCAGTAGTTGCACTTGCTGCCCTGGTGCCCTCGCCGCCGGCGAATGCAGCCGAAGAGGTCGCCCTGCAGGAGGAGTGCGTGCCCTTCCGCATCAGCGGCAACGTGTTCCACCAGCGTTGCACGCTGTACGTGGTCCATGACGACGGCACCCGCGTAGTCAGCGACCACTACAACCGCGACGAGAACGGGATGATCTACGACCCCTGATCGGGCAAGGGGCATCTGCCGGGCGGAGCGTCCAGCGCCCGTCCGGCATCTCCCAGTCGCCCATCCCGGCATACCGCTGCCCCCACCTTCCATGGCATGCTCCATGAAACCGTTTTCATGGAATGGAGGGATTCCACGATGTTGTCGCGTTTCCGTCGCCCCGCGCTGTGTGCGCTGCTGGTGCTTGCGCTGCCTGCCGTCGCCTGGGCTGCTGCACCGGCGCCACTGAAAGTAATGTCCTTCAACGTACGCACCCCGGCCGATACCGAACCGGGCAAGCGCTGGCCCGACCGCCGCGATGCCATGGTCAAGGTCATCCTCGATGCGCACCCGGCTGTGATCGGCACCCAGGAACTGGTGAAGGAGCAGGCCGACTACCTGTCCGAACACCTGCCCGGCTACCGCTGGTTCGGCGAAGGCCGCCGCGGTGGCAGCGGTGACGAACACATGGGCGTGTTCTACGACAGCAAGGTGCTGGCCATCGAGGAGTCCGGCAACTTCTGGTTGTCCGATACGCCCGACGTACCCGGCAGCATCACCTGGGGCAACCTGTACCCGCGCATGCTCACCTGGGCCCTGTTCCGCCGCCTGGACGATGGCCGTCGTTTCTATTTCATGAACACCCACCTGCCCTACCGCGACGAGGATGAACCGCGCCGGGTGAAGGGTGCCGAGCTGATCGGCAAGCGCGTGGAAGCCCTGCCGGCCGATCTGCCGGTGGTCCTGACGGGTGACTTCAACAGCGAGCCCGGTGGTGACACCTACAAGGCATTCACCCGCCTGCTGCAGGACACCCGTACCCAGGTGAAGGTTCCGCAGGGGCCACGCCTGACCTTCCACGATTTCACCGGCAAGGCCACCGTGCAGCTGGACTGGGTGCTGGTGCGTGGCTTCCATGCACGCAGCTTCCTGACCGATGACCGTCGCATCGACGGCGTGCTGCCGTCGGATCATTTCCCGCTGGTGGTCGAGCTGGACTGGCCGAAGCACTGAACCTGTACGGCAGCCGCAGCTACGGCGGCGGCTGTCGCGACATCAGCCGGTACAGCGCCTGATGCTGGTTGCGTGCCTGGCAGATGCGGGCACCGACCGCCAGAAACACGGAGATGCCGATCAGGCCCAGCCCCAGCATCTGGTCCGGCAGGCGCATGAAGCCGATCGCAGCCGCCATGGTAGCCAACACCATCAGCACTACGACCGCTACCGACAGCCCTGCGCCAGGCGGTCCCGGATCACCAAACAGCATGCGCTGGGTATCACGTTTGTCGTCGCTCATCGCCATCCCTCCCGGAATCTGCCCCACTAGTTACACCGCAGGCCCCGGTTCTGGCAGAGTCAGAAACGTCATGACTGTGACAACGTCCACAGCAAGCGACGCGCTACCCTCCCTCCATTCCCGATCTGCGGAGGACGTCATGGCGCACCAGAGCCGTCTGGCCGGATTCATCATCGACTGCCAGGACACGCCCGCTGACGAAGGCGCACGCTTCTGGGCGGCCGCCCTCGGTCTGCAGGCGCAGCCATCGTATGGCGAAGATGGCGCCGAGTACGCCGACCTGCAGGGCGCACCCGCGGGCCTGAACGTGGAAGTGCAACGTGTCGCTCACCCCTCACGGGTGCACCTGGACATCGAGAGCGACGACATCGATGCCGAGGCAGATCGACTGGAAAAACTCGGCGCGCGCCGGATCGGCTTCGTCAAACGCTGGTGGGTGATGGAAGCACCCACCGGCCATCGCTTCTGCATCGTGCGCATGCGCGAGCGCGACACACCGGCCAATCACTGGCCCTGACAGAAGAAAGGGACGGAAGCCACTGCTTCCGTCCCTTGCGCTTACTGCACCTGCGCCACGCTGGGTTGCTGCGGCGATTGCCCCCAGCCACCCAGCGCCTTGTACACGCCCACCACGCTGACATTGACCTCGGACTCAGCCGCCGCCAACGCATCGTCGGCCGCCAGCTGCGTGCGCTGCGCATCCAGCAGGGTCAGGAAGTCTTCCGAGCCCTCGCGGTAGCGGATCTGCGCCAGCGACTCAGCCCGGCGTGCCGCCTGCGCCTGCTCGACCACGATCGCCAGCCGCGCCTGCTGCTTGGAATAGCGGGTCAGCGCGTTCTCGGTGTCTTCCAGCGCCAGCAGCACGGCCTGCTCATACTGCGCAGCCACACCCTCGGCTTCAGCCTTGCTGGCACGCAGGCGTGCACGCACGGTGCCGAAGTCGAACGCGGCCCAGCTCAGCGACGGCGTCAGCGACCAGGCCTTGTTGTTGCCATTGACCAGGCCACTGGCGTCGCCGCCAAGGAAGCCGACGAAACCGGACAGTGACAGCCGCGGGAACAGGTCCGCAGTGGCCACGCCCACCCGCGCGGTGGCAGCGGCCAGGCGACGCTCGGCCACGCGCACGTCGGCGCGTTGGCGCAGCAGCTCGCGGGTATCGCCCAGCGGCAGCGCCTTGGCAAATGCCGGCACATCGTGCGGCGCAAGCATGGCGGTCAGCGTTTCCGGACGCTGGCCCAGCAGAACCGCCAGGCGATTGCGCGACTGCGTTTCGGCCACTTCCAGCAGCGGGATATCGGCCTCGATCGCCTTCAGCCGGGCGCGACTGCTCTGCACGTCCAGCTCGCTGCCGGCGCCCAGCTCCCAGCGCGCCTCGGTCAGCTTCTGCGTATCGCGCAGGTTGACCAGGGTGTGCTGGGCCACCGCGATGCGCTTCTGCGTACCGCGCAGCTCGAAGTAGTTGCGTGCCACTTCGGCGGCGACCAGCACCTGCGCATCGGCCAGGTTGGCCTGCTCGGCGTCCAGGTCGGCGCGCGCGGCTTCTGCTGCACGGCGCTTGCGGCCGAACAGATCCAGCTCCCAGCCGGCATCGAAGCCGAGCTGGTAGCTTTCACTGAACACCCGCTGCCCACCCAGCTGCGGATCGGGTTGCTTGCGGCGGTCGTAGCTGCCGCCCGCGGTGATGTGCGGGGCCTGGTCGAAGCGGCTTTCGACGAACACCGCACGGGCCTGGCTGACGCGGGCCACGGCCACGCGCAGGTCCAGGTTATCCGACAGTGCACCGTGCACCAGTTCCTCCAGCACCGGATCATCGAACTGCGCCCACCAGCTGGCCACCGGCGAGGTAGTGCTGAACACCGGCTGCTGCGCCCCCTGCAGCACCACCGGTTCCTGCACCGGCGCCTTGTAGTTCGGGCCGACGCTGACACAGCCCGCCAGCACCAGGCTGGAGACGGCCATCGCCAACGTGCGGATCACCATGGCAGCACCTCGCCCAGGTAGGTGAAGCTGCCGCTGGCACCGGATTCACCGATGAGTGCCATTTCCACGCTGGAACGCGCGCCTTCGCTGATTTCGATCTCGCCGTTGCCGCCGTTCATGTCGGTCTTCACGTAACCCGGATGCACGGTATTGACCTTGATCGGCGTGTTGCGCAGTTCGTAGGCCAGACTCAGGGTCCAGCTGTTCACCGCGGCCTTGGAGGCGTTGTACGCCGGAATCTTGAAGTCATAGATGCCCGAGGAGGGATCCGCGTGCAGGGTCTGCGAGCCGAGCATGCTGGACACATTGACGATGCGACCGGACTTGGCCTGCTTGACCAGCGGCAGGAATGCCTGGGTGACCGCCACCAGCGCATACACGTTGGTATCGAAGGTGCGCTTCCAGGTCTCGAGCGATTGCTCCGACGGCGCCTGTGCGGGATTCTCGATCATGATGCCGGCATTGTTGACCAGGATGTCGAGGCGGCCATGGCGCTGGCGTACCTGCTCGACCGCTTCGGCGATGCTGGCCGCGTCGGTCACGTCCAGTTGCAGGGCTTCAACCGGCAGGCCTTCAGCCTGCAGCTTCAGCGCCAGCTCCACGGCGGTCTCACGCTTGCGGCCGGCCAGCAGCGTGTGCACGCCCGCCTGGGCCAGCTGGCGCACGGTTTCCAGGCCGATGCCACGGGTGGCGCCGGTGACCAGCGCGATCTTGTTCTGATGGGTATTCATGGATGCATGCCTTGTGAGGGGGAAGCCGCCGCCGGCCATTGACCGGCGGCGACGGGGTTCCATGTCAGTGGTGGATGGTCGGCTCGCCGTGCTGCACCAGCTGGCCACCACCGTTGCGGGTGACGAACTTGCGCAGGGCCACGTAGAACACCGGGGTGAGGAACAGGCCGAACAGGGTCACGCCCAGCATGCCGGCGAACACGGTGATACCGGTCACCGAGCGCACCTCGGCACCTGCACCGTGCGACAGCACCAGCGGCACGGTGCCGGCGATGAACGCGATGGAGGTCATCACGATCGGGCGCAGGCGCAGACGGCAGGCTTCCAGCGCAGCTTCAACGATTCCCTTGCCGCCCATCTCCAGTTCTCTGGCGAACTCGACGATCAGGATCGCGTTCTTGCACGCCAGGCCCATCAGCACCACCAGGCCGACCTGCACGAACACGTTGTTGTCACCGCCGGTCAGCCAGACGCCGAACAGCGCGGACAGCAGGGTCATCGGCACGATCAGGATCACCGCCAGCGGCAGCGACCAGCTCTCGTACAGCGCGGCCAGCACCAGGAAGGCCAGCATGATCGCCACCGGGAACACGATGAAGGCGGCTTTGCCCTGGGTCGCCTGCTGGTAGCTCAGGTCGGTCCATTCGGTGGTCATGCCCACCGGCAGCACCTTGCCGGCGATCTCGGTCAGCTTGGTCATCGCCTCGGCCGAGGACAGCAGGCGCGGGTCGGCTTCACCGGCCAGGTCCGCTGCCGGGTAGCCATTGAAGCGCAGCACCGGGTCCGGGCCGAAGGTCTGCTTGATGGTGACCATCGAACCGATCGGCACCATCTCGCCGCGGTCGTTGCGGGTACGCAGCTTGCCGATGTCCTCGACCGTCTCGCGGAACGGACCGTCTGCCTGGGCGATCACCTGCCAGGTACGGCCGAACTGGTTGAAGTCGTTGACGTAGGCCGAACCCAGGTAGGTCTGCAGGGTGTCGAACAGTTCGGTGAGCTGCACGCCCTGTGCCTTGGCCTTGACGCGGTCGACCTCGGCATCCAGCTGCGGCACGTTGGCCTGGTAGCTGGAAATCGGGAAGGCCATGCCCGGCGTCTGCGCCACGGTGCCCTGCATCGCCTGCACCGCATTCTGCAGCGCGCCGTAGCCCAGGTTGCCGCGGTCCTCGATGAACATCTGGTAGCCGTTGCCGTTGCCCAGGCCGAGGATCGGCGGCGGCATCATCGCGAAGGCGAAGCCTTCCTGCAGGCCGGCGATCTTCTGGTTGATCTCGGCATTGATCTGCGCAGCGGTACGGCCATGACGCTCGGCGAAGGGCTTGAGCGGAATGAACGCCACACCGGTATTGGGCGTATTGGTGAACTGCAGCGCGTTCAGGCCCGGGAACGAGATGGTGTGGGCCACGCCATCGGTTTCCTGGGCGATCTTGGCCACCTTGCGCAGCATTTCATCGGTACGCGCGATCGACGAACCTTCCGGCAGCTTCACACCGGCGATCAGGTACAGCTTGTCCTGGGTCGGGATGAAGCCCGGCGGCACCAGCTTGAAGATCACGCCGGTACCGACCAGCAGGATCGCGTAGACCACGAACACCGCGCCACGACGGCCGAGGATGCGGGCCACGCCACGCTCGTACTTCTCCGAGCTGGACTTGAAGAAGCGGTTGAACGGGCGGAACACCCAGCCGAACAGGCGGTCGATCAGGCGGCTCGGGCCATCCTTCGGTGCGCCGTGGGCCTTCAGCAGGCGCGCGGCCAGGGCCGGCGACAGGGTCAGCGAGTTGATCGCCGAGATCACCGTGGAGATGGCGATGGTGACCGCGAACTGCTTGTAGAACTGGCCGGTGACACCGGACAGGAACGCCATCGGCACGAACACGGCACACAGCACCAGCGCGATCGCCACGATCGGGCCGGACACTTCGCGCATGGCCTGGTGGGCCGCGGCGGTGGGCGACAGGCCTTCCTCGATGTTGCGCTCGACGTTCTCCACCACCACGATCGCGTCGTCGACCACGATGCCGATCGCCAGCACCAGGCCGAACAGGCTCAGCGTATTGATCGAGAAGCCCAGCAGGTACAGCGCGGCGAAGGTACCCACCACCGACACCGGCACGGCGATCAACGGGATGATCGAGGCACGCCAGGTCTGCAGGAACAGGATCACCACCAGCACCACCAGCGCGATCGCTTCCAGCAGCGTGGAGACCACGGCCTTGATCGAGTCACGCACGAAGATGGTGGTGTCATACACCGCTTCGTACTTCACGTCGGCCGGCATGGTCTTCTGCATCTCGTCCATCGTCGAGATGACCTGGTCACGGATTTCCAGCGCGTTCGCACCCGGCGACTGGAAGATGCCGATACCGACCGCGTTCTTGCCGTCCAGCTGTGAGCGCAGGGTGTAGTCACCCGCACCCAGTTCCAGGCGGGCCACGTCGGACAGGCGCACGATCTCGCCATCGGTGCCGCTCTTGAGCACGATGTCGCCGAATTCCTTTTCGGTCTTCAGCCGGCCCTGGGCATTGATCAGGGTCAGGAACTTGCTGTCCGGCAGCGGTTCGGCGCCGAGCTGGCCGGCTGACACCTGCACGTTCTGCTCGCGCATGGCGCGCACCACGTCGCTGGCGGTCAGGCCGCGCGAAGCCACCTTGTCCGGATCCAGCCAGGCGCGCATGGCGTAGTCGCCACCACCGAAGATCTGCGCATCACCGACGCCCGGAATGCGCGCCAGTGCATCCTTGACGTGCAGGCGGGCGTAGTTGCGCAGGTACAGGGTGTCGTACTTGCCTTGCGGGGAGGTCAGGTGCACCACCATCAGGAAGGTCGGCGACTGCTTCTGCGTGGTCACGCCCTGCCGGCGCACGTCCTCGGGCAGGCGCGCCTGCGCCTGCGCCACGCGGTTCTGCACCTTCACCGCCGCTGCGTCCGGGTCGGTGCCCGGGCGGAAGGTGACGGTCATCTGCAGCACGCCGTCGGAACCGGCGACCGACTTCAGGTACATCATGCCTTCGACGCCGTTGATGGCTTCTTCAAGCGGCGTGGCGACGGTCTCGGCGATGACCTTGGGGTTGGCGCCCGGATAGACCGTGCGCACGACCACCGACGGCGGCACCACTTCCGGGTACTCGCTGATCGGCAGGATTGGAATCGTGATCAGGCCTGCGGCAAAGATCACGATCGACAGCACCGCCGCGAAGATCGGCCTGTCGATGAAGAAACGGGAAAAGTCCATGGAGGAATTCCTGGGAAAGGCATTCGGCGGGCAACAGCCACCCTGCCCCTCGCCGAAATGACGAAGGCAGGGAAGGCTGCCGCTGGCGCCGGCAGCTAAGCGGGGACGCGGATCAGTGCTTCAGGGCGGCGGTGGCATCGCGGCCCGGTGCCGGCGCCGGCTGTGGCTGCATCGCCACCGCCTTGGCCTGCACCGGCATGCCCGGCATGAAGACCTTCTGCACGCCGTCGATGATCACCTTGTCGCCCGCGGCCAGGCCGTGTTCGACAATGCGCAGGCCATCAGCGGTGCGACCGAGCTGGATGTCGCGGCGCTGGGCCTTGCCATCCTTGTCGACCACGTAGACATACTTGCGGTCCTGGTCGGTCAGCACGGCCTTGTCATCGATCAGCAGCGCCTGGAACTGGCCGCTGCCGAGCAGCTGCACGCGGGCGAACAGGCCCGGCGTGAACTGGCGGTCGGCGTTGTCCAGCAGTGCGCGGACGCGGATGGTGCCGGTGCTGCGGGCGACCTGGTTGTCGAGGAAGTCGACCTTGCCCGAGTGCGGGTAGCCCTCTTCGCCGGACAGGCCAACCTTCACCGGCAGTTCGCTGTCACGCTCGCTCGGGCGCTCGCCCTTGCGTGCCATCTGGGCGTAGCGCAGGAAGGTGCTTTCGTCGGCATCGAAGTAGACAAAGACGGTATCCAGCGAGACCAGCGTGGTCAGCACGCTGGCACTGTCGCCGGCGGTGACCAGGTTGCCGGCGGTGACCATCGCGCGACCGGCACGGCCGTCGATCGGTGCACGCACCTTGGTGAACTCCAGGTTGAGCCGGGCCGCGTCCAGCGCAGCCTGCGCGGCCTGCACGGCGGCACCGGACTGGTCGGCGGCCGCGCGACGCTGTTCGGCGGTCTCGGTGGAGATCGCCTGCTGCTCGGACAGTCGCTTGGCGCGCTCGGACTCGCTGCGGGCCAGCGTGGCCTGGGTGCGGGCGCGGGCCAGCTCGGCAGCCGCTCGATCGTACTCGGCCTGGTAGCTGCGCGCGTCGATGGTGAAGAGCACTTCGCCCTTCTTCACTTCCTGGCCTTCGACGTAGTTGACCTTGTCGATGTAGCCGGACACGCGCGGGCGCAGTTCAACGCTCTGCACCGCTTCGACGCGGCCGCTGAACTCGTCCCACTGGCTGACCTGCTTGACCAGTACCGGCGCGGCGCTGACCTGCGGCGGCGGCGGTGCACCGGCTTCTTCGGCGTGGCCGCCGCTGCAGGCCGCAAGCACGGCTGCGGCGAGGATCGACACGCCGACCATCGCAATGCGATGGCCGAAACGATGTGGGGTGGTATTGGGGGAAGTCATGGCATGCATCCGTACGGAGGGGTGGTACAGCTATATGAGAACGTGTTGCAAAAATCGGCGGCGTATCCTGCGACCTCAACCATGGTCGAGGTCAAGCAACGCCTGCGGTATCGCGCCACAAAGGGGGAACTTCCAGGTGCAGGAGGCCGCGCGGCAGTTCGGCATCGCTGCTGTCACAGCGGACGATGGCACGGTTGTCGCGGCAACCATCCAGCAGCGACACAACGCGGCGCCCCACCAGCAGCGAGCTGGGCCACTCGATGCAGGCATTGGCCGCATTGGCCGGGGTGCACACCGGGCTGCAGACTTCCAGCATCTGCGCGCGCACGCCCAGCGCCTGCGCTTCCTGGTGCACGACCTGCGCGTACATGCGCAGCGCGGCGGTGGTGATCGAGGTCTCGCCGTAGCCCGCCCATGGCTTGGCGTTGGCCGGGCTGCCGATCATCACGTAGCGGCGCGCATGCACGTTGTCCTGCAGCAGCGGCAGCAGGTGACGCACCGCGTGCACGTGCGGCATCAGATCGGCCTGCATCGCGCCCATCAGTTCGTCACCGTTGCGGTCGACCACGCGACCGCGGCGGTACGGTCCACCCATTGCGGCGATCACCGCCGCCAACGGGCGCGGGCGCTGCGCGATGCGTTCGGCCAGCGCGCGCGCCGATCCGTCGTCGCTGAGCGACCCCAGCAGCGTCTCCAGGCCCGGCTCGTCAGCGAACTGCTCGTGCAGCGCCGCCAGCCGGCCCGGATCGCGGCCGACAACCAGTACCGCGCTGCCGGCCTCCAGAAGCGCGCCAACCACACCCTGGCCGACGGCACCGGTGCCGCCCAGGACCAGGACTTCAGGCGTCAGCATCCCATTCACGGGACATTTCCTCCCAAATCCGGGATAGTCCCGATTCGGCGCAGGCGGTCACCCTTGTGAGGGGCCAGGCGGATGGCACCGCCACGCTGCTGACGCATGGGCGCGGTAAACTCACGAAAGTCCTTGTGTACCAAGGAACTCGGACGGGCTTCGACGGTCATCGCCAGGTCCAGGGTGTTCTGGCCGGCGTTCCGGAGTCGGGCAAGAATGTTGCGCAGGCTCATGGCGGACGGGCTCCAATTAACGAATGGCGCCACGATAGACCTCAAACCTTTACTTGATTAGTCCTGATTAAGGGGAATAATCATCCCGCTCCCGGTCCAATCGTTCTGTCACGATTGTCCCATCCCCGACGTCCAGGATCCCCGACCATGTCCCACGATCTCAACGAGACGCTGATCTTCGTCAAAGTGGTCGAGCAAGGCAGCTTCATTGCCGCTGCCAAATCGCTCGGCCTGCCCAAGACCACGGTCAGCCGCAAAGTGCAGGAGCTGGAAACGCGCCTGGGCGCGCGCCTGCTGCACCGGACCACGCGCCGCCTCGGCCTGACCGAAGCCGGTTCGATCTACCACGAACATTGCCAGCGCATCGCGCGCGAACTGGAAGAGGCCGAGAGCGCGGTGAGCCAGCTGCAGTCCGGCCCGCGCGGCTGGCTGCGCTTCACCGTGCCCTATTCGATCGGCATCACCTGGATCGCCCCGCTGCTGGGCCAGTTCCATGCGCAGTACCCGGAAATCCGCCTGGACATGCACATGGGCAACGAGAAGCTGGACCTGATTGCAGGTGAAGCGGACCTTGCGCTGCGCGTGGGTGCCCTGCCCGATTCGAACCTGGTCGCGCGCAAGCTCGGCAGCCTGCGCACGCAGGTGTTCGCCAGCCCGGCCTACATCGAACGCTATGGCGAGCCGCTGCATCCGGAGGAGCTGCAGTTCCATCGCATCCTGGCGATGCGCAAGCCGTACCACACCGGCAATTCGCCGCGCTTCACCTGGCAGCTGGGCGAGAACGGCGGCGAGCTGCGTGACTTCCCGGTTACCCCGCTGATGACCGCCAACGACATGTCTGCGTTGAATGGTGCATTGGTCTGTGGTGAAGGCCTGCTGCTGACCGGCGACGTGATGGCCAAGCCGTTCGTTGAATCGGGCATGGTGCGCCGCGTGCTGGCCGGCTGGACCGGCCCGGAAGTGGACTTCAACGCCGTGTTCGCCGGCGGCCGCCTGGTCTCGCCAAAGGTGCGTGCGTTCGTCGACTTCCTTGTCGAAAAGCTCAACTTCGACGCCAATTACATGCTGGCGCAGTGCCCGGGTGCGAAGCTGGCGCAGCAGCAGAAGGAAAAGGAAGACGCCGCTCTGGAAAGCAGCGGCAAGCGGATCCTGGAGAAGGTGGCCGCTTCGGCGGCGTAGCCGGGTTTGTAGAGTCGAGCCATGCTCGACTGCGGTTGGAACGACGCCGACCAAGGCTTCCGGTAGATGCCGACCTTGGTCGGCGCCGTTCGGAGAAGCCTCGAACGGGAACGCTGTCGGCGTGCCGAGCAACGCTCGGCACCCACAAAAATGCCGCCTGCAAGGGCGGCATTTTCGTTCCGGCCGATGGCCGGACCGGCTCAAGCAGTAACGCTACGCGTTATTGCTTGAGCGGAATCACCCGAATCTCGACGCGGCGGTTCTTGGCGCGGCCGGCATCGGTGCTGTTGTCGGCAATCGGGTACGACTTGCCGGCGCCCAGCGTTTCGATGCGCACGCTCTGCACGCCCTGGCCGATCAGGTACTGCGCGACCGAGTCGGCACGTTCCTTCGACAGGCGGTTGTTGACCGCATCGCTGCCGATGCTGTCGGTGTGGCCGACCACTTCGATCATGGTCTGGTTGTAGTCACGCAGGGTGCCTGCCACGCCATTGAGCGCGCCGTAGAACTGCGGCTTCAGGGTCGACTTGCCGAAGTCGAAAGTGATGCCGTCCGGCAGGTTCAGCATGATGTTGTCGCCCTGGCGCTGCACATCGATGCCGGTGTTGGCAGTGCGCTCGCGCAGTGCGCGTTCCTGGCGATCCTGGTACTGGCCGACGGCGGCGCCGCTGAGCGCACCGATACCGGCGCCGATCAGGGCATGCTGGCGGCGCTCGGTGGCGCTGTCGCCGGTCAGCAGGCCGGCTGCCACGCCGATGGCGGTACCGATCAGGGCGTTGCGCCCGGTGCGGTTCTGCTGCTCGGTGGGGTTGCCGTACTGGTCACTCTGTACGTAGGAGCCGCCGGTGGCGCAGGCCGACAGGACGGCCGCGCTCATCAGGGCCAGTGCGACGTTGCGGGTGGTGTTGCGGATCATGAGGTTCTCCTTGGTTTCCGGTCGGCCGGCGGCCTGCGGGCGCAAAGAGAATAAACAGCCCGATGCGATGCCGGAATGATGATCGGGCACACCGACAGGGCCGCGTTCAGCTAACTGACCAGATCGCTCAGGTCGCCCTTTACCCCGCCCCCGACTGGCGGTACGCCGCCAATGCGGCGTCGCGGCCCGCGGCCAGGTCCACCAGCGGCGTACGCGGATAGCCCGGGGCATGTGCCGCCAGCAGCAGCGGATGCTGCCAGGGCGCAAACCGGGCCTTCACCGGCAGCGCGGCCAGTTCGGGCACCCAGCGGCTGATGTACCGTGCCTGCGGATCGAACTTCTCGGCCTGGGTCACGGGGTTGAACACACGGAAGTACGGTGCCGCGTCGGCACCGGTCCCGGCCACCCACTGCCAGCCCATGGTGTTGTTGGCCAGGTCGGCATCGACCAGGGTGTCCCAGAACCAGCGTGCGCCATGCAGCCAGTGCGCGCGCAGGTGCTTGCACAGGTAACTGGCCACGATCATCCGCACCCGGTTGTGCATGTAGCCGGTGTGCCACAGCTCGCGAAGGCCGGCATCGACGATCGGCACGCCGGTGTTGCCGCGCTGCCAGTCGTACAGCTGCGCCTCACTGGGCGTTGCCCATGGGAAGCGATCGAAACGCGGGTTGAGGTTGTCGGTGGGCGTCTTCGGGAAGTGATGCAGCAGGTGGTAGGCGAAGTCACGCCAGCCCAGCTGGCGCAGGTAGCCGTCGATGTCGGCGTCGGTGCCGGCGCTACGCAGCCCTTCCAGCGCATGGGCAATCCGCCAGGGTGCGATTTCGCCGAAATGGAGGTGCGGCGACAGCCGCGAGGTCCCGACACGGTCCGGCAGGTCACGCTGCTCGCGATATCCGCGAAGGGCACCGTCTTCAAAGACGGACAGTGCTTCCAGCGCACCGGCTTCACCCGGCTGCCAGTGCTCCCAGAAGCCGGTATCCCAGTCCAGCGTCGGCGCCAGCTGGAGATCATCCAATGCCAGGCTGTCGACCGCGTGCGGCGCCAGTGCTTCCGGTGCGGCCTGCAGTGCCGGCAGGCGCCAATGACTGAGTACATTGCGCCAGTACGGCGTAAATACCTTGTACGGCTGGCCCTGCCGGGTGGCGATGTCCCAAGGCTCGAACAACAGGCTGCCATTGCAGCTCTGCGCGTCGATGCCCTGCTCGCGCAGCATGCGCTTGATGGTGGCGTCGCGTGGCTGGGTGGCCGGTTCGTACTTGCGGTTCCAGTACACCGCCTCGGCGCCGGTCTGCGCGATCAGCAACTGCAGGGCCGGCAGGCTGTCACCACTGCGCAGCACCAGCGAGGAACCGCGCGTGCGCAGGTCCGCATCCAGCGCGGCCAGTGAACGGTGGCGCCACGCATCGGAGGCGGCACCCGGCGCCCACTCACCTTCTTCGTGCGGCGCATGGATGTAGACCGGCACCACGTCGTGACCGGCATCCAGCGCGGCCTGCAGGGCCGGATTGTCCTGCAGCCGCAGATCACGGCGGAACCATACCAACGCTACCGACACAGGCACTGCCTTCGTTGTGGAAGGCGCACATGATAGCCAGCGGTGGTGAAGGGGATGCGCGCAGACGCCGTCTGCTAGGCTGCACGGCCGCTACCCGTTGGACTCTGACATGGATGATCTGCACGCCTCATTCGCCCGCTTCGGGCTGCTGCATGCGCAGCACGAGCGTGACTGGCAGGGCCCGTTCCCGCTGCCCACGGCACTGGCGTCGTTCTACGCGCAGGTCGGGCCGCTGGGCGAAGAGATCAATGCCAGGGTTGGCCGCGCCGGCATCACCGTTCCCGGCCTTGATGTCTGGATACCGCCACTGCAGCGCCTGTGGAGCCAGCAGGCCGGCTATCGATGGCATGGCGTCAGCGGCGAACGGATCAACGACTGGCCATCGAACTGGCTGGTGATTGCCGATCGTGGCGCTGATCCGTTCATCCTCGACCTGGACGACGGCCGTGTGCTGTTCAGCCACCACGGCGCCGGCCTGCTGGATGCCGGCGAGATCACTGCCGATGTGCCGACCTTGATGGCGGCTCTGGCTGCTGCAGGCACGGTGTACCTCGATGCCGGCGATGACCTCTACAACGACGATGACGATGGCGGCATCCGTCCTGAACACCAGGAGGCAGCCGTACAGGCGGTGGCCCGGGTACTGGGCGACCGCCTGCAGGCCGAGTCGTTCATCGAGACGTTGCTGGACTGAATCCAGCCATGGCGTGGATCTATTTTTCGAAGCGCTTCATCGCTTCGCTGATCAGCGTCCGCGCCTCGGCAGCGTTGCCCCAACCGTTGAGCTGCACCGGGTTGCGCCCGGCCGGCAGGTCCTTGTAGACCCGGAAGAACGCTTCGATGCGCTGTCGTTCGATCTCCGGCAGATCGGCCAGGTCGCGGATGTTGGCGTAGGTCGGGTCAACCTTGTCGGTCGGCACGCCGATGATCTTCTCGTCGTGCTCGCCGCCGTCGACCATCTTCAGGTAGCCGATCGGCCGGAAGCGCACGATCACGCCCGGATGCAGGGGTTCACGGCTCAACACCAGCGCGTCCAGCGGATCGTTGTCGCCAGCCAACGTGCGCGGCATCGAACCGTAGTTGGCCGGATAGGCGACCGGCATCGACTGGAAGCGATCCACGTGCACCAGGCCGTCCTCCTTGATCTCGTACTTGGTGAAGCTTCCGGCCGGAATCTCCACCGCCAGGTTCACTTCCTGCGGCGCCTGCTTCGGCTGCGCCACCAGGAACGGGTGCAGCACGCCATCGGCGGCGGCCACCGCGGTCGCGAGCAGGAGCAGGGCCCCGCCGATGGCAGCCATGGGGACAAGACGGTGTACGGTTTTCATCTGGATCTCCTCCTCATTCCCAGCAGCGATCGGCGCGGCCCTTGGCAGTCTGCGCGCGCGGGCAGTCACGCGGCGTGATGCGGCCTTCGGTCAGCTCCGTGCGCTGCTTGCCGCCCTTGGCGTCGCGACGCAGCTCGAAGGCATCGTAGAGTCGCCCGGTCACCGTGCGGGCTTCATAGCGCAGGTGCTGCGGATCGATGTGCAACACCTGGAACAGCTGGGTGTCCTCGGCCACCGGATCCATCGTCCTACGTGCCTCGTCGGAGAGACGGTACTGCTTCGGCCCCGCCACGGTCACCACATACTGCGGCGTCGCGGCCTGCCCTTCACCACGGCGGCCATAGGTGTGATCGTGGCCCTGCAGCACCAGATCGACGTTGTGGCGACGAACCACCGGCAGCAGCACGTCACGCAATGCGGCGTTCTCGCGCCCTTCGCGCGGCGAATAGAACGGCTGGTGCAGCAGCACGAGCGTCCACGGCTGCGGATTGCCGGTCAGTACCTTGTCCAGCCACTGCGCCTGTGCCTTGGCCGTGCCAAGGTCGAGTGCCGACGTGCCATCGACCACGGCGACGCGCACGCCCTGCGCATCGAACCAGTAGCTGGTCTGCTGTGCGGCGGATGCCCCATTGCCCGGCAGCGCGAACGTCACCGGCCAGTGCCTGCCCAGCACGCGGCGTTCCTGCGGAGTGTCCTCGAACTCCTCGACATACTCGTGGTTGCCGATCGCCGGCGCGACCAGGGTTTCCTGCGCCAGCCAACCGGTGGCGGCAAACCATTCGCCCCACTCGCTGTCATCGGCACCATCGCCCCCACTGACCAGATCGCCAGCGAACAGGCTCAGGCGCGCCTCGGGTGCGGCCTTCTGCGCGGCGCGCACCACGCGGCTGACATGGCTCACGTTCTTGTTCTGGGTATCTCCAAAGTACAGCAGGGTCAGCGGCTGGTCGGGCGCAGCCAGCGTGCGCAGCTGGTTCCAGGCGCTCCAGCTGCCGTTGCCCTGCACGCGGTAGACGTACAGGGTATCGGGCCGCAGGCCGCTGACATCAGCGCGGTGGTGGTGCGACAGCCCGTTCTCGGTCTGCAGCGCGCGGGTCGTGGCGCGCACCTGGCGGATGCCCTCGATGGCCGGTGAATCACCGGCAAGGGCAATCTCCAGCAGCGGCGCCTGCACGCTGCCGTCGGTGCGCCAGGCCACGGCGAACCCATGGCCGGGATCGACTGCCGGCGAAGCGACAATGCGGTCCGGCACCGTCGTCGCTGCGTAGTGGCGGCTGCCCGCCGGCACCTGGGTGTTCGCTTCAGCCGCCGCGAAGCACAACGACGGCACCGCCAGCAGCAGGCCCAGCGCCAACGTACGCATCAGGCAACGACCGCTCACGAACCACACTCCAGCGGCAATGCCAACTGCTTGGCGATGCTCTCCCAGTCGAACGCCACCACGCCCTGGTCGTCATGCACCGCATACAACGCGCCGTGCGGGAAGCGCGCGCTGGGCTGCTGCATCATCCAGATGCCATCGGTGTTGGCCACGGTATTGCCCTGGAACGCGCCGACCGGCTTCAGGGTGTGGCGGTCGAACAGGTGGAACACGCTGCGCTGCTTGCCCTGTTCGGTGGTGATCCACCAACCATCCTTGCCGCAGGTGCGCAGGGTTACGCCTTCGGCCTGCGCCTTGAACACGTCGCGGCCGAAGGTGGTGCCGGTGAAACGCCCGGCCAGCGTGTAGACCTTGAACTCGCTGGCGTAGCCCTCGTCCTCTTCGGCGATCAGCAGGCGATCGTTCTCGGGGTCACCCCAGATCGACTCGACCACGCGCAGGGCACCCGCCTCAGTGGTATCACCGATGCTGGCCACAAGCTTCGCTTCGACCTTCGCGCCATCGCGGGTCACCTGGTACTGGCGCACGCGCTTGTCCAGCTCGGTCAGCGGCGGCAGGATGTCACGGCCCTGTGCATCCTCGCCGTTGTCCCAGGAGTCGGTCACGTAGACGCTGTAGCCATCGGCACGGCGGTCGACCCACAGCCCGTACGGCTTGCGCAGGTCGTCCGCAGCGAAGGTCGCCAGTGGAGTGAAGTCCGGCAGGCTCAGTACCTGCACGCGGTGATTGTCGCGCTCCACGATCCACAGCAGATCGTCGGTCACCGCGATGCCGTTTGGGCGATCGAACTGCCCTGGCGCGGTGCCGCTGCTGCCTACGTCGCGCAGGTGCTGGCCGCTGCTGCCGTCGTAGACCACCAGCTTGTCGGTGGCCTTGGCAGTGGCGATCAGCCACAGCTTTCCGTCAGGTGCACGCCAGGCGGCAGGCGAATCGATGTTGTCAGCCGGCGTCATCGGTGAAAGGAATGCCTCGGCGATGGTGGTCACCGCACGCTCGTTCGTGGCCTTCGCCCCGGGCTTGGCCACGGCCGGCTCATTGCCGTTGGCCGGCGTGCAGCCTGCCACCAACGTCACGGCCAGCAGGGTGGCCAGCAGGGTGATGCGAGGCCCGCTCACAGTGCCACCTTCAGGCCCAGTGCGTAGGTGCGGCCATACTCTTCCATCTGCAGGGTGCGCGAGCGCGTGCCCTGGTACAGCTCCAGCGGCTTGTCCAGCAGGTTCTGTGCCTCGAAATACATGCTCACGCGCGGAGTGAACCTGTAGTCAAGCGAGAAGTCGAGCTGGGTGTTCGGCGCTACGTAGATGTCGAAGGCACGGCCGGCACCGAGGGTGTCCAGGTACTCACTGCGGTGCACGGCTGCCACGCGGGTGCTCAGGCCGTACTTCTCATAGCCGATGTGCGCGCTGTACACGTTCTTCGAGGCGCGCGGCAGGGTGAAGTCCTCACCGGCGCGCTTGGCCAGGCCCGGGTCGAAATCAGTGTCCAGCCAGGTGCCGCTGGCACCCACCAGCAGGCCATCCCAGCCAGCCGGGAGGAACGACAGCTGCTGCTGCCAGTTGAACTCGGCGCCACGCACCTTGGCCTTGTCGCCATTGATCGAGGTCACCACCGGCAGGCCGTCGTAGATGCCGTCGGCGCCAGCCTGGCGGACCTGCACGATGTAGCCGTCGATCGATTTGTGGAACACGCCCAGCGAGAGGATGCCGCTGTCGCCGATGTACTTCTCCACCGACAGGTCGATGTTGGTCGACTCGTACGGATCCAGCTCCGGATTGCCCAAACGCACTTCATTGTCGTTGCGGGCCAGGCCGATGCGCGGCGAGGCATCGCCGAAGCCCGGGCGCGCCACCGTCTTGTTGGCGGCGAAGCGGAACACCCAGTCGTCGCTGGCGTCGTAACGCAGGTGCAGGCCCGGCAGTACGTTGTTGTAGCTCTTGCTGGCGGTGACCCGGGTCGCGGTGTAGGAGCGCCCGTCCTTGGCCACGTCCACGCGATTGCCGGTGGCGCTGAAGCGGGTGTTCTCCACACGCACGCCGCCGATCACGCGCAGCGCACCGATGTCCCAGGTGCCCATCGCATAGCTGGCGAACACGTCTTCGCGCGCGGTGTAGTCGCCTTCCAGAGACGTCGCGGCGTTGCCACCGACATCCTGCGGACGCGCGCTGTATTCGCCACCGTGCTGCGACCAGTAGCTGCGCATCGCCGACGAGTCCATGCCCTGACCCATCGGGCCGTGGCGATGTTCCGGCGAGCCGGTGGTCCAGTCACTGAGCTTGATCGCCGGACCCACGCGCAGCGACGCCTCATCGACATTCACGTCACGGTCGCGCCAGCGCCCGAGCAGGCCGAACTTGTAGCTGCTGTTGTCGCCGTCGAAGCGGATGTTGACCTGCGCGCTGCGCTCCTCGTCGTCCACCCTCTTCGGCTTGGCCACCACACGGTCGAACTTGTAGTTGGCGTTGTCCAGCCACTGGTCGTTGTCGAAGGTGTAGGTGGGCAGGCGGCTGCGCTGGTCCAACGTGCCATTGAAGGCCTTGCCGTTGAGCTTGAAGCGCGACTCGATCTCGTCGTCAACCCGTTCTTCGGTGCGGGTATAGCCGATCTTGTAGTCCAGTACTGCGTCGGTCAGCTTGTTCTCGCCACCCAGGCTGGCGGCGAAGGTGTTCTCTTCCTTGGTCCGGTAGCGCATGCGCTTGTCGATCGAATCCTTCGGCATGCCGGCAAGTCGATACTGGTCGGTGCCGGTGGCGATCATGTCGGCGCTGTTGAAGTTGAAGATCACGCGCTGACGGGTTTCGGCATCGTCGAACTGGCTGTACAGCGTGCGCAGGTAGTAACGGCTGTCCTCGTTCGGGCGCCAGTCGAAATTGAGGTTGGCGCCGATGCGCTTGCGCTCGATCTCGTACTTGCGGTTCTGCAGGTTCAGCGCGGTGATTTCGCCCGGGCGGGTGGTGGTCGGATCCTTGTTCCCGCTGACATCACCGTACTCCACCTCGCTGTTGTCCGATTCGAACGTCCGCTTCTGGTAGTTCACGCCGGCGGCGATGCCGAAGGTGTCATTGAACACTTCGCTGTAGTTGAAGGCGGCCTTCGGGCTGGTCTCGCCCGAAAGCTGCTGGTGGCTGCCTTCGATCTTGCCACGCAGGCTGCGGCCCTCGCGGTCGAA
This sequence comes from Stenotrophomonas sp. PE591, assembly GCF_018320795.1. Classification (NCBI taxonomy): domain Bacteria; kingdom Pseudomonadati; phylum Pseudomonadota; class Gammaproteobacteria; order Lysobacterales; family Lysobacteraceae; genus Stenotrophomonas; species Stenotrophomonas sp. PE591. The sequence goes on from NZ_JAAOKO010000006.1 coordinate 231,672, forward strand.
CGCCGAGGCGGTCTCGACCAGGATCGCGCCGCCAATGGCGTCGCCCGGCATGTCCGGGGTCGGTGATTTGACCACGCGCAGGCGCTCGGTCGAATCGGACGGGATCACGTCCATCGGTGCGGCGCGGCTGGAGTTGTCCGGTGTGCCGATGGCGATGCCGTCGACGCTGACGCTGTTGAGGTTGGCATCCAGTCCGCGCACGACCACGTAGCGGCCCTCGCCCTGGTCGCGCGTCACGCTGATGCCCGGCAGGCGTTGCAGCGACTCGGCCACGTTCTTGTCCGGGTACTGGCCCAGCGCGTCGGACGACACCGCATCCTCGATGGCGTTGCTGCTGCGCTTGAGGTCCACCGCGCGGATCTGCGATTCAAGCTGGGCGCGCACTTCAATGCGGTCCAGGTCGACCGCATCGGCGGCCACTGCACCGGTGCCGGCAACCGCCTGCTGCCCGGCGGCCTGCAGTGGTGCAGCAGCCCCCATCGCCAGGGTCAGGGTGATGGCAACGGCCAACGGAGTCTTGATATGCACTGGGAATCCCCATTCCTGTTAAGAATGGGTCTGCACGGTATGTCCGCAAGGTTGCATGGCAATGACATGCATCTGCACATTTCATGCGGGCCGTCTCCGGCCCCGGTTTGGGGTTGGGCGCCCAATCCGGCAAAATGGCGTCCTCTCTCCTTATCCCCCTTCCCGACCATGAAGATCGTCGAAGTGCGCCACCCGCTGGTGCAGCACAAGATCGGCCTGATGCGCAACGCTGCGCTCAGCACCAAGGATTTCCGCGAACTGGCCAACGAGCTCGGCACGCTGCTGGCCTACGAGGCCACCGCCGACCTGGACACCGAGCCTCACACCCTGCCCGGCTGGGCCGGTCCGGTCACCGTGCAGCGCATCGCCGGCGCCAAGATCACCGTGGTGCCGATCCTGCGCGCCGGCCTGGGCATGCTCAGCGGCGTGCTGTCGCTGATCCCGGCGGCACGCGTCAGCGTGGTCGGCCTGCAGCGCGATGAGGAAACCCTGCAGCCGGTGCCCTACTTCGAGCGCCTGACCGGCCGCCTGGAAGAGCGCGACGCGCTGATCCTGGACCCGATGCTGGCCACCGGCGGCACCCTGATCGCCACCATCGACATGCTCAAGCGTGCCGGTGCCCGCCGCATCAAGGGCATCTTCCTGGTGGCCGCGCCGGAAGGCATCGAAGCAGTCAAGGCCGTGCATCCGGACGTGGAAATCTACACCGCGGCCATCGATGCCCAGCTCAACGACAAGGGCTACATCCTGCCCGGCCTGGGCGATGCCGGTGACCGCATCTTCGGTACCCGCGTCGGTTGATCCGGTGAACCGGGGTCGGATCCCTTTCGCAGAATGGGCTCTGACCCCACCCCGGATGCCGGCCTACAGGCCGGCCGCGAACGCTTCCAGCTGGCCGATGACGGTGTTCCAGCCGTCGAAGAAGCCCATCTGCTCATGCTGGTCGCGCAGGGCCTTGTCCGGGTGCATCACCTGCGCGGTGTAACGACAGCCCTGGCCCTCATCCTCCATCGAGATGATGGCGGTGAAGCCCAGCCACGGTGACTGCGGCCGCCAACCCGGTCCCAGCATCGAGGTGAACACCAGACGCTGCTGCGGCACGATCTCCAGAAAGCTGCCCGGGTTGTCACTGCTGCCGCCGTCGGGGCCCTGCATGAAGGTGTGGAAGGCGCCGCCCGGGCGCAGGTCGAAGGCACGCACTTCGGTGGACCACGGCTTCGGGCACCACCACTGGCGCAGCAGCTCCGGGTCGGTCCACGCCCGCCACAGGGCGGCGCGCGGTGCGTTCAGTACGCGACTGATGACCAGATCGGTCTCGGGGTTGCTACCTGCGTCTACGGCCATGAGCCTGCTCCTGTCGGTGAAGGGTTTCGACAAACTCGACCATGCGGTCGGCGCGCGCTGCCCACACGACGCGCTGCGCGGCCAGCCATTGCTCGGCCTGGCCCAACCGTTCCGGCACCAGTTCGCAGGTGCGTACACGCCCCTGCTTGCGACTGCGCACCACGCCACTGCGCTCCAGCACGGCCAGATGCTTCATCAGCGAGGGCAAGGCCATCTCAAAAGGCTCGGCCAAGGTCGACACCGTGCGCGGCCCCTGCCCCAGCGCCGCCACGATCGCGCATCGGGTGGGGTCGGCCAGTGCCTGGAACACGTCTTGAATGGCGGGATCATACTTACCCATATGGCTAAGTAATACGCCGATCTGAATGCCCCTGCAAGCGGTCGCTGCCGAGGCACGATTCTTCACGTGGCCTTGCTGCCTGCAGGCCAATGCTCCGCGCACCCGCCACCGCTTGGAGTGCTCTCGATGAAAGCTTCTTTCCTGCTGGCCGCTGTCCTGCTGGTCGGCCTGCCCCTGGCTGCCAATGCCACCACGCCGCAGCAGCAGCGCATGGCCGACTGCTCGGCCAAGAACAAGGGCTTGAAGGGTGACGCCTACAAGACCGCGCAGAGTTCCTGCCTCAGTGGCCACGCTGCCGAAGCCAAGCCGGCCAACGCGCAACAGGAACGCATGCGCAAGTGCAATGCTGACGCGGGTGCCAAGAAGCTGGCCGGTGACGCGCGCAAGACCTTCATGAGCAGCTGCCTGAAGGCGTCGTAGCATCGCTCGTCCAGTTCAATCGAATGGGGGCAGAGCCCGTTGCACAGCAATGGCATTCGACCCCATTTGAATATCGATATCTGACAGATGTGCCGACCAACGGTCGGCACCCACCAATAGCCACCGGCCACCTGTCAGAGATGGGGGCGGTGTGGGTGGGCAGGCGCCGTGGATGGCGCCATCGAGCCCCCATGGATGGGTTCACGGCGTGTCCTGACCACCCACACCGCCCCGCCATCCCACGGAATGCCGTTCTTGATCTTGCTTCGGCTTCTGCAGGTGCAGGGAGCAGCCCTGCCGAACACCCGTCACCCCAGCGCGCGCGCCTTCAATTCACCCTGCTCGTGCAGGGTCACGAAACGCCCCTTGTCATCGCGACCCAGCTGCGCCAGCGCCACCTGCGGGTCGTGGGTGAAAAACAGATGCACGTTGCGCGCCAGCTTGTCCTCAAGGAACTGCCGCTTCTCGTCGATCAGGAGCTCGGCATTGCGGTCGTAGCCCATGGTGATCGGCACGTGTACCCATGAGCGCCCCGGGATCAGGTCGGCACAGAACACCACCCCGCCGTGCGCATCTTCGCCGGCGTGCGCGTGGCCGACGATCTCGGCCAGCATCAACCCCGGCGTGTGGCCATCGCTGTAGCTGAAGCGAACGCTGCGACCCAGAACCTTCGAATACTCGCCGTCCACTACTTCCAGGCGACCGCTGGCCTGCAGCAGGCCAGGCAGCTCCGGAATGAAGCTGGCACGGTCGCGCGGATGCGGCTGCATGGCGCGCTGCCAATGCTGCGCACCGACCACATAAGTCGCATTGGGGAACAGCAGTTCCGGCTCACGCCCTTCGCTCCATGCCGCCAGCAGGCCACCGGCATGATCGAAATGCAGGTGGCTGAGCACGACGACATCAATATCCTCGTGCTCGAAACCTGCTTCGCGCAGCGAATCGATCAGTACGTGCTGGCTTTCCTGCACGCCATAGCGCTCACGCATGCGCGGATCGAAGAACGCCCCGATACCGGTTTCAAACAGCACGGTCTTGCCTTCCAGCGGGCTGGCAAGCAGCGCACGGCAGGCCAGCTCGATGCGATTGAGCTCGTCCGGTGCCGCCCATTTTTCCCACAACGCGCGCGGCGCGTTGCCGAACATCGCGCCGCCGTCGAGGCGCTGCGAGTTTCCACGAATAGACCAGAGTTTCATGTGTCGATTATCGGCGCCGGCTCGTTAAATAATCGCTAGAAAGGAAACAGAAAACCCCGCCGTCAAGGGCGGGGTTTCGGTAAACAGCCAGATTGGCGGCCAGCGGCCGGCACGACCGGATCAGCGTGCCGGCACGACCAGGGCGCTGCCCACCGGGTTGCGCGGGTCGCTGCCGCCAAACAGCTTGTTGGCCTTCCGGTCCCATTCCACGGTCTGCAGGTTGCCCCACACGTGGCTGGACCCGCGGCCCCCGGCGGCCACATTGCCCGGCAGATCGATCTTGTGACCCATCGCCTGCAGCTGCTTCACCGTGGCCGCGTCGAATGCATCGTCCTCGGCTTCGATCAGGTCCGGCAGCCACTGGTGGTGGTAGCGCGGCAGCGCGGCAACCTGCTGCGCGTCCAGGCCGGCGTCGTAGCCGAGGATGCCCAGCAGCACCATGGTGATGATGCGGCTGCCACCCGGGGTGCCCAGCACCACCACCTTGTCGGCGTTCTCCATGAAGGTCGGGGTCATCGAGCTGAGCATGCGCTTGCCCGCCTTCGGCGCATTGGCCTCGTAGCCCATCACGCCGAACGCGTTGGGCGTGCCCGGCTTCAGCGCGAAGTCGTCCATCTCGTTGTTCAGCAGCACGCCGGTACCCTTCGGAATCAGCCCCGAGCCGTACAGCAGGTTGACGGTCTGGGTCGCGCCGACCCGGTTGCCGTCACGGTCGATGATCGAGAAGTGCGTGGTCTCGTCATCTTCCAGCGGGGTCGGGTTGCCCGACAGCAGGTCGCTGGGCGTGGCCTTCTCCGGATGGATGGTCGCCCGCAGGCCCTGTGCGTAGTCCTTGCTGGTCAGCACCTTCTGCGGGATCTGCACGAAGTCCGGATCGCCGAGGAAGAAGGTGCGGTCACGGTAGGCACGGCGCATCGACTCCACCACCAGGTGGGTGCGGTGCGCCGGGTCCATCTTGTTGATGTCCCAGCCTTCCAGGATCTGCAGCATGCTGGCCAGCGCGATGCCACCGGACGACGGCGGCGGCGCGGTGGTGATCTTCCAGCCGTTGTAGTTGAACACGATCGGTTCGCGCTGCTTCACGCGATAGCCGGCCAGCTCTTCAGCGGTCCACTTGCCGCCGGCCTGCTTCACGCCGGCCAGCAACAGCTTTCCCGTCTGGCCCTTGTAGAAGCCATCGAAGCCACCTGCGGCCAAGCGCTCCAGCGTCTGTGCCAGCTCCGGCTGCTTGAACAGGTCACCGCTGGCGATCGGCTTGCCATTGCGCAGGTAGACCTCACGGGTGCCGGGGTAGCGCTCCATCACCTCACGGCGAGAGGCATAGCCCTTGGCCATGCGGTCGTAGACCGGGAAGCCTTCGCGCGCGATGCGGATCGCCGGCTGCAGCGATGCAGACAGCGGCAGCTTGCCGTGCTTGGCCGACAGCTCGACCAGCGCCGCAGGCAGGCCCGGGATGCCAGCCGACCACGCGCCGTTGACCGAGCGGTCACGGTCGAGGTTGCCCTGCTTGTCGAGGAAGGCCTGCGGCGTTGCCGCGGCCGGCGCGGTCTCGCGCGCGTCCAGCATCACGTCCTTGCCGGTGGCCGCGTCGTGCAGCAGGAAGAAGCCACCGCCGCCCAGCCCGGAACTGATCGGCTCGACCACCGCCAGCGTGGACGATACCGCCACCGCGGCGTCGAAGGCGTTGCCGCCCTGCGCCAGGATGTCGATGCCGGCTTGGGTGGCCAGCGCGTGGCCGCTGGCAATGGCCGCGCCGTCGGGGCGCTCGGCACGGGCCGGGCCGTCGGCCCAGGCGATCGGGCTCAGCAGCAGGCCGAGCAGCAACAGGGGGCGGACGATCAGCGTCTTCATTCGGATGGAGGCTCCGCGTAGAGTTCGGGGTGATCGTGCTGCAGCTGGCGCAGCTTGGCCAGCAGCTGGTCTTCCGTTTCCACGATCTCCGGGTCCGGATCGATGCACTCGACCGGGCAGACGACCACGCACTGTGGCTCGTCGAAATGACCCACGCATTCGGTGCAGCGCGCAGGGTCGATCACGTAGATGGTTTCACCCATCGCAATGGCCTGGTTCGGGCAGGCCGGCTCGCATACGTCGCAGTTGACGCAGAGCTCGTTGATTTTCAGCGACACGGCGATACTCCTCGCCCGCGCCCTGGGACAAAGGACCGGCCAGCGCGGGCGCGCGGGCCGGTCAGGTCATCAGCGGCGCCCTTGCAGGACGCCGCCTGGGCCATGCCGGAGCATGGCCGCCATGGCTCGGTATTACTTGGCTTCGACGAAAATGTACTCGGCGCCGGTCGGCTGGATCGCAGCCTGCACACGGGCGTTGTCGGCCGACTGGCCGATGAAGACGACGCGCACGCCCTTCATCGAATCCGGCGACACGTCCTTGAACACGGCCTGGATCATGTCAGCCATCTTGCCCGAGGCCGACGAACCGAAGGCCAGCATGTTGCCCGGCTGCACGCCACGGGCCACGGCCTGGGTCGCGCTCTCGGTCTGGCGCTCGTACTTGGCCTGGAAGTCCGGATCCGATTCCGGCGAGAGGTAGTACAGGAACGGGCTGTTGGTGATGTTGCCCATGTTCTGGATGGCCACTTCCTGCAGGTACTTCTTCCAGCCTGCATCATCATCCTTGGCCGGGGCGACCAGGGCCTGCTTGGCCTCGTCGACCGGAGCGGCCTCTTCCTTCTTGCAGGCGGTGAAGGCCAGGGCCAACGAAGCGATCAGCATCGCGCGCATGGTGGTGTTCATGGGTTTCCTCCCGGAATGGTGCGTGGTGTTGTACGTAATGGGGTGCGGGTACAGCAGGACTTACGACTGTGCCGCCTTCGCTTCGCGGACCTTGCGCAGGGCTTCGAGCACCGCGGCCGGCACGAAACCGGACACGTCGCCGCCCAGGCGCGCGATCTCGCGGACCAGCGAGGACGAAATGAAGCTGTGCTGCTCGGCCGGGGTCAGGAACAGGGTCTCGACCTCGGGGATCAGGTGGCGGTTCATGCTGGCCATCTGGAACTCGTACTCGAAGTCGGACACCGCGCGCAGGCCACGCAGCAGCACCCCACCCTGGACCGAACGGACGAAATGGGCCAGCAGGGTGTCGAAGCCGATGACCTCGACGTTGCCATGGTGGCCCAGTGCGCCACGCGCCAGCTGCACGCGCTGCTCCAGCGGTAGCGCCGGGCCCTTGGACGGGCTCTGCGCCACGCCCACCACGACCTTTTCAAACAGCGGCGCGGCCCGGCTGACCAGGTCGATATGACCGTTGGTGATCGGGTCGAACGTGCCGGGATAGACGGCAATGCGGCGGTTGGCCACGGTCATGGGCGGATGCAGATGTTCAGATGAGGTCAAAGTGTAGCAGTGGCGCGGCGGTACAGGGCAAAGCGCACCTCGCGGGTGCCGCCCTCGCGGTGCAGCAGCCAGTCCGGCGGCAGCACCGGAACGTGGCCGGCCGGCGATTCCAGGTACAGCCAGGCATCGGCGGCCAGGTGCCGCGGCAGCTGCGCCAGCACGTCCTGCCACAGGCCATCGGCGAACGGCGGGTCGATGAAGACCAGATCGGCCTGCTGCGCGGGTGCGCCCTGCAGCCAGCCCAGGGCATCGGCCTGCACCACGGTGACCTGGTCGGCGGCCTGCAGCTTGGCCACGGCCGCGGTCAGGTTGCGTCCCAGCTGCGCGTCGCGCTCGACCAGGGTGGCGTGGGCAGCACCGCGCGAGACCGCCTCCAGGCCCAGCGCGCCACTGCCGGCGAACAGGTCCAGCACCCGCGCGCCGCCCAGTCTGGGCATCAACCAATTGAAAAGGGTCTCGCGCACGCGGTCACTGCTGGGCCGCAGCCCCGGCAGGGTCGGCACCGGCAGGCGGGTATTGCGCCAGCGACCGCCGATGATGCGGACCTGGCCGTCATTGCCCCCACGGCCGCTCACAGGCGCCCCCGGCGGGGTTCATTCGAGAATTTCAGCATGAGCGGGATTGTAGTCGTCCGGGCGGCGCCCGGAACCCGCAGAGGCCGAAGCAACAGCCAGAGCAACGGCAAAAGCTGGTTTCCTGTGGGTAGGCGGGGTGGGCCAGGTTGTGGGGGACGCCGTAAACCCGTCCATGGGGGCTTGGCCGCGGCATCCATGCCGCGGACTGATCTGGCCCCCCGTCAGCGGACGCCAAGAAGCGATACTTTGATCGCACTTGGAGGTCCCTTATGTCCCGTATCACCCGTCGTAGCTACACCGATGAGTTCAAGCACCAAGCCGTCGAGTTGGCCGAGTCGCTCGGGCCTGCCGCAGCGGCCCGTCAGTTGGAGATGTCGGTCAAGACGCTGGCAAACTGGCTTGACGCGGTCCGTGCTGGCCGGTCGTTGACCTCTGAGGCTCGCAGGCCAGCCACCGACCTGGAAAGCGAGATCAGCCGCCTTCGGGCC